>JAWLGN010000048.1:0-25005 GCA_041685075.1 Bryobacteraceae bacterium
GGCGCTACGAGCCCGACACCCACGCCGCACTCACCCGCGCCGCCGAGGCCTGGGATACTCCCGAACGCCGCGCCGTGCTGGAAGAGACCTACGCCGGGCTGCGCAAGGTGAGCGTGGATTACGCCGTCATGGAGCCAGCATCGCGCGATCCGCAGGTGCGGGTGGCGGCGGTCCCCATGCCGCTCGGCTGGCTGGACGTGGGGAGTTGGCCCTCCTTCGCCCACACCCTGCCGGCCGATGAACGCGGCAACACCTCCGCGGCCAGGGCCATCTTCCAGGAGGCCGCCAATACCCTGGTGGCATCCAGCGATCCGAACCACCTCGTCGCCGTAGTGGGCTGCGAAGACCTGATCGTGGTCCACACGCCGGACGCCACGCTGGTTTGCCGCGCCGACCAGGCGGAAGCCATCAAACGGCTGCACGCGGAACTGGACGAGGAGTACCGTTGAAGCTACCGGAGCCGCTTCAGCCCTCCTTTCGCGACAAGCTCTGGGGTGTCTACGACACCGCGCCGTGGTTTGAGCCTTCGGGCCGCAAGATCGGAGAGGTGTGGTACCTGGGCCCGGAGGGCGAGCCGCTGCCGCTCCTGGCGAAGTTCGTCTTCACCTCCGAGAAGCTCTCCGTACAGGTGCACCCCGGGGACGACTATGCCTGGGCGCACGAAGGCACTCCCGGGAAGACGGAGATGTGGCACGTGCTGCGAGCCGAACCGGGCGCCTCCATCGCGCTGGGGTTGAAGCGCGTGGTCTCGCGGGAGGAGTTGCGCGAGGCGGCGCTCTCGGGCGCCATCGAGGAGCTGCTGAACTGGGTTCCGGTGGCGCCGGGCGATACCATCTTCACCCCTACCGGGACCATTCACGCGATCGGGCCGGGACTGGCGCTGCTCGAAATCCAGCAACAGTCCGACATCACCTACCGGCTTTATGATTACGGCCGGCCCCGCGAACTACACCTGGAGAAGGCCCTGGAGGTCTCCTGCCCGGGGCCGCACCCGGGCAAATCCGCGCCGGTCGAGGTGGCGCCGGGCATTGAACGGCTGGCGGCATGCCCCTGGTTCATCACCGACCGCCTCACGGTCAGCGGCCGTTTCGAGTGCGCTTCCCCCGAGGCGCCGCAACTGCTTGTAGCCGTTGAGGGAAGCGGGATGCTGGCGGGCCGGTCCTTCACCCCCGGTTCGGCCTGGCGCCTGGACCCCCATACGGCCCCCTTTGCGATCGAAGGCGCCGCCGTGCTGGTGCGCACCGCGGTGCCCTGAAGGTTCTCCGCCCATACGGGCTCCGCCAGTAGAACGGGCCGGTGTGTTCCCAACCAGGAGTTGCAGTACACTAGGTAGCGAGCCTGCTTAGGTACGAAAACACGCCGAAAATGGCTTTAGGGCCACCCTAATGTATAAGCTCTCTGTTGCCTTCCTGATTCTGTCCGGCGTTTTCTCGGGGCTGGCCGGCGCCGAAACAGAGCAAAAGCCGCCCGCCAAGGCGGCCGATAAGGCCAATAAGGCCGATGGGAAAAGCGGAGCATCCGCCAGGACGAGCGTAGCGGATGGGGGCACCTACGAGATCGGTCCCGAGGATCTGCTGCTGATCCGAGTCTGGCGGGAGCCGGAGCTTTCGGGGCAGTTTCCCGTGCGCCCGGATGGTTTCATTTCCCTGCCTCTGGTGAACGAGGTCCAGGCTTCCGGGTTGACGCCGGAACAGCTTGCCGCCACCATTGCCAAGGGGTTGGACCGCTACATGACGCAGCCGGAAGTGAGCGTCGCGGTGCTCCAGGTCAATAGCAAGAAGTATTTTATTATCGGAGAGATCCAGAAACCCGGCGCCTACCCGCTGACGGTGCCCACCACGGTGCTCGAAGCGCTGGTAAACGCGGGCGGATTTCGCGATTTCGCCAACCCGAAAAAGATCGTTGTCATGCGGGGCAACGAGCGGTTCAAGTTTAACTACAAGGAAGTGATCGCCGGCAAGAAACTGGAGCAGAATATTCTGCTGGAAAGTGGCGACCAGATCATCGTGCCGTAAGCGCACGCCTGGGGCCGGCCGGATCGCGGCCTTCAAAGGGGACTGGCTGCATCATGGTACCGTCGCACGGATATGTGAGCGTTTCCAGGCGCCCGCCGGATGTCGAAGACTACATCGACATGCTGCGGCGGTACCGGTCGTGGATTCTGGGTCCCACCTTCGCCGGCCTGGTGATTGCGGTGATGGCGGCCTTTTTCTGGCCCGACACCTACATTTCCACGGCGGTGATGCGGATCACCCCTCCCCAGGTGCCGGAGAAGCTGGTGCCGAGCAACGTGACCTCCCAGATCGCGGAGCGCCTGGGGGCCATGCATACCGAGATCACCAGCCGCGGCAGCCTCTCGGACCTGATCCAGCGGCCGGCGCTCGACCTGTACCCGCGGGAGCGCCAGCGCAAACCCATGGAGGACATCGTCGAGGAGATGAGGAGGAATATCCGCATCGAACTCCTCGAATCGACCTCCACGGCGTCTTCACGCACCCGCCCGGCCTCAGCGTTCCGGATTTCCTTCGCCTACTCCGACCGCTACAAGGCCCAGGCGGTGGTGCGGGAGCTGGTCACCAAGTTCATCGAGCAGAACGTCACGGTGCTGCGCAACCAGGCCAGCCTGACCACCAGCTTCCTGGGAGACGAACTGCGCGCGGCCAAAGACGAACTGGACCGCATCGAGGCGGAAATCACGGCCTTCAAAATGGCCAACCAGGGGCGGCTGCCCGAGCAGCTCAGCACCAACGTACAGACGCTGAACGCCTTGCAGATGCAGCTCGCCTCCGTGAACGAAGCCATCAACCGCAACAGCCAGGAACGGCTGCTGCTGGAGACGCAGCTCCAGAATCTGCGCAACCAGGCCAGCTTCATCCACTCCAACATGTACGGGGCGGGATCGCAGGCCGTGATGAACGAGCGGCTGATTCAGCTCAATCGCGTTATTCTGGAGTCGGAGACGGCGCTGGCCGCGGCGCGGGAGATCTATAAGGAAGATCATCCCGACATTCGCAGCACCCTGAGAAAACTGGAAGTATTAAAGCGGGAGCGCGACAGCCTGGCGGAAGAGGATCGCCAGGTGCGGGCCGACGCGGATGCCCAACGCCAGAAGGCGACCAATCCCCAGGCGGCCCGCGCGCTCGAGGAGATCAAGTCCGGCATCGCCACCATTCAGGCGCAGATTAAGGCCAAGGATCAGGACATCGAGCAGCGGCTGAAGCAGCAGGCCGAACTGAACAGGACCATCCAGATCTACCAGGCGCGCATTGAAGTGAGTCCCGCCAACGAGCAGAAGTACGCGGCCCTGATGCGCGAGCACGGCATTGCCAAGAACAAGTACGAGGAGATGGCGGCGAAGAAGGAACTCTCCGAGACGGCGTTGAACCTGGAAGAACGCAAGGCGGGGGAAAACCTGGAGGTGCTCGATCAGGCGTCATTGCCGGAGCAGCCTGCCGAGCCGAACCGGCTGCTGATCGCCACCGCAGGCACGGGACTGGGACTGATGCTGGGGCTCTTCCTGGCGGGGATGAAAGAGATGAAGGATACCTCGCTCAAGAACTTGAAGGACGTGCGCGCCTACACCAACCTGCCGGTGCTGACGAGCGTTCCGCTGCTCGAGAACGCCCTGCTGGTGCGGCGGAAACGGCGGCTGTTCTGGCTGGCATGGTCGAGCGCCATCATCCTGGGCACCCTGGCGATGAGCGGATCGATGTACTACTACTATTTCGGCCGCACGTAGACGGGCGCTGGGAGATACGATGAGTCGAGTTCACGATGCATTGCGCCGCGCCGCACAGGCGGGATCCCAGGGAGGCGAAGGACTGCCCCGCGAGGTTCCGCCGCCGGCCGCGGCGGGTGGAACGGACGCCCTCGATGCCGATGGGTTTCACCCCGACCTGCTGCAAGACGCCGTCGAGGTGCCATTTCAGCCGGCGCCCGAGTCGCACCTGCTCGAAATGCACAGCGGGCACGAGACTCCCGCCGAGGAGTTCCGCACCCTGCGCACGCGCCTGAACCACTTGCAATCGCTGCAGCCGCTGCACACGGTGGTGGTCACCAGTCCGTCGCCGGCCGAAGGCAAGACGTTCACCGCGGTGAACCTGGCGCTGTCGGAGGCGCACCTGGCCGATCACCTGGTGCTGCTGGGGGATTTCGATCTGCGGCGCCCCGTGGTCCATGAGCTGCTCCAGGTGGAGCGCAGTCCCGGGCTGTCGGATTACCTTTTGGGCCAGGTCTCCTTCGGCGGAGCGCTGCGCAGGATCGCGGGGCTGAACCTCTATGTCATGCCCGCGGGCACCCCGGTGAAGAACCCGCTCGAGCTGCTGAACCGGCGGCAGGCACGCAAGCTGTTCGAGAATCTGCCGCGGGTGTTCAACTGGGCCATCTTCGATACGCCGCCGCTGCTGTTTTCGGCCGACGCCAACCTGCTGGCCACGCTCGCCGACGGCACCATCCTGGTGGTGAAGATCGGCTCCACGACGTTCGACAACGTTACCCGCGCCATCCAGTCCCTTTGTGAGAACAACGTTCTGGGAATTGTGGCCAATGCCGCGCGGGCTTCGGAACTGTACAGCAAGTACACCTATTACTATTCCAGGAGCGAATAAGCGGAGAGAGAACGCCAGCCGATGTCAGCACCGACCACCAGCCTGGATAAGGGCCTGCCCACCAACATCGAAGCCGAGCGCCTGGTGCTCGGTTCCATCATGCTGGACGATAGCCTGTACGTGCAGGCCGCCGGCACCCTCGAGCCGGACGATTTCAGCCTCGACAAGCACCGCCGCATCTTCCGGCGCATGGCCGGGCTGCACGAGCGCGGTGAATCGATCGATCGGGTAACGGTGGCCAACGAGCTGTTGCGGTTCGACGAGCTGGAGGCCTGCGGCGGGCTGAGCTACCTGGTTTCGCTCGACGACGGTCTGCCCCATATCGTCAACCTGGAAAGTTATATCCGCATCGTCAAGGACAAATCGGTGCTGCGGCGCATCATCTACGCGGCGCAGCACCTCATGAATCGCTGCCTGGTGGGGGAGGAAGACCCGGCGGAGATTCTGGCGGGCGCCGAGGAGACCCTGCTGAAGCTGGGGGAAGCGCGGATCAAGTCCCCCATGTCCAGCCCGCGGCAGATCCTGGAGGAGTACGAGGGCGGCATCAACGCCTTCCTGGATCCCAGCAAGCGCATCCAGGGAATCGGTACGGGCTTCTACAAGCTGGACGAGATGACCGGCGGGCTGCATGCCGGCGACCTGTTCATCCTGGCGGCACGGCCCTCCATGGGGAAGACCGCCATGGCGCTGAACATCGCCCACCACGTGGCGGTGAAGTGCGAGCAGGCGGTAGCCATTTTCTCGCTGGAGATGTCCAAGGAATCGCTGCTCACCCGCATGTTGTGCGCCGGGGCGCGGGTGGACAGCCAGCGCTTCCGGGCCGGGTACCTCAGCGCCGATGAGCGCCGGCGGCTGCAGGCGGGTTTGAACCAGCTCGTCGAAGCCCCCATCTTCATCGACGACACGGCGGGCGTGCACCTGATGGACATCCATGCCAAGCTGCGCCGGCTCCAGGCCGAGCGCAAGCTGGGGCTGGTGGTGGTGGACTACCTGCAGCTCATGAGCGGCCGCGGGCGCTTTGAGAACCGCAACCAGGAGATCAGCAGCATCTCGCGCGGGCTGAAACTACTGGCCAAGGAGTTGGGGGTTCCCATGCTGGTGCTGTCGCAGTTGAGCCGCGCGCCGGAGACCCGCCAGGGCGACCATCGCCCGCAGCTCAGCGATCTCCGCGAGTCGGGGAGTATCGAGCAGGATGCCGACCTGGTGGGCTTCATCTTCCGCGAAGAGGTCTATAAGCGCGACCGGGAAGACCTGCGCGGGCTGGCCGAACTGATCCTGGCCAAGCAGCGCAACGGGCCGGTGGGCAAGATCGACCTGGTCTTCCTTCACCACCTCACCAAGTTCGAAAACCGCGCCGAGGACCTGGGTGAAGCGCCCGCGGAGTAAGGAACCCGGGCAGCCGCATATAATTGTGGTTTGCTTCTCGAACTCCAGAGCATCCGGAAACATTTCGGCGGGGTAGCGGCACTCCGGGACGGCAACCTTTCGGTCGGGGAAGGCGAGGTCCACCTCCTGCTGGGCGAAAACGGCGCGGGCAAGTCCACCCTGGTGAAGATCGTGGCGGGCATGCTGGAGCGGGATGCCGGGCGCATGCTGTGGCAGGGCCGGGAGGTTTTTCTGAAAAGCCCTCCGCAGGCCGCCGGCATGGGGATCGCGATGGTGCACCAGGAGTCGCTGCTGGCGCCGCACCTGTCCGTCGCGGAGAACATCTTCCTGGGGCGCGAGGAGCGGCTGCCGCTGGGCTGGGTGAACCGGCGCCGTGCCATCGAGCAGGCGGCACGGCTGATCTCCGAGCATCGCTTCCCGCTCCGGGCGGAGTGGCGCGTGGACCGGCTCAGTCCCGCGGGCAAACAACTGGTGGAGATCTGCCGCGCCATCCAGCACGGCTCCAGCCTCCTGATCTTCGACGAGCCCACCTCATCGCTCTCCGGCGCCGAAACCCAGGAGGTCTTCCGCATCGTGGCCGGGCTGCGGGAGCGCGGCATGGGGGTGATCTACATCACCCACCGGCTGGAGGAACTGCGCGCCGTGGGCGACCGCGTCACCATCCTGCGGGACGGCGCCACGGTCCACAGCGGCGCCCTGGCCGACGTCACCACCGATGAAATCATCCGCCACATGGTGGGGCGCGAGATGGTATCGCTCTACCGGCGCGATCCGCTGCCCCCGGGACCGGAGTTACTGCGGGTGGAAAACCTCGGCCGCCGGAAGAGCGGATTGGAGGGCATTTCCTTCGCCATCCGGGCGGGCGAGATCGTGGGGCTGGCGGGACTGGTGGGCGCGGGCCGCACGGAACTCTGCCGCGCCATCTTCGGCATCGACCCGCCGGATGCCGGCCGCATCCTGGTTGAGGGCGCCGAGCGCCGCATCCGCTCGCCGCGCGAAGCGGTGGCCGCTGGCATCGCGCTGGTCACCGAAGATCGCCAGCGGACCGGGCTGTGCCTGCAGCTGCCGCTCTCCCACAACCTGACTCTGGCCAACGTCCCCGGGGTGAGCCGCGGCCCGTTTCTGGATCACGCCGCCGAGCGCCGCGTCACCGCCGAGTACGTCGACCGCCTGCGCATCCGCGCCGCTTCCCACGAGCAGCCCGCCGGCCGCCTCAGTGGAGGCAACCAGCAGAAGATCGCCATCGCCCGCTGGCTCTTCCGCAAAGCGCGCGTTTTCCTGTTCGACGAGCCCACCCGCGGTATCGACGTGGGCGCCAAGACGGAGGTTTTCGACATCATGAACGATCTGGCGCGCTCGGGCGCCGCCATCCTGATGGTCAGCTCCGAGATGCCGGAGCTGCTCCAGGTGGCCGACCGCATCCTGGTCATGCGCCAGGGCCGTATCAACGGCGAGCTGCCCGGCCGTACCACCCAGGAGGAGATCATGCGCTACGCCGCGCTCGACACGGAGAGGGGCTCATGATCCAGCGTCTGCTGCCATTCCTCACCCTCATCGTGCTGATCGTGCTGCTGGCCGTGGCATCGCCGAACTTCCTCACCGCGGTGAATCTTTCGAGCGTGGTGCGGCAGACCGCCGTGATCAACATCATGTCCCTGGGGATGACCCTGGTGATCATCTCCGGCGGCATCGACCTCTCGGTGGGCGCCATCCTGGCCATGGGCGGGCTGATGGGAACCATGGCCATGCAGGCGGGCCTTCCCATTTCCGCCGGCATCGCCATTGGGATTGCGACCGGCCTGTTCTGGGGCGGAGTGAACGGCACGCTGGTGACGCGCCTCCGCATCAACCCCTTCATCGTCACCCTGGGAACCCTGGGGATCGTTCGCGGCCTCACGTTGATCATCTCGAACGGATTGCCAGTACACCAGGTGCCGCGCGAGTTCTCTTTTCTAGGGGAGGGCACGCTGCTGGGGGTGCCCTTCGTGCTCTGGATCCTGGTGGGGTGCGCGGTGTTGACGCACCTGGTGCTGGAGCATACCCGCCTGGGGCGCTACACCTACGCCATCGGCAGCAACCCGGAGGCGGCGGTCTTCGCCGGTGTGCCGGTGAAGGCCAATATCACCGCGGTCTACGCGATCGCCGGCATGCTCACCGGCCTGGCGGGGATGATCGAGGCCTCGCGGCTGATGACCGGCCAGCCCACCGCCGGCGCCGGCTACGAGCTGCAGGCCATCGCCGCGGTGGTGATCGGAGGCGGCAGCCTCCACGGAGGCGAGGGCAGCGTGGTGGGAACCCTCATCGGCGCCCTGATCATGGGGCTGCTCTCGAACGGCAGCGACCTGCTGGGCATCTCCCCCTACCTGCAACAGGCCATCATCGGAGCGGTCATCATCCTGGCGGTGACGGTGGACGAAGTGCGGAAGCGCCGCACGGCATGACGACGCCGGCTCAGCGCTCGATGTAGAACTCGGCCGCGGTGAGTTCGGCGGCCTGGATGCGGGCGCGCAGCCCGGAGTAGGTCACGGCGGAGGCGGCGTCCCGCAGGAGGCCCGCGGCCTCGGTGGAAAGCGGCAGCTCGAAGCGGTCCGCGCGCCCGCCGTAGGAGTAGCCCGCGTAGCGCGGCGGAGCGGCCTCGGCCACCTGCATCAGCACGTCCCAGAAACTCGTGCCGCGGCGAAAGAGGCGCCGGGGGGCCACGGCTTCGGGGGTTACTTCGATCGCGCCGCGCGCTCCGTGCAGCACGGCGCGCACGCAGCGGCGCTGCTCGAAGGGCCGCCCGGGGTCGGGATCGGGAAAGCCGGCCAGCAGCTCACGAATTTCGTTCTGCTCCGAGCGCCATCCCTGCCAGCGGAAACGCGACGCGCCGCTCACCAGAGTGCCGCGAAGGAGAATTTCCCGGATGCGCTCCACGTCTTTGCCGGCCAGCACGAGGATATACTCCACCAGTTCGCGCAGCGGCATCTCCCGAACCACCACGGGAGTCAGGGAAATGGCCCCCGCGTCCTCCGAACTGAGCTTCACCCGTATGGTTTCCGGCAATGGCATCCCTGGCTTCAAGCTAGCATAAATGAAGTGACCCACCCGGACAAAACGGCGGGCGCCGGAGAGCCGCTGGCGGAGATACTGCGCGACCGCATCCGGCGCGGCGGCCCCGTCCCTTTTTCCGAGTTCATGGAGACCGCCTTGTATCATCCCGAACTGGGTTACTACCGCCGGCAGCGCGACCCCTTCGGCAAGCACGGGGATTACTTCACCGCCTCGCAGCTTCAGCCGGTCTTCGGCGCCCTGGTGGCCGCGCGCATCCGGCGGCTGTGGGAAGAAGCCGGTGCACCGGGCGAGGTCACGGTGGTGGAACTCGGGGCGGGGCGGCGCGAGCTGGAGCCGTCCTTCTCCGGTTTCCGCTACGTGCCGGTGGAGGCCGGCTGGGGCGAGCTGCCGGAGAGCTTCCGCGGCGTGGTCTTCTCCAACGAGTTCTTCGACGCCCTGCCGCTGGAGGTGGCGGTGCGAGAGGGCGGCGTCTTCCGCGAGATGCTGGTGGGGCTGGAGGGCTCGCGCTTCGTCTGGGTGCGGGGCGGCGAAGCGCGCCCGGAAGTGGCCGCCTACATCGAGCGCTTCTTCCCCCCGGCCGAGGAGGGCCGCATCTATGAAGCGGGTCTCGCCGCCCTGGCATGGGTGGAACGGATCGCCCGCGCGCTCAAGTCCGGTTGGGTCTTCACCATCGATTACGGCTACACCCGCCGGGAATCCGTCCGGTTCCCGCGCGGCACCCTGATGGGCTACCGGCGCCACACCGCGCGGGACGACGTGCTCGAGCGCCCCGGCGAACAGGACATCACCGCACACGTCTCTTTCACCGCGCTTCAGGAGCACGGCGCCGCCTGCGGCCTCGAGACCGTGCGCTTGGAAAATCTCTCCCGCACGCTGCTGGATGCCGCGGACCCGGATAGGCTGGCAGCCCTGCTGGCCGCCGATACGCCCCGCCAGGAGATGGAGCGGCGCCAGCAACTCAAGACCCTGCTCTTTGGAATGGGGGAGACGTTCCGGGTGCTGCTACAAAGGAAGGCTGAAAACTGAAAAGGCCCCGGAACTCCGGGGCCCCTTGTCTTGGAAAGCTTACCCCCCACTCTGGAGGGTTTGGCCGAAGGCTCTACTTCTTCTTCTTCGCGGTCTTCGCGGGAGCCTTCTTCTTCGGGGCCGCCTTCGCCGCCTTCTTGGTTGCGCTCTTCATCGATTGATTCTCCCCAACATCAAATTTTGCGACTCGAAAATCGCAATGTGATCCATATATAAAGTTCTTCGTGAGGAAAGTCAAGAAAAAAAATGAGCGTAACTTATTCGTTTGAATCGTTGTGAACGATACCACGTTGAACGCGAATGGCGGCCCCTCCGAGCGGCTCGCCCGGCTATCTCCGGCCGCCCGCCAGCGGCTCCTTGGCGACCTTGTCGGTGTCCTCCCGGTAACCCGAACGGCCGACCAGGGCGGCTTGGAGGAAGTCGTGGTTCATGCGCGCGATCACCTCCAGCTTGATCTGCTTCGGGCAGACCGCCTCACACTCCCCGATGTTGGTGCAGCTCCCGAAACCCTCGGCGTTCATCTGGGCCACCATGGCCATGGCGCGCTGCTCGCGCTCCGGCTGTCCCTGGGGAAGCAGGCCCAGGTGAGTGATCTTGGCGCCGGTGAACAGGGCGGCCGAGGCGTTGGGGCACATGGCTACGCAGGCGCCGCAGCCGATGCAGGCGGCGGCGTCCATGGCGAGCTCCACCGCGTCCCTGGGCACCGGGATGGAGTTGGCCTCCGGCGCGGCGCCGGTGTTCACCGAGATGTAGCCGCCGGCGGCAACGATGCGGTCGAAGGCGCTGCGGTCCACCACCAGGTCCCGCACCAGCGGGAAGGCGCGCGCCCGCCAGGGCTCCAGGTAGAGTTCGTCCCCGTCCTTGAAATGGCGCATGTGAAGCTGGCAGACGGTGGTGCCGGGCAGGGGGCCGTGCGCCACCCCGTTGATCATGAAGCCGCAGGTGCCGCAGATGCCCTCGCGGCAGTCGTGGTCGAAGGCCACCGGCTCCTCGCCCTTCTGGTGCAGCTCTTCGTTCAGAACGTCCAGCATCTCCAGAAACGACATGTCCGGGCTGACGTCGTTCACCTCGTAGCGCACCAGCCGCCCTTCCTCGCGGGCATTCCGCTGCCGCCAGACGTGGAGGATGATTCGCATTACTTATAACTCCGTTGCGTCGGTTTGACGTATTCAAATTCCAGCGGCTCGCGGAGCATTTCCGGCCGCTCGTCGAGGCCCCGGAACTGCCAGGCGGCCGCGTAGGAGAAAGCAGCGTCGTTCCGCAGCGCCTCGCCGTCGGGCGTCTGGTACTCCTCCCGGAAGTGCCCGCCGCAGGACTCCTCGCGCTCCAGGGCATCCAGGCAGATCAGCTCGGCCAATTCGAAGTAGTCGGCCACGCGGCCGGCCCGTTCGAGCGACTGGTTGAAGTCCTCGGCGGCGCCGGGAACCCGCACCTCTCGCCAGTAGCGCTCGCGCATTTCGGGGATGCGTTCGAGCGCGTACTTCAGTCCCTCGGCCGTGCGCGACATCCCGCAGTAGTCCCACATGAGTTTTCCCAGCTCCCGGTGGAAGGAGTCCACCGAGCGGGTTCCGCCCGCCTCCAGCAGGCGCTTGATCATGCACTCGGCCTGGTGCTCGGCCTCGCGGAAGGCGGCGTGGGAGGCGGAAAGCTTGTCTGGCGGATGGCCGGCCAGGAAGTCGCCGATGGTGACCGGCAGGATGAAGTAGCCGTCGGCCAGTCCCTGCATCAGGGCGCTGGCCCCCAGGCGGTTGGCGCCGTGATCGGAAAAGTTGGCCTCGCCGATGACGTACAGCCCGGGAATGTTGCTCATCAGGTTGTAGTCCACCCACAGCCCGCCCATGGTGTAGTGGATGGCCGGGTAGATCCGCATGGGGACGGCGTAGGGATCCTCGCCGGTGATGAGCTGGTACATGTCGAAGAGGTTGCCGTAGCGTTCGACGATGGTGTGGCGGCCCAGCCGGTCGATAGCGTCCCGGAAATCCAGGTAGACGCCCAGTCCGGTGTCCCCCACCCCGCGGCCCTCGTCGCAGACCGCCTTGGAGTTGCGGGAGGCCACGTCGCGCGGCACCAGGTTGCCGAAACTGGGATAGCGCCGTTCCAGGAAGTAGTCGCGCTCCTCTTCGGGGATGTCGTTGGGCGCCCGCTTGTCTCCCGCCTTGAGCGGCACCCAGATGCGGCCGTCGTTGCGCAGCGACTCGCTCATCAGGGTCAGCTTGGACTGGTACTCGCCGCTGACCGGGATGCAGGTGGGGTGAATCTGGGTGAAGCACGGGTTGGCAAACAGCGCGCCCCGCTTGTAAGCCCGCCAGACCGCCGAGGCGTTGGACCCCTTGGCGTTGGTCGAGAGATAGTACACGTTGCCGTAGCCGCCGGTCGCCAGCACCACGGCATCGCCCGCGTGCGACTCGATGCGCCCGGTGACCAGGTCGCGGGTGACGATGCCGCGCGCCCGCCCGTCGATCACCACCAGGTCCACCATCTCGCAGCGGGGGTGCATTTCGATCTGCCCCAACCCGATCTGCCGCTCCATGGCCTGGTAGCAGCCCAGCAGCAACTGCTGGCCGGTCTGCCCGCGGGCGTAGAAGGTGCGGGACACCTGCGCGCCGCCGAAGGAGCGGTTATCCAGATACCCGCTGTACTCGCGCGCGAACGGCACCCCCTGGGCCACACACTGGTCGATGATGTTGAGGCTGAGCTGTGCCAGGCGGTAGACGTTGGCCTCGCGGGCCCGGAAGTCGCCGCCCTTCACCGTGTCGTAGAACAGCCGGAAGATGCTGTCGCCGTCGTTGCGGTAGTTCTTGGCCGCGTTGATGCCGCCCTGCGCCGCGATGGAGTGCGCGCGGCGCGGTGAATCCTGGTAGCAGAAGCTCTTGACGTTGTAGCCCAGCTCGGCCAGCGTAGCCGCGGCAGACCCCCCGGCCAGCCCCGTCCCCACCACGATAATGGTGTACTTCCGCTTGTTCGCCGGGTTCACCAGCTTGAGATCGAAGCGGTGCTTGTCCCACCGGGACTCAATCGGCCCCGAAGGTATTTTGGAATCGAGTTGCATGCCTTTTCGCGCTCCCTGGCTTTAACGGAGTATGCCGGCCATCACCGCCGCCGGAATGGAGATGTATCCCGCGGTCAGGGCGATGGCGAACGCCTCGGAGAAGCGTTTGATGCCCGGCGTATACCGCGGGTGATTGAACCCCACCGTCTGGAACAGACTGTAGACGCCGTGGTAGAGGTGCATCCCCAGCAACGATACCGCCACGATATAGGCCAGCGACACGTACCAGATCTGAAAGCCGGCCACCACGTTGGCGTACACGTCGTAGCTGCCGTCCGGCAGGGTGGCCAGCGGCACGACATCCCCGGTGGTGAGGTGCAGGACGTGGAAGATGACGAAGGCGGCGATGATGACGCCGCTCCACCGCATGGTGCGGGCGGCATATGCGGTAGGCACGTCGTCCTTCTTGTGATAGCGTACCGGGCGGGCGGCACGGTTCAGCGCCCAAAGCTGGACCGCCGCCAGGATGTGCAGCCCCACCGAAACCAGCAGGACGATGCGAGCGCCCCATAACAGCCCGCCGGCGGAGTGGAGCAACTGCGAATAGCGGTTGATGGGAGCGTCCGGCCCGCCCCCCGCGAAAATCTGCAGGTTCCCCGCCAGGTGGGCTACGACGTAACCGAACAGGACCACGCCGGTGGCCGCCATCACCGCTTTTTTTCCATTGGTGGCTTCGTAGAAGCGGATAGCCCTGTGAACAGGAGTAACGATAGCTGTCGTGCTCATCTCTCTATTTCCAACGGGCGCAGGTAGGATTCGCCCGTTTATGACCGGTCTCTGAGCCTGCCCGCCGGGGTCCACGGCCGGGTCCGGCAGACACTTTCAGTATTACATGGAATCACCCGCGTTTGTTATCAAGTGTTTTCCACAAGGCGGCCGCCGGTACAGCCGCGGTGCCGGCCACCGTATAATTGAAGGTGATGTCCTCCACCTTCGCGGACCTTGCGGGGCCCGAAACCATCGCCCGTTATGAGCCGGTCATCGGTCTCGAAGTACACGTCCAGCTTGGCACCGCAAGCAAGATCTTTTGCGGCTGTCCCACCAGCTTCGGGGAACCGCCGAACACGAATGTCTGCCCGGTCTGCCTGGGGTTGCCGGGCGCGCTGCCGGTGCTCAACCGGCGCGCCGTCGAGCTGGCCGTCATGGCGTCGCTGGCGCTCAACTGCCGGGTGAACGCGACGTCACGCTTCGCCCGCAAGAACTACTTCTACCCCGACCTGCCCAAGGGCTATCAGACCTCCATGTACGACGAGCCCCTCTCCGAGCACGGCTGGGTGGACATCGAGGTGGACGGCACCAGGAAGCGCATCGGCATCACCCGTATCCACATGGAAGACGATGCCGGCAAAAGCGTCCACGAGGGCTTCAGCGATTCCGACCGCTACTCCTACGTGGACCTGAACCGCACCGGCACCCCGCTGATCGAGATCGTCAGCGAGCCGGACATGCGCAGCCCCGAGGAGGCCTACGCCTATCTCACCGAGGTCAAGCAGGTGCTCCAGTTTGCGGGGGTCTCCACCTGCGACATGGAGAAGGGCCACCTGCGCTGCGACGCCAACATTTCGGTGCGGCTGCGCGGAGCGGAAAAGTTGGGCACCCGGGCGGAGGTCAAGAACCTGAACTCGTTCCGCTTCCTGAAGGCCGCGCTCGAGTACGAGATTGCCCGCCAGGTGGCGGTCGTCGAGAGCGGCGGCGCCGTGGTGCAGGAGACCCGCCTGTACGATGCCGATGCCGGCGAAACCTTCGGGATGCGCAGCAAGGAGCACGCCCACGACTACCGCTACTTCCCCGAGCCGGACCTGGTGCCTTTGCGGGTGGGGGAGTCCTGGCTGGCCGAGATCCGCTCCGCCATGCCGGAGCTACCCGCCTCCCGGCGCGCCCGCTTCATCGAATCCTACGGGCTGCGCGAGTATGACGCCGCGATCCTGACACAGAGCCGCGACCTGGCCGATTACTTCGAGGAAGCGGCCACCGTCTCGGGCGACCCCAAGACCGCCGCCAACTGGGTGATCGTCGAATTGATGGCCGTGCTCAACGCCGCCGGCAAGGAGATCTCCGAGGCCCCCATCCCGGCCGCGCGCCTGGGCGAGCTGGTGGCCATGATCCACTCCGGCGATCTCTCCGGCAAGCTGGCCAAGGAGGTCTTCGCCAAGATGGTGGAGACCGGCGACGCCCCGGCCGTCATCGTGGAACGCGAGGGCCTGCGGCAAATTTCTGACACCGCGGCGCTGGACAAGATCATCGAAGAAGTGTTGGCCCGCAATACGAAGCAGGTGGAGCAGTATCGTGCGGGCAAGACCAAGGTGCTGGGTTTCCTGGTGGGCCAGGTGATGGCGGCTACTCGCGGGCAGGCGAACCCGGGCACCGTGAACCAACTACTCAAGAAGAAGCTGGGGTGAAAGATGCTGCAGGAGGGCGATCGCGCTCCCGATTTTGAAGTGCTGTCCGATACCGGCGAAGCTGTGCGGCTTTCCGATTTTGCCGGACGCAACGTAGTGCTGTACTTCTTTCCCAAGGCCAACACGCCCGGTTGAACGGTCGAGGCCGGCGAGTTTCGCCGGGAACATGCGGAGTTCGAACGCCGCAACACCGTGGTCCTGGGCATCTCCCCGGACACGCCCAAGACGCAAGCGGGCTTCCGGAAGAAGCAGGACCTGCCGTTCACGCTCCTCTGCGATCCGGACAAGGCGGTAGCCGCGAGCTACGGCGTCCTGAAAGACAAGAGCCTGTACGGCAAGATCATGAAGGGGATCGAGCGAAGCACCTTCCTCATCGGCCCCGACGGCGCCATCCGGAAAATCTTCCGGAAGGTGAAGGCTGCTGGCCACGCCCGGGAAGTGCTGGCGGAGCTTAATCCCTGATCTCGACGATGGTGGCTCCGGCGCCGCCTTCATGTTGCTCGGCCTTGTAGAACTTGGCCACGTGGGGATGCCGTTCGAGCAGCTCCCAGATAGCCTTCCGCAGGACTCCCATGCCGTGGCCGTGCACGATGCGGACGCGGCTGGCGGTGGCCATCACGGCGCGGTCCAGGAACTCGTCCACGCGGTCCACGGCCTCCTGCGCGCGCTCCCCGATGACGTTGATCTCCTGGTGAACGGGGGCCAGCTCCGGCGCCGGGCGGAAGCTCACGCCCTGGGGCAGCCGGCCGCGGGCGGGCGCCGCCTCCGGCAGCACCTCCAGCACGTCGTCGATCGAGACCTGGAGCTTCATGAAGCCCGCCTCCACCTCCAGGCGGTCCGGACCCAGCTTGCGGCGCACGCGCGCCGGCTCCCGGATGTTCTTCAGCCGGACGCGCGCGCCCTCTTCGATGCGCAGCGGCCGCAGCTCGCCGCGCCGGGCGTCGTCGTGGGTGGATAGCACGGTGGTCTGGAACTCCTCCCGCAGCTCGCGTTTCACCTTCGAGACGCGCCGGCGCGCCTGTTCCGCCGCCTTGCGCTGCTCGCCGGTCCGGACGATGTTCCCGATGGCCTCTTCCGCCTGCCCTTCGAAACGCGCCAGCACCTCTTCGGTGCGGCGCTCCAGCTCCTTCAGCTTGGCCGATTCGCGCTTCTCCCACTCGCGGGCCAGCTCGCGCTCCCGGGCGGCCAGCTTTTCGCGCTCCTCCCGCAGGGAGGTTTCAAGCACCTTCACCTCTTCCAGCCGCCGGTGCAGCTCGCCGAGGAAGCGCGCCACATCGCGTTCGTGGCTGCTCATAGCCTCGCGCGCGCGCCGCATGATGTAGTCCGGCATGCCCAGCCGTCGGGCGATGTCCAGCCCCGCGGACTTTCCCGGCGCCCCCACGTGCAGCCGGAAAGTCGGCTCCAGGGTCTCTTCGTCGAACCCCATGGAGCCGTTCAGCACGCCCTCGGTGTTGGCGCCGTAGACCTTGAGCGCCATCAGATGGGTGGAAGCCAGGGTGAAGGCGCCGGCCTGGCGGAAGCGGTCGAGCACCGCCACCCCCAGCGCGCCGCCTTCTTCCGGGTCCGTAGCGGCGCCCAACTCGTCGAGGAGCACCAGGGTCTCCGGCGTCACCTCCAGCACCATCTCCCGGATATGCGCGATGTGCGCCGAAAACGTGCTCAGGCTGGCTTCGATGGATTGATAATCCCCGATATCGGCCAGCACCTGCTCGAAGACGGGGAACTCCGCATCGGACGCGGGCACCGGCAACCCGGATTGCGCCATCAGGGCCAGCAGCCCCACGGTCTTGAGCGAGACGGTCTTGCCGCCCGTGTTGGGGCCGCTGATGAGCAGGGTGCGGCACTTCTCGTCCAGCTCCAGGCTCAGCGGCACGACGCTGCGCTTCTGCCGCCGCAGCACGTCCTCGAGCAGCGGGTGGCGCGCCTCGCGCAGCAGCAGCCGCGGGCCGAAGCGGGGGATGGTGCAGTCGTAGTCCGCCCCGAACCGCGCCTTGGCGAACAGGAAATCCAGGCGCCCCATGGTGGCCAGGGTCTCCCGGATGGAATCGGCGTAGCCGCGCAGCCGTTCGGTCAACTCCCGCAGGATGCGGTGCACCTCCCGCATCTCTTCTTCCATGAGCCGCACCAGTTCGTTATTCAGCTCGATGGTTTCGAGCGGCTCGAGAAACAGGGTGTGGCCGCTGGAGCTGGCGCCGTGAATCACGCCGTCCAGCCGCCGCCGCTGCCCGGCGATCACCGGCACCACGAAACGTTCATTGCGGATGGTGACGAACTCTTCCTGGAGCACCCCTTCCTCGCGGTGCGCGCGCAGGAAGCGTTCGAGCGATTCCTGAATGGCCTTCTTCTGGCGCTCGATGTCGCGCCGCAGCCGGGCGAGCAGCACGCTGGCATGATCGGCCACCGCGCCGCCCGGCAGGATTTTGCCGGAGACGTCCCGCAGCAGCGCGCGAAAGTCGCCGATGCGCTCTCCGTGCGCGGCCAGCCGCGGGAAGCGCTCTCCCACCGCGTTGAGAATGCTCTTGGCATCGGCGGCGCGGTCCAGCAGCGAGAGCGTCTCGAAGATTTCGAGCGGCTCCAGGCTGGCGCCCTCGATGCGCAGCTTCGCTACGGCCTGCGAAAGATCCGGGATGGCGCCGAAATCGAGCCGGATGGCCGCGCCACGCCCGGCTGTCTGGGGCCGCCCGGCGCTGCGGAGGTACTCCATCGCCTCGCCGGTTTCCGCCAGGCTCTCTTCGAGAGTCGCGCGGTCCGCCTGCGGCGCCATCGCCTCTAGCTCGGCCCGGCCCGGCGCGCTCGCCAGGTACCGGCCCACCAGTTGCCGCAAGGATTCGTATTCCAGTATGTCTGCGCTGAAAGAATTCACGTTGCGTATTTCCTGCCTTTACGGAAGGCTTTTTCGATCACCGGCAGGGTGCCTTCGGTGATGGTGTAGCGGGAGAGCCGCTCGCGCGGCACCCACTCGGCCTGCGCGGCGTCGGTAGCGGCGGCCAGCGTTCCACCCTTCACCCGGCAGAGATAATCGACCAGCACGTAGTGGTACTCCGGCCGCCCCTGCGGATCCCGCACGATGCGCTCGAAGACCTCCACCACGCCGGCCGGCTCCACCACCAGGCCGGTCTCTTCCAGCACCTCGCGCCGCACCGCCTCTTCGAGCGTCTCCCCCACCTCGAGCACGCCGCCGGGCAGCGACCAGTAGCCCGCCAGCGGCGGGTTGCCGCGCTCCACCAGCAGCACGCGGCCGCGGTCGAGCACAATCGCCCCTACCCCCACCACCGGCCGCTCCGGGTAGCGCCGCCAGCCGTCACTGCCGGCTTGATTCACCCTGTGGCTCCTCGCCTTCCAGCCTCACCCGGTAGATGGAGGTCCGGGCGGTGATGTACAGGCTCTTTCCGTCGGGGTCGCCGAAGGCGCAGTTGGAGGGCCGCTCTTCCACCGGAATCACCGACAGCCGCCGGCCCTCCGGGCTGTAGACCGCGATGCCCTTCGCCGCCACGTAGAGATGGCCCTTCTCATCCACCCGGATGCCGCCCGGCACGGCTTCGATGTCCCGGATCAGCACGCGTTCGTTCGAGGCCTCGCCCCTGCGGTCGAGGTCCCAGGCGCGCACCTCCCGGCGGTCGGAATCACTCACGTAGAGCCTGCGGCCGTTGGGCGCCAAAGCCACCCCGTTAGGCCGCCCGGCGGATTTCGCCACCAGCTTCAGCTCGCGACGGGGCGTGATATGGAAGATGCCGTAGAAATCCAGCTCGCGGGTGTCCTGCTGGTACCCGAAAGCCGGGTCGGTGAAATAGATGTGGCCGTCCTTGCGGACCGCCAGGTCGTTGGGGGCGTTCAGCCGCTTGCCCTCCCAGCGCTCGGCGAGTACTTCGACGCTGCCCTTTCGGTCGTAGCGCACCACGCGGCGCGCGCGGGTCTGGCAGGAGACCAGCCGGCCAGAGGAATCGAAGGCGTTGCCGCTCGGTCCCGCGGCGGGCTCGCCCCAGTGGACCGCACGCTCTCCGGGCGTCAACCGGAACAGACGCCCTGCCGGCACGTCACTGAAGATCAGGTAGCCCTCGGGCGACCAGGCGGGACCTTCGGCATAGCCCAGGCCCGTCTCGATTCTGACGACGCGATAGGTGCCGCCCCTCCGTGCGTCCGCGGCCTCCTCGGCGGCGGCAAGCGGCGCACAGCAGAGCAGCAGAACCGGCAGATGCCGCCGCTTCACCGGCCCCCTTTGCCGGACACTACCAGCAGGTTCTCCACGTCTTTGACGCCTTTTACTTTCTTGGTGACCTTCGTGGCGCGTTGTTTTTGCTTTTCCAGTTCCACTTCGCCCCGCAGCGTGACGATCCCCTTCTTGACCTCGACCTCCAGGTTGCCGCCCTTCACTACCGGGTCGCTGGCCAGCCGCCGGCGCACCAGGTCGTAGAGGTAATCGTCCGACGGCGGGGCTTTCTGCGCGCCGGCCACAGCGGCTGCGGCGAGCAAAAAGGCGAGTAGAAATGCAACCGTAGTCCTAAATTTCATCCTTCCCGGCCATTGTACGCCAGTCCAGAGTGTCGAGGAAGGCCGGCTTGGTGCGCCAGTTGGGCTGCACCTTCACGCGCAGGTCGAGGTAGACTTTGTTGCCGAACATGGCCTCCATCTCCTGGCGCGCGGCGGTCCCGATGCGCTTGAGCATGGATCCCTGTCTGCCGATCAGGATGGCCTTCTGCCCTTCCCGTTCCACCAGCACGGTGGCGTAGATCCGCAGCAGGCGCGGCAACTCCTCCCAGGAGTCGACCATGACGGTGACGGAGTGGGGCACCTCCTCGCGGGTCTCCGCGAGGATCTTCTCCCGCACCAGTTCGGCGGCCAGGAAGCGCGCCGGCTGGTCGGTGACGTGGTCGGGGGGGAAGTAAGCCGGGCCTTCGGGCAGCCGCGAGACGATCTCCCGCTTGAGCACGTCCAGACCCTCGCCGGTAAGCGCGGCAATGGGGATGTAGTCGGCGAATTCGTGCATCTCGCGATACTGCTCGATCAGGAGCAGGATCTGGCCCTTGTCCTTCAGCAGGTCGACTTTGTTTACCGCCAGGATGGCCGGCGTAGCGGCCTTCTTCAGCAGATCGAGCGCCTGGCGGTCCTCCTCGCCGGGGCGGCGGGAAGCATCCACCATGAACAGCAGCAGGTCGCGCTGGTCGAGCGCCGCCCGCACCGCCTCCATCATGCGCCGGTTCATCGGGGTGGTGCTCTTGTGAATCCCGGGCGTGTCGAGAAAAACCACCTGCGCGTCCGGGAGCGTCAGGACCGCCTGGATCGACGTGCGGGTAGTTTGCGGCTTATCCGCTACAATCGCCACCTTGGTTCCCACCAGGGCGTTCAGCAGCGTGGATTTCCCCGTGTTCGGCCGGCCCAGGATGGAGACAAACCCCGAGCGGAAACCCGCGGGGGTCTCGGACGGCGCCGAAGCCGCGGTTCCGAAAAAGCGATCTACCGGAGACTGGCTCATTGGGTCACCGCCTGCGATTTGCTTACCCGCACCTGCTCGACGCGGCGCTCGTTGGAGGCCAGCACCTCCACCCGGATGCCTTCACGCTCGACGAACTCGCCAGCCTGCGGCACGCGTCCCAGCCACTCGCTCACCAGGCCTCCCACCGTGGTGGATTCGATCTCCTCCTCGGCGCGGAAATCGAACATCTCCGCCAGCCGCGCCACGTCGAAGTTGCCGGAGACGATGTAGCCGCCATTGTCGTCCGGCATGACGTCGGTCGTCGGCTCGTGCTCGTCCCGGATCTCTCCCAGGATCACCTCCACCAGGTCCTCCATGGTCGCCAGACCGGCGGTATTGCCGTACTCGTCCACAACCATCACCATGTGGGTGTTCTCCTGCTGCATCTCGCGCAGCAGATCGTGCACCGGCTTGGTTTCGGGAACGAAGCTGATGGGGCGCACCAGCCCTCCCACCGTGCGCCGGCGGCGCTCCTCCTCGTCGAGTTCGAACATATCGCGTACATGGACGAAGCCGGTCACGTGGTCGATATCGCGCTCGTAGACCGGGATGCGGGAGTACTGCTCGTGGATCACCAGTTGCCGCAGGTCTTCCAGGGTGGCGCCGGCCTCGATGGCCACCAGGTTCGGCCGCGGCGTCATCACTTCCCGCACGGTCTTGTCGCCGAACTCCACGACCGACTGGATGAGCTTGCGGTCGTTCTCCTGAATGAGGCCCTCCTCTTTGCCGGCGGTGATCAGCGCCTCGATATTTTCCGCCACCGTGGGGGGCGCTTCCTTTTCGGCGCCGTTCTTCTCATCGGCCAGCTCCACCAGGGACTGGAAGAAGGCCAGCGCGCCGGTAAACGGGCGGGCCACCAGCGCCACGCCCCGCAGCAGGGGGACGAGCGGCAGCACCCAGCGCCCGGCCGTCCGGCGATAGAGCACCTGGGGAACCCCGTAGGCCGACACCATCACGGTGAGCCAGGCGGCCACGAAGGCCTGGCCCATCCCGTACCAGTGCTCGATACCGCCGCTCAACCACCCGCAGTAGAGCGCCGTAATCACCACGAACAGGGAATGCTTGATAAACGAGAAAGCCGCGGCGCCCTGCTCGATTTTCAGGCCCAGCCGGCCCTCGAGTTCCTCGCGGAAGTATCGCAGGCAGGGCAACTCGCGCGGCCGGATCCGCATGCTTTCGAGATAAAGCAACTGCGTGAATGTGACCAGCGCCAGCAGTACAGCGACCACCGCGGTCAGCAACAGCATCAGGAAATTCATGACCGTATCCGCTCGATGAGCCCGGCCGGAAGCCCCAGCTCGGAGCGCCAGGCGGATTCGGCCCGGCGCATGCGGCCGCGGTCCTTCTCGTGGTCCATTCCCAGCAGGTGCAGCACGCCGTGCAGCATCAGAATGCAGACCTCCTCCTCGACCCCGTGGCCGTACGCCGCGGCCTGTTCCGCGGCGCGCTCGCCGGAGATCGCTATATCGCCCAGGCGGCCCTCCGGCTGCCCTTCGGGAAAGGAGAGTACGTCAGTGGGATCGTCTTTGCCCAGGAATTGGGCATTTAGACGGTGGAGTTCAGCGTCATCGGTGACCAGGCAGGAGAAACTTCTGCCTCCGGCCACACGGTCGCTCAGGATTTTCGCGAATGCGTTCAAGCTGCCCCGCCGCAAGCCCTTCGGGGCGCGGCGGAACAGCACCAGAGTATCGTCGGGAGATGACATGTTCTGCCCTCAGACGGGCAAGACGGGTTCCACGGCGGGTTCCGCCGCCTCCGGAGCCGCTTCGGCCAGCTTCAGGGTAAGCTGCCGTGCGGCGCCCGCGGTTTCGTTGTGCCGTTCATAGGCCTGCACGATGCGCTGCACCAGCGGATGCCGCACCACGTCGCGCTGCTCAAAGGTGACGAAACTGATGCCCTCGACTCCCTTGAGCACCTCGATGGCGTCCAGCAGCCCGCTGCGTTTGCCGTTCGGCAAATCGATCTGGGTGATATCGCCGTTCACCACCATTTTGGAGCTGAAGCCCTGGCGCGTGAGCACCATCTTCATCTGCTCGGCGGTGCTGTTCTGCGCCTCGTCCAGAATGATGAAGCTGTCGTTCAGGGTGCGCCCCCGCATGAAGGCTATGGGGGCCACCTCGATGACGTTGCGCTCCAGAAGCTTCTCCACCCGGTCGGTGTCCAGCATCTCGTAGAGCGCGTCGTAGAGCGGCCGCAAGTATGGATCGACCTTCTCCTGCAGTGTGCCCGGGAGGAAACCCAGCTTCTCGCCGGCCTCCACCGCGGGCCGCGTCAGGATGATGCGCGATACGCGCTTGCTCAACAGCGCCGAGATGGCCATGGCCACCGCCAGGTAGGTCTTCCCTGTGCCCGCCGGTCCTACCCCAAACACCAGGTCGTTGCGCTCGATGGCTTCCAGATAGCGGCGCTGGTTGACGCTCTTGGGCGCCAGGATCTTCTTGCCGAAGCTCCGCTGGCGGCCACTCTGCACCAGGGCCCGCAGGCTCACCTCCGGGTCCTCCGTCACTACCCGCAAGTAGCTGTTAAGGTCACCGTTGTTGAATACGTGGCCTTCCCTCACCAGGGTGACGTATTCTTCCAGGATCTCCTCCGCCCGGTTGACTGCGTCCGGCTCGCCTTCAATCTCCAGCCGGTTGTCCACCAGGTTCGTATGTACCCTGAAACCGGCTTCGATGAGCCGGATGTTTTCGTCGCGGGTGCCGAAGAGGCTTTCCACTCCCCGGCTAATCAGTACACTTGACTTCATTTATGGCTGAAAGTCTGTCCTCCGGTGAAAAACGATGGTGAAGCCCAAGAATCGCGCTGGGGTTTCGTGGGTGGGTCGATAACCAAAGCTCCCGCCTGCGCGGGTTGCCCTGCTACCATCTATAGTCATTATATCAGAGGGAGGCAAGGGGCCCTCCAGGGGCTGGGCTGCAACAAAGAAGCCCATCCGGCGGCCGCCCGGACCGGCTCAGCCAAGGCTCTCCACCGGGACGTTCACTTCGCGTTCTCTGCGCATGAGGTCCTGGAGGGTGGTGTTCTCGAGCACCTCGTCCACCACCACCTGCAGGGCCTGCCAGAGCGAGCGCACCGAGCAGTCCACGTTATTCACGCAGACCTCCATGTACCCGGCATGCTGGCGGCAAAAATCCTGGCGGAAGAAGCGCCCGCCCAGCTCGTCGATCACATCGCCGATGACGATCTCTCCGGCCGGCCGGGCCAGCCGGTATCCGCCGTCCTTCCCCCGCACGCTTTTCACGAACCCGCCGCGGCGCAGCATACGCAGGAGTTTCGCAGCGTAGGCCGTGGATACTCCCTCGGCCTGGCTGATCTCCGGAATCGTGACACTGGTGCCCTCGCCCGCGAAGCCGATGCGCAGCAGGCAGCGAAGGCCGTACTCTTCGTGGGAACTCAACTTCATCGTTACAGCACGCCGTCCAGCCCCAGCGCCAGTTTGGCCGCCGGGGACATCTTTTCGGGGGTCCAGGGCGGGTCGAAGGTAAGCTCCACCTCCACGTCGCTGATCCCCGGAACGGACCGCACCCGCCGCTCCACCTCCGCCGGCAGGGATCCCGCCACCGGGCAGGAAGGCGCCGTCAGGGTCATACGCACCCGGGCCTTGCCGGCCTCGTCCGCCTCCACGTCATAGACCAAGCCCAGTTCATAGATGTCCACCGGGATCTCGGGGTCGTAGACCGTGTGCAGGATTTTGATGATCTCGTCTTTCAACATCGCCGCCTACTCCGTGGACACCCGGTTGCCATTGCCTTCGAGCGCCGATTTCAACGTATGCCAGCACAGAGTGGCGCACTTCACCCGCGCCGGGTAGTCGCGCACCCCGCAGAACACCGCCAGCTTCCCGAGTTCCGCCGTCACCGGGCTGCCGTCTTGGGTGAGCAGATCATGAAAGCGGTCCAGCAGCTCCAGCGCCTCCTCCCGGGTCTTGCCCTTCAGGCTCTCCGTCATGAGAGATGCCGAAGCGGTCGAAATGGCGCAGCCGGAGCCTTCGAAACTGGCGTCGGCCACGTGCCCGTT
>JAWLGN010000383.1:0-4344 GCA_041685075.1 Bryobacteraceae bacterium
GGAAGGTGCCGAGCCGTACCTCACCGCCGCACGCCGGCGCCGCCGTCTGCCGGATGGGCTCTACTGCGCCATGCACGACGAACGGATCGAGTTGGAACGCGAGATCCTGAGGTACCTGCGGGAGAACAGCGTCGCAGGCCTGGCGCAGGCGCTCGAAACCAAGCGGCGCGCCATAGCCCGCCGCCTGAAGCGCCGCGCAGCCGGCGCATCCCGCTAAATCGCCGGGCCCCGGGCGCCGCGCTGCCTGCCCTCCGGATTTCGTCCGCGCCGCGAAAGACGCCACCCATCGACACGCAATTTCCCTAACATTCGCGTGCTGCATCGCACCGATAGTCTATTGCATTATCTCCCCGGCGATGATACGATGCCGCCCACCGTGGAGGTATGTAATGCCGAGGCTACTACGACCGCTTCTCACCCTGTGTCTTCTCGCTTACCTGGCTCCCGTTTACGGCCAGAATGTTAGCGGGACGCTTACCGGAACCGTCAAAGATCCAGCCGGATCCGCCATACCCCGCGCGCAGATCGCGCTGACGAACCAGGCCACCGGCGCCATCCAGACGATAACGTCGAACGAGGCGGGCCTGTTCGTCTTCTCCAGCGTGTTGCCGGGAACCTACACCGTGGACGTCTCCATGGAGGGGTTCCGATCGTTTCAGGTCAGGGACGTCACCATCACCGCCAACGAGCGGCGCTCGCTCGGCGAGGTGACGCTCAGCATCGGGCAGGTCCAGGACCGCATCGAAGTCGTCGCCGAAATCACCCCGGTACAGACCGCTTCGAGCGAACGAGCCGGCCTGGTCACCACCCATCAACTCATGAACACCGCCATCAAGGGCCGCGACTTCGTGGCGCTGGTGGCCACTCTTCCGGGCATCGTCGACAACAACGCCGATACTCGCGAGGTGTCCAAAGGCTCGGGCGCCGGGGGACTGCATATCAACGGTGGACGCGACACCGCCATCATGTTCGCACTGGATGGCATCTCCACCGTGGATACCGGCTCCAACGGCGGCTCCCACAACCAGCCCAACATGGACTCGGTCGCTGAAGTCACGGTGCTGACCAGCAACTACCAGGCCGAATACGGCCGCAACAGCTCGGGGACGATCAACGTCATCACCAAGAGCGGCACGCGCGACTTCCACGGCAGCGGCTTCTGGTACTACCGCCACGAAAGCCTGAATGCCAACAGCTTCTTCAACAACCGCACCGGCACCGCCAAGCCGATCTACCGTATCAACAACGCCGGCTATTCCATCGGAGGACCGGTTTACTATCCGGGCAAGTTCAACAGCAACCGCGACAAGCTGTTCTTCTTCTTCTCCCAGGAATATGTGCGCCGGCAGAACTACCCGGGCCAGCGGCTGGTCACTACCCCGACCGAGCTACAGCGCAACGGCGACTTCTCCCAGACCTTCGACCTGAATGGAGCGCTGATCGCCATCAAGGACCCGCTCACCCTGAGCAACTTTCCGGGGAACATCATTCCCAAGTCGCGCATCAACAGCCTGGGACAGGCGGTGCTGAACTTCTTCCCGATGCCCAATTACGTGGAGGCCGATCCGAAACTGGTGCACGCCAGGAACTACAAGGCCAACCTGAGCGGCGCCTTTCCGCGGCGGCAGGAACTCATCCGGGTGGACTACAACATCAGCCCCACGCTGCGCGCGTACTTCCGCGGCATCCGCGACAACGACGACGAAAACTGGCCCTACGGCAACTGGACCGCGGGCTCGGTGAACTACGATCTCACGTTTATTCACCGGCCGCAGCGCGGGCGCAGCGCTCTGCTCAACCTGACCAAGACCTTTGGTCCCACCACGGTGAACGATTTCACGATGGGCGCCACCACGCGCGGCCAGACCTTCAACCCGGTCGACAAGGACGCGGTATCGCGGGCCCGCATGGGCAACATGCCGCAGTGGAACCCCGGGGCGAACGAATCCGGCGCCATTCCCAACATCACCTTCGGCGGGGTGCAGAACTACATCAATCCCTCGCTCGGCAACATTCCCTATACCAACGAAAACCCGGTCTTCACCTTCAGCAACAACTTCAGCCGGCTGACCGGCACCCACTCCATCAAGGCGGGCTTCTATATCGAGCGCATGCGCAAAGATGAAGTGGGCGGCGCCAACACGCGGGGCGCCTTCGCTTTCGGACGCAACACCAACAACCCCTTCGATTCCAACTACGCCTTCTCGAACGCCCTGCTGGGGAACTTCGAAAGCTATGCGGAGGCCACCTTCCGCCCCTACTCGCACTACCGCTACACCCAACTGGAGTTCTACGTTCAGGATTCCTGGAAGGTGTCCCGGCGGCTGACGCTCGATTACGGCCTGCGGCTGTACAGCATCCCGGGCGCGCACGACGACCGCTTTGCCATTACCACCTTCGATCCGTCGCGATACGACAGCAACACCGCGGCCGTACTCATCCGGCCCGGCCGGGATGAAAACGGAACCCGCGTGGGCGTCGATCCGCGCACCGGCCGCATCTTCCCGGTCCCTTACATCGGATTGTTCGTTCCCGGCTCGGGCAGCTATGCGCCCGGCATGATGGTGGGGGGCAAGGATGGTTTTCCGGGCAGCCTGTACGACTCCCCGGCGGTCAACTTCGGCCCGCGCTTTGGATTCGCGTTCGACCCGCACGGCAACGGAAAGATGTCCATTCGCGGCGGCTTCGGCCTGTTCTACGACCGCGTCCAGGGGAACGTCTACTCGGCCACGAACGGGCAGCCGCCGGTGGCCTATACTCCCACCCTATATTTTGGCAACCTGGCTACCTTCCTCGAAGCGGACGGGGCGGTGGGGCCCTCCAACGTGAATGCCCCACAGGTGGGGGAACAGAAACCTCCCATGGTGATGAACTACAGCCTGAGCATCCAGCGGGACATCGGATTCGGCACCGTGCTGGACGTGGCCTACGTCGGCTCGGCGGGCCGGCACCTGCTCTACGAGCGCAACATCAATCCCATTCCGATGTACGCCCGGTTCGATCCGGCCAACATCGATCCGACCACCAACCGGCCGCTGCAGGACAACTTCCTCCGGCCGTACACGGGCCTGGGCAACATCATGCTGCGGGCCTTCGGCGGCACTTCCAGCTACAACTCCCTGCAACTCTCGGTGAACCGGCGCATGTCGGGCGGTGTGCAATACGGCATCGCGTACACCTTCTCGAAGACGCTGGGCATCGCCGCCGCCGACTTCGACGACGTCAGCCCGTACTTCGACATGCGGCAGCGCAACTACGGCCGGCTCTCCTTCGACGTGCCGCACGCTCTGGTGGTTAACTACACCTGGGAGGTGCCCTCGCCCGGCAAGAAGTGGAACAACAAGGTATTGGGATTGATTGCCGACAACTGGCAGATCTCCGGAATCACCTCGTTCCTCTCAGGCCGGCCGTTCCTGCCCGGATTCAGCACCTCGGATGGCGCCGAAATCACCGGTTCCACCGAAGGGGCGCGGATCATGGTGCTGGGCGATCCGCACCTTCCCAAGAGCGAACGTAGCTTCGGGCGGAACTTCAAGACCGAGGTGTTCGGCAGGCCCCCGGTGCGCAGTTTCGGCAACGCCGGAGTGGGGATTCTGCGTGGTCCCGGCGTGAACAACTGGGACCTCAGCATCTCCAAGCGCATTCCCGTATTCGGGGAGACGCGCTACCTGCAGTTCCGCGCCGAGGCCTACAACGCCTTCAACCACACGCAGTTTTCCGGCATCGACAGCACCGCGCGGTTCAATCCTGCCGGGGAGCAGATCAACGCCAACTTCGGCGCCTATAACGGCGCCCGCGAACCCAGGAAGATGCAGTTGTCCCTGCGCTTCATGTTTTGATGCGGGGGGCGGGAGCCGCCGCTACACGTCGAGGTTCTTCACCTCGAGGGCGTTTTCCTCGATGAAGCGGCGGCGGCTCTCGACGTTTTCGCCCATCAGGGTGGAGAAGATCTCTTCACTCTCGACGGCGTCGTCCAGCCGCACCTGGAGCAGCGTGCGCCGCTCCGGATTCATCGTGGTCTCGGCGAGCTGCTCGGCGTTCATCTCCCCGAGGCCCTTGTAGCGCTGCACGGAAACATCACGCCGGCCTTCCTGCTTGACGAAGGCGAGCAGGTCTTCCCAGTTCTCGAGACGTTCCCGCCGCTCGTTTCTCGCTACCACGAAAGGCGGCTCGTTGTAGCGGGAGATCTCGCGAGCCAGCACGCGGAAGCGGCGGAACTCCGGCCGGGTAGCCAGTTCGATGCCCACGCGCCGCTCGGCGTTGGTGGCGTCATGAAAACTGACGAACCAGGAGGAGTGCTCCTCGTCGCACTTGAGCTCGGCCTGGAGGCCCCGGGCAATCAGG
>JAWLGN010000049.1:0-24654 GCA_041685075.1 Bryobacteraceae bacterium
GTGGGGATGAACCTGGGGCACTGCGCCGGCGCGGGAGTGGCGGGCCACATCCACACGCACGTGCTGCCGCGCTGGGTGGGGGATACCAACTTCATGACCACGGTCGGAGAGACGCGGGTACTCCCCGAAGAACTGCAGGTCACCTGGGAGAAGCTCTCCGCCGCGTTCGGCTCACGCTGAGCGTCCCTCAGGCGATCTCGTCCCAGGGTTTGCGCATGGGCCGGGAGATCATCTTCGCCGCTTCCGGATCTCCCGTAATGGTTCCCTTGCGCTCGTCCCACCGGATGGTCCGACCGGTGCGGATGCAGATATCCGAGAGGTGGGCGATGAGGCCCGACCGCACCGCCGTTTCGATAGTGTGGACCGGCGGTCTGTTTTCGGCCAGGCACTCGATCCAGGCGCGCTGGTGCGCCGCCGCGGGGTAGGCCCAGACGTTTTTGCCGGCCCGCGCCTCGTCGCGCTCAGGGCTGCGGACGAGGCGAATGGCGCCGGGCGCGAGTTCCGAGCCTGCCAGCGAAGCCGGCGCGGTGGCCACGCGATCATAGGCGATGGCCACGGTTCCCTCGGTGCCCACGAACACCACGGCGTTGTGCCCCCGCTTGCCCGGCGGCCCCAGCGGGATGCGCGGCAGATCCGGCCTGGAGTTGAACGTCCGCCCGTCCACGTAGCGCATCTCCAGCCCGTTGGCATAGGTGCAGCGGATATCCCAGGAAGTGGCGCAATCGTACAAGCCGCCGGAAGCGATCCGCCCCGTGCCCTGGTAGGTGACGGGCACGGTGAGGCCGGCATTGTCGGCCCACCACTGGAACTGGTCGAGCGGATGAATGCCCCAGTTGGCGATGAATCCCAGGGAGTAGTCGCGGATATGGAAGCGGCCTTCGAGGCGGTCGGGGCAGTAGGGGGCCTCGGGCGCGGGGCCCAGCCACATGTCCCAGTCGAAGCCCTTGGGGACCGGCGCGGGTCTGGCCGAGCCGCCGCTGAGCGAGCCGGGCGAGGCCACCACCACCTGTTTGACCTCGCCGATGCGGCCGTTGAGCACCAGTTCCACGGCGTGGCGCGCGTCCGGGGTGGAGCGCCGCTCGGCGCCGTAGAAGAACGGGCGGCCGTATCGCTTCACCGCCCGGAGCGCGGCCTGCTCCTGCTCGATGCTCACGCCCAGCGGCTTCTCGCAGTGGCACGCCTTTCCGGCCTTCAGCGCGGCCACCAGGATGGTGACGTGCCAGTGATCCGGAGTGGCGATGTATACGGCATCGATCTCCTTGCGCTCGAGCAGCTCGCGGTAATCGCGGAAGATGGCGATGCCGCGGCGCGGGCGCTCGTGTTCGCGGTAGAGCTTCTCGAGAGCAGCCTTGGCCTCCAGCCGGCGCGTCTCCTGCACATCGCAGACCGCGGTGACCTCGCAGGCGTCCAGAGGAGCCCACCAGGCGGCTTCAAAAATGCCGCGCGCGCCGCTTCCGATGATGCCGATGTGAATGCGGCTGTTGGGAGGGGTGGCGCCTCGGCCCTTCACCGCGAGCGAACCGGCCATCGCGGCGAGAAACTGGTTGCGTGTCATCATGTTGCCGTCCTCATTCGAGGTATCGCCTCAGGTCTGGAAAAAGCAGGTCCCGCACTTCGGGCGCATCGAGATCGGCACGGGTGACCACGCGGGCGCTGAGATCGATGCGCCGCGGCGGGGTGCTGCCGTTCAGCCGTTCCACAAGCACCTGGACCGCACGGTAGCCGATGCGAAAGGGATCCTGCGCTACGAGCGCATCGACGGTGCCGGCCTTCAGATCTTCGATGGTGGCTTCGGCGGCATCGAAGGCCACCAGCCGCAGCTTGCCGGAGAGCCCGCGCGACTTGACCGCCAACGCCGCCCCGACCGAGCTGGGTTCGGCGGAAGCGAACATTCCCGCCAGGTCCGGATGCGCCGTAATGATATTCTCGGCCGCCGCCATGGCCCGGGCGCGGTCCGACATGCCGAACTGCCTCGCCACCACCGTAACGGCCGGGAACTCGGCGGCCATGGCCTCGTCGAAGCCGCGCTCCCGTTCCATGCTGGAGTGGCTGCCCGGCGTGTGCAGCACCACCGCCACCTTGCCCTTGCCTCTCACCAGCGCGGCGAGCTTCCGCGCGGCCAGCTTGCCCGCCTCGTAGTTGTCGGTGGCGACGAAGGTCATGTAGTCGTCCGAATCGACGCCCGAATCGAAGACCACGACGGGAATGCCGGCGGCGGCGGCGCGAGCCAGGGAGTTATTCAGGGCGGTGCGGTCGCTGGCGGCCACGGCCAGCCCGTCCACCCGGCGCGCGATCATGGAATCGACGATCTGGATCTGGCGGCTGTAGTCGGTCTCGGAAGCGGCTCCATTCCACAGAATCTCGGCGCCCAGCTCGCGTCCCGCGGCGTTGGCCCCGGCGTGCACCGACTGCCAGAACATGTGGGAGTTGGATTTGGGCACTACCGCGATGACCCGCCCGCGCCGGCCCTGGCAGCCGAGAGCGAGGAGACAACAGGCCAATGCCGCCGAGAGCGCGGCTCGAAGCCGCACGTGGGAGCAAGCTCGGATCATAGATCGCTGCTCTCCAATGTACCCGCAAGGTGACCGCAAACTCCAGCAGGAGTGCGGGTACCGTGGGCAGTGACGCGCGGCGCGGATTTTTCCCTCCTGTAATCTCAATCACTTAGGGAAAACGAAGCGCGGCCGGGCAAAGCGCGCGCTCTAACATGGGGGCGTGATGGAGCCGTACCCGCATCCAGCCGCCCTGGCCGCCGCGGTGGCCAGCGAATTCAACGACGAGTTGACGCTGCTGCTCAACGAGCTTTCCCTGACCCAGGAGTCTCTGGGCCGCGGGCATCCCGCCGGCCGGCGCCTCGTGGCCGCGCGGCACGCCGCACTGCGCTGCACCGCCATTGCGGCGAACCTGCTCGAATTCACCAGGCGTTCGGGGTTGAGCGGGCGCACGCCGCCGCTCGAACGGCTGCTGGCGCGCGGCGCTCCAAACAGCTCCTGAAAGCCTTGTTTTATGCACAGGTATTCCACCGCGTTAGTAATGTAACTAATTGAACAGATTGGAATTGTTTGTTGATGAAAAGTGCCCGTCCGCTTGCGATTTTCCCTTGACCCCAAGGGCAGCCTGGGGCATGATGGGGGTGGTTCCAAGAGGTTCGAGGAACAGCGAGCCTCCGGAAACGTAGCGAGCCTGGAACGATGATCCGCAGCCGCGCGCTATTTCAAAATAGAGCGCGTGACGGGGAGCGAAAGGCAATCGGGCAAATCCGGAAGGCAGGCTTTTCGGCAGCAAATCGCTCGGCGCTTTGATCCAGAGGGAGTCCATCCCAAAGGGGAGTGGAGAGTTGAGGCGCAGCCGGAAGCGGCCGATACGCCGCGAAAAAGCGGGCCGGACGCGATGATCCCGACTCTGGCGGGTGCAAACCGCTGGGGGCGGGGGAGCTTTCAGTCAACGGATTTCGCAGCGTACGGTCGTGGCGAGGAAGCAGCAGGCCGGGAACGATGATCCCGTGATGGGTGGCCTGGAGACGGGCAGCCGTTGCGGGGGAGCGAAAGGTCGTTGCCAGGCGCCGGCCTCGGCAAGGATGGGCCAGCAGGCGGACCGCCGAGTAATGATCCGCTGTAACCGAAAGGCGGCAGCGAGGAGCGAAGCGGTAAGCGCCCGGACATCCTGGCTGCAATGCTCAGTGCCGTGCATGCCGGCGGGGAGTAAAGCTGCAATCCGGATCACTTGGAACCACTTTTATTTGTGCCCTCCCCTTCCTCCTTCTCCAGCGTGAATTCAGCAACCAGCGGCAGGTGATCGGAGGCGATCAATGCCCTCCGGCTGCGGTGCAGGACGAGTTTCTCCAGGCGCAGCGACGGATCGTAGTAGATATGGTCCAGGTGCAGCAGGGGTAGCAGCCCGGGATAGGTCCGGCTGCGGTCGAGGTGCCGGCGGATGTCGGCGCTTTCGAGATGCACGCTGAGCAGCCGCGTCACCAGGCCGGGGATCCACTCGTTGAAATCGCCCAGCACCAGCCGCGGGGCCTTGAGTTCGACGTCGTTCAGCAGCTCGCCGGCAATCAGGCGGCGGCCCTGGTGGCGGCGCTCCTCGTGCGCCGTGCCGAGGTGCACGTTGAAGACGTGCAGCAAGCGGCCGTTGACGGCGATATCGGCGCGCACGCAGCCGCGCTCCTCGCGCCCGACGAAGCTCAGATCGTAGGTGCGCATCATGCGAATGGGAAAGCGGCTGAGGACGGCATTGCCGTACATTCCTTCTCGCAGGCGGCGTACAGGTCCCATGACGTGGAACATGCGGAGCGCCCGGGCGATGTAGCTCGCCTGGTCGCTTTCGGGCAGCGGCCCGGGGCGGCTGACCATCTCCTGCAGGGCGGCGATGTCGGGGTCGATCTCCCGCAGCACCTCGGCGATGCGCGCCGGGCGCACGCGGCCGTCGATGCCGCGGCACTTATGCGTGTTGTAGGTGACCACCCGGATGTGCCGCATGAAGCGCGCGATCCCGCACGGAGCACGCCACGGCCCGCGGCGCGTCGGCCGCGCCGCCGAACCGTGAGGAAACGTCCGCGGTACAATCGGGAATTTCTGGTTGCCTATGCAAGCAAATCGGAAGGGACTGTTCACCGGCGCCGACGGCCAGAGCCTGGCGTTCACTTTCGTGCTGGTGAGTTCGCTATTTCTGTTGTGGGGCTTCTGCAACGGAATGATCGATGTCATGGACAAGCATTTCCAGGAGGAGCTGGGGCTGACCAAGGCCCAATCCGCCTGGGTGCAGTTCGCCCACTACCTGGGTTACTTTCTGATGGCGGTGCCGGCAGGGTGGCTGGCGGTCAAGCTGGGTTATAAGGGCGGCATCATCACGGGCCTGCTAATCGTGGCGCTGGGCGGCTTCTGGTTTATTCCCGCCACCTGGGTCAACGACCTGGTGCGGCAGGGGCAGGTCTCGCCGAATACCGCCTTCATAGCCTTTCTGGCGGGTGTGTGCCTGATCGCCACCGGGTTGACGTTTCTGGAGACCATCGCCAACCCTTACACCACGGTGCTGGGCGACAAGCGCTATGCGGCCACGCGCATCAACCTGGCGCAGTCCTGCAACGGTATCGGGTGGATCTTCGGGCCCATCGTGGGCAGCATGTACTTCTATTCCAAGGACGCCTCAGGCCGCAGCACCGGGAGCGAGACGCTCTACATCCCCTACGTCGGTGTGGCGGTGGTGGTGCTGCTGCTGGCGGCCGTCTTTTACTTCGCCCGCATGCCGGACATCAAGGCGGCCGACGACTACCACCTGGACGACAAGGCGGCGGGCGCCTCCGGCTCCATCTGGCGGCATCCGCATTTCGTGGTGGCGGTGGCGGCGCAGTTCTTCTATGTGGCGGCGCAGGCCGGCATCTTCAGCTTCTTCATCAACTACATGACCGCCGATGTGCCTCCTATTCCGGCCTCCTGGGACGCGGCCATGCGGAAGATCTCCTCGAGCGCGCTGTTTCTCCAGGGCTGGCTGGAAGGCTGGTTCGAACCGGCCGCCGGGGGCGTGCTGGCCATCAGCAACAAGGGCGCGGCGAATCTGGCCTCCCTCGGCTTTGTCTGCTTCCTGGTAGGCCGGTTCACCGGCGCGCTGCTGCTCAAGAAGGCCGCCGCGCATAGAATTCTGGGCATCTACGGCGGGATGAACGTGCTGGTGACCTTCCTGGTTTTTCTCAAGCTCGGATGGCTTTCGGTGGTCTGCGTTTTCCTGAGCTACTTCTTTATGTCCATCATGTTTCCCACGATCTTCGCGCTGGGGATTTTCGGTCTCGGGGCACGCGCCAAGAAGGCCTCGGCATACATCGTGATGGCCATCATGGGCGGCGCGGTACTGCCCAAACTGATGGGCTGGGTGGCGGATCAATACGATATGTCGCGCGGCTTCATCGTGCCGATGTGCTGTTTCGTGGTGGTGGCCTTTTACGGCTTCGCCTGGCCGCGGCTGAGCCGTTCCGGCAGGCCACAGGCGGCCGGCGGCGCTTCCGGCGCGCGCTAAATTTTGACAGCTTAGAAGCCAGGTATCGCGCGGTACGATCTGTGATACGGTAAATAATTATCCAACAGGAGGCAAGATGGAGGCCCTCGGCCTGATCGAGACGAAGGGACTGGTCGGCGCAATCGAAGCCGCCGATGCGATGGTGAAAACGGCGAACGTCGTTCTCATGGGCAAGGAATTCACCGGTGCGGGGCTGGTTATGGTAACGGTCCGGGGCGACGTGGGAGCGGTGAAAGCCGCCACCGATGCCGGGGCCGCGGCCGCGCGCAGAGTAGGAGAACTGGTGGCCGTGCACGTCATTCCGCGGCCGCACGACGAAGTGGAGAAAGTGCTGCCCCCGAAGAAGAATGGCTGATGCTGCACGATAAAGACCTGATCTCGATCCAGGAAGTTCGCGATAAGGTCGAGAGGGCGTACGCCGCCTCACAGCGCTACCGCACCTACAGCCAGCAGCAGGTGGACGCCATTGTCGAGGCGATGGGCGCCGCGGGCCGTTCCCATGCGCGCCGGCTGGCGGAGTTGGCCGTAGAAGAAACCGGCTACGGCAACGCAGCGGACAAGACGGTCAAGAATCTGCTGGCCGCGGACCTGCTGCCGAACCGGCTGCGCGGCATGCGCACCATCGGGGTGCTGCGCCAGATTCCGGAAGAGCGCATCAGTGAAATCGCCGTCCCGGTGGGCGTGGTGGCGGCGGTGCTTCCGGTTACCAACCCTACTTCCACGGCCATCTATAAAGCCATCATCTCGCTCAAGGCGGGCAATGCGATCGTCATCGCGCCGCACCCCCATGCCTACCGGTGCACTTGCGAGACGGCCGAGGTTCTGTACCGAGCAGCCCTGGAAGCAGGCGCTCCGGAAGATATCATCCAGTGGCTCAGCGCCTCCACCATCGAGGGCACCAACGCGCTGATGCGGCACGAGCGGACCGGCATTATCCTGGCCACCGGCGGCCACGGCATCGTGCGGGCGGCGTATTCGAGCGGCAACCCTGCGCTGGGCGTGGGACCGGGCAATACCCCGGTGCTGATCGACCGTTCGGCCGACGTTCGCGATGCGGTGGAGAAGACCGTCGTGGGCAAGATGTTCGACTACGGCACCGTGTGCACCAGCGAACAGGCCATCGTGGCCGAGGAAGCACTGCGGGAGCAGATCGTAGCGGAGTTGAAAGCGCGCCGGTGCTTCTTCTGCGACGAGGCGCAACAGCAGGCCCTGGCGGGCGTGCTGGTGACGCCGAACGGCAGAATCAACGCGAAATGCGTGGGGCAATCGCCGCAGAAGATCGCCTCGCTGGCCGGGTTCCAGGTGCCTCCGGACACCACTGCGATCATCGTCCAGCCGCGAGGCGTAGGGCGGGAGCACCCGCTGTCGATGGAAAAGCTTTCGCCGGTCCTGGCGCTCTATTTTCCGCCGGACTGGAAGGGTTGCCTGGACGTTTGCGAGGCGCTGATGCGTTTCGGCGGGCTGGGCCACACCTGCGTGATCTACGCCACCGACGAAGGGCGCATCCGGGAGTTCGCGCTGCGCATGCCGGCCATGCGGGTGCTGGTGAACACGCCGGCGCCCCAGGGATCCACGGGCGTTACCACCAACCTGCCGCCCTCCATGACGCTGGGCTGTGGAGCGATGGCGGGCAACAGTACGGGCGATAGCGTAGGACCGATGCACCTGCTCAACATCCGGCGGCTGGCGCATGCGGTGCGCAAGCCGGAGGAGGCCTTCACGGTGCCCCTGGACGGGAGCGCGGCTGCGGCAACCGGCCCGGTGGACCGGCGCGCGGTGGCGGCGGCGGTGGACCGTTTCCTGGCCAGCCGCGGTATGACGGCGGCCGCGCCGGCGCCCGCCCCCTCCCCCGTCCCGGCAGCCGCGGATGCGGCCAGCCTGGCGGCGGAAGTGGTGGACCGCTTCCTGGCGCGCCGCGGGACGGTGTCCGCGCCCGCACCCGCCTGCGAGCCCGGAGGCAGTTGACTGACCGGAGGCGGTGGTGCGGTCGCGCCCCAACCGGTTGCGCCCGAGACTCCACTGCCCGAAGCGGGAGCGCCAGAGATCCAGATCGTGGACTTCGTCTGTGAAGCCGACGTGCGTGCCGCCATGAAGGATGGGCGCAAAATCTTCGTCGGCCCGAGAACCATTATCACGCCGGCGGCACGCGACGCGGCTGCGGCCTCTGGTATTCTGGTCATGGCCCAGCGCTGAGGTAGAACGTGGATATCAACCTGAACACTTTGAAGCGGGAGATCGAAGACTACCTGGAACGCGCCGGCCTGGCGGTCTTCCGCAGCACACCAGGCGCGATGGACGGCCTGGACATGATCCTCTGGGACTCCGAACAGTACCCGGACTACCAGATGTTCCTCGATACCGCCCGGAAGGCGGGCGCCGGAATGGTGATCTTCTCTTCCCGGGAGTTCGAAGCCGAAGACGTGGACGACCTGCTCGACCAGTTGAACGAAACCGGCATGGATCGCGACGAGCAACGGGAGTTGCAGTCGCGCTTGCAGGAGCTGCGCGGCTACGTGGGGGTGACCTGTTCCCTGGAGCTGGCCTTCGACCACGCCGACCGCCTGTACGTCTATGAACTCCGGCCGGACTGGTACGACGAGTTCCTGAGTATTGAAGAAGAGGTCACCGCGCACATGCCCGGCGATGAGGATCTGGGCGGCGATTCTCTGAGTGGATACTTCTCTCGTAACTGACGGCGCGGCGTACGGATGACGGAACCGCGCTGGCTTCTCCCCGTGGAGCGCGGGGAGGAGGCCGACAGGCTGGCCGCCGCGCTCGGCATCACGCTTCCCGCAGCCAGAGTGCTGGTCGCCCGCGGCCTGAATGAGCCGGAGGCGGCGCGGCATTTTCTCTACCCATCGCTTGACCACTTGCACGACCCGCGCCTGCTGCTGGGGCTTCCGGAAGCGGTCGAACGCCTGCGCGCGGCCATCGCCAATCGCGAAAAAATTCTCATCTACGGCGACTACGACGTGGACGGCACCACCGCGGTGGTGATCCTGAAAACGGCCATCCGGCTGGCGGGCGGAGAAGCGGATTTCAAGGTTCCGCACCGGCTGCGCGACGGCTACGGCATGCGCGAGGACGCTATTCGGGAAGCCGCCGCCAACGGTGTGCGGCTGGTGGTGAGTGTCGATACGGGAATCCGCGCGGCGGAGGTGGTCGAGCGCGCGGGTGAACTGGGGATCGACGTGATCGTGACGGACCACCACCTGCCGGAGGCCGGGCTGCCGCCGGCGCTCGCGGTGCTCAACCCCAACCGTCCCGGATGCCCCTATCCGGAGAAGAACCTCTGCGGCGCCGGGGTAGCGTTCAAGCTGGCGCAGGCGCTGCTGGGAACGCTGGGATGGGAGCCGGCGCGGCTGCGGCGCATCACCGAATCGCTGCTCAAGTTGGTGGCCATCGGGACGGTAGCGGACGTGGTGCCGCTGACGGGCGAGAACCGCGTCATCGTGAGGCACGGGCTGGCGGGACTGCGGGAGGTGCGCAATCCCGGGCTGCGCGCCCTGTTGGATCTGGCGGGCGTGAGCGCGGGCAACGCGCCCTCGGCCGGGCAGGTGGCCTTTCGGATCGCACCGCGGCTGAACGCCGCCGGACGCATGGACACCGCCGCGGCGGTGATCGAGATGTTCCTCACCGCCGATGCCGCGCGCGCCGGAGAACTGGCCGCGCAACTTGACCAGCTCAACGCCGAACGCCAGCAGACCGAGGAGGCTATCACCCGCGAAATCCTCGAGCAGTGCGCGCGCGAGCCCGTGGACGGGCGCTTCGGCCTTGTCTTCTGGGGCAAGAACTGGCACCGCGGCGTGCTGGGCATCGTGGCCAACCGGGTGATGGAGCGCTTCAACCGGCCGGCATTCGTGCTGGGGATCGAAGACGGAGTGGCGCGCGGCTCGGGGCGCAGCATCCCAGCGTTCCATCTGCTGGAAGCTCTCGAGGGCATGGCGGAACTGTTCGACCAGTTCGGCGGCCACAAGTACGCCGCGGGGGTGACGCTGCCGGCGGCGCGCGCCGAGGAATTCCGCGACCGGTTCAACGCCTGGGCCGTTCAGCGGCTCACCCCGGAGGACCTGGCGCCGCGGGTGGAAATCGACGCCCTGGTCGACTTCCGGGAGCTGGACGAGCGCAGCGCGCGGGACGTCTTCGCCCTGGCTCCCTTCGGCTGCGGCAATCCCACCCCCGTCTTCGGCGCGTTGGAGGTGGAGGTGGCGGCGGCGCCGGTCATCATGAAGGAAAAACATCTGCGGGTGCCGTTGCGGCAGAACGGGCGCACCCTGTGGGTGAAGGGTTGGAACCTGGCGGCGCGCGCCGGTGAACTGGTACCGGGAGGCCGCCTGGACGTGGCCCTGACGATCGAGGAAGACCCATACTCGGAAGCGCGCGGCTACCCGCCCTGGTGCGCCACGCTGCGCGACTTCCGCCGCGCCGGCGGGCAGGCCGCGGCGGCCGGTTCAGGAGTTTAATCTCCGGGGGGCTCGGTAGCCGTGTACAATCGGCTGTTATGCAGAAGCCCCCGATCCATGCCCGCGCCCGCTGGAGCCGGCCATTCGCTCTGGCGGCCCTCCTGGCACTCGCGCCCGCGCTGATGCAAGCCGCGCCCGCGCGCGTCACCCCGCCCGAGGAGTTCTTCGGCTTCCAACTGGGAAGCGATCGCAATATCGCCCGATGGGACCGGATTGTCGAATACTTCCGGCTGCTCGAAAAACAGAGCGGCGGCCGGCTGAAGGCCGTGGATATGGGGCCCACGACGGAGGGCAATCCCTTCCTGCTGGTAATCGTCTCCTCGGCCGAGAATATGGGCCGGTTGGAACGGGTGCGCGAGGTAAACCTGGCGTTGAGCGACCCGCGCGGCCGTTCCGAAGACGAGGTCAAGACCCTCATAAAAGAGGGCCGCGCGGTCGTCTGCCAGACCATGAGCCTGCACGCCACCGAGATCGGCGGCACCCAGATGGCTCCGGAGCTGGCCTACGACCTGCTCACGCGGCGCGACGAGGAAGCCCTCCGCATTCTCGACAACACCATCCTGCTGATGTTCCCCTCGTTCAACCCCGATGGGGCCATCATGGTGGCGGACTGGTACAACAAGACGCGCGGCACCGAGTACGAAGGCGCATCGCTGCCCTGGCTCTACCACAAGTACGCGGGCCACGATAATAACCGCGACGCCTTCCAGATGAACCTGGTGGAGTCCGAGTACGTGGGGAAGGTGATGTTCCGGGAGTGGATCCCGCAGGCGTACGTGGATCATCACCACATGGGGAGCTACGGAGCGCGCCTCTATATTCCGCCCTATGCCGAGCCGCTGCGCCCGCACGCCGACCCGCTGGTCTGGCGCGAGATGAGCTGGTACGGCGCCCACATGGCCTACAAGGAAGAGGAGGCGGGGCTTTCGGGCGTCATCAACATGGCGCTGTTTTCCGGCTGGGGGCACTTCGGCTTCCACTGGATCACGCCCTTCCACAACATCGCCGGCATGCTCACGGAGTCTGCCAATGCGCGGCTTGCCAGCCCGCTCTATATCCACCCGCACCAGTTGCGCGGCGGCGCGCGCGGGCTGCCCGAGTACGAAGCCCAGACCACGTTTCCGAATCCCTGGCCGGGCGGCTGGTGGCGGCTGCGCGACATCGTGGAGCGGCAGAAGGTGTCGGCGTGGGCGCTGCTGGACCTGGCGGCGCGCAATCGCGAGACGGTGCTGTGGAACGCTTATCTCAAAGCGCGGCGCCAGACCGAGCGCGGCGCGGCGGGCAAGCCCGCGGCCTACGCTATCCCCAGCGCGCAGCACGATCCGCCCACCGCGCTGAAGATGGTGAACAAGCTGCTGCTGCAGGGCGTCGAGGTGCGGCGGTCGGCGCGGGACTTCACCTCCGCCGAGGGGTTGAACTATCCGGCGGGATCTTTCGTGGTGCCTATGGCGCAGCCGAAGATGGGGCTGATCCGCTACCTGCTGGGGCGCACGCGCTATCCGGACAACGAATGGACGCGCGCCCGCGACGGTTCGCCGATCCGGCCCTACGATCTGGCCACCGACACCATGTTCGAGTTCATGGGGGTGCGGGTGGATCCGCTGGAGCGCGTGCCGGAGGGACTCGCCAGGGTTGACGAACCGGTTGCGGCGGGCGGCGCCGTGCGCGGAAGCGCGGAACGGCACGTCTTCGACGGGCGAATGAACGACAGCTTTCTGGCGGCCAACCGGCTGCTCGACCGCGGCGCGCGCATCTGGCGCGTGGAGAAGACCGCGGGCGGGTTGCAAGCGGGCGACTTCGTGACCTCGGGCGCGGCGGCCGGCGCGCTCGAAACGATCGCGCGCGAGAGCGGGGTGGAGTTCACCGCGGCGCCCGCCGGAGCGCCGTTGCGCGAGGTGCGCCGGCAGCGCATCGCCATGTACCAGCGCTATCGCGGCGGCAATATAGACGAGGGCTGGACGCGACTGGTCCTGGAGCAGTTCGGTTTCCCCTACACCAGCGTGCGCGACGAGGAGATCCGGAAAGGCGGGCTGCGGGAACGCTACGACGTCTTCATCCTGCCGGACGATTCCGTCTCCGCCATCACCGGGGAGCGCCCCGCCGGCGCGCGCGGGTCGCGCGACCAGGAGATCCCTCCGGAGTACCGCTCGGGCATCGGCAAAGAAGGGACCGAGGCGCTGGTGGAGTTCGTCCGCAAGGGTGGAACGCTGGCAGCGCTCGGCAGGGCCAGCAGCTTCGCCATCGAGAAGCTGGAGTTGCCGCTGCGCGATGCCGCCGCCGGCCACAGTTCGAAGGAGTTCTGGTGTCCCGGCTCGACACTGCGGGTAGTCTACGACACGGCGCACCCGCTGGCCTGGGGCATGCCGGAGGAAGGGCTGGCCCTGTACCTGATGGGGCATCCTGCCTTCGAGGTCCTGCCGGTGCCGCGCGCGGAGCGCTACCACGTGGCGGCGCGTTACGCCGATGGCGACCTGCTCGCCAGCGGCTGGCTGATCGGCGAAAAAATCCTGGCCAAGAAGGCCGCGGTAGTGGAAGCTCCGCTTGGCGAAGGGCGCGCGATCCTTTACGGTTTCCGCCCGCAGCACAGGGCCCAGACGCACGGCACCTTCAAACTGCTGTTCAACGCCCTGATCCGCTAACCGCTGCGGGGTGCTGCTGGGGGGCGGTTCCAACCCGGATAGCGCTGCGGGCCGGCCACCGAGGGCAATCCAACCCGGTTCCGGCCCGCCGTTCAACGCCCCGACCCGATGCCGCCGGGCGCGGTCAACCCGGGTGCGCCCCGATCCGGTGCCGCTGCGGCAGCCGCCGGGCGCGGTCAACCCGGGTGCGCCCCGATCCGGTGCCGCTGCGGCAGCCGCCGGGCGCGGCCAACCCGGGTGCGCCCCGATCCGATGCCGCTGCGGCGGGCCGCCGGGCGCGGTCAACCCGGGTGCGCCCCGATCCGGTGCCGCTGCGGCGGGCCGCCGGGCGCGGCCAACCCGGGTGCGCCCCGATCCAATGCCCCCGTGATGCAATGAGCTTTGCGGCTGGAATTCTGATAGTGTCATTCTGGTAGTGACCATCGGATTGGAGAGGACTTTGGGATTCTCATCGACGAAGGGCGGGTGGAGCCGCCGGTATTTTCTGATGAGCGCGGCCACGGCGCTGGCGTGCTCGACGCGGGCGGCGCCGCGGCCTAACGTGCTGTTCATCTCGGCCGACGATTTGAATCACTGCTTCAGCACCTACGGGCACCCGCTGGTCCAGACGCCCCACCTCGACGCCATCGCGCAGCGCGGTGTGCGCTTCGACCGCGCCTACTGCCAGTTCCCGCTATGCAGTCCCTCCAGGACCTCCATCATGACGGGCCTGGCGCCGGATGCCACAGGAGTGTATAACCTGCGCAAGCATTTCCGCGAGTCGGTGCCGGACGCGGTCACCATGGGGCAGGCCTTCCAGCGGAACGGCTATTTCGTGGCGCGGGTGGGCAAGATCTACCATTACGGCAACCCCGGGCAGATCGGCACCAACGGGCTCGACGACGCGCCGACCTGGAACCAGCGCGTCAATCCCATCGGGGTGGACAAAACCCGCGAAGAACCGTTCCTCACCAACTACACGCCCAAGCGCGGCATCGGCAGCGCGGTGGCCTTCTACGCCTCCCCGGCGAAGGATGAAGAACACACCGACGGCAAGGTGGCGGCCGAGACCATCCGGCTGATGGAGGAGCATCGCAACGGGCCGTGGTTCCTGGGCGCGGGTTTCTACCGGCCGCACTGCCCCTGGATCTCGCCCTCGAAGTACTTCGACAAGGTGCCGCTCGAAGCCGTCAAGCTGGTGCCGTTCGAAGAGTGGGAGATGAACATCGCGCCACGGTGGGCCTACTTCACCAACCCGGCCAACTGGGGGATGACCGAGCGGCAGCGGCGGGAAGCCGTGCGGGCCTACTACGCCGCCATCCTGTTTCTCGATGCGCAGGTGGGCAAGCTGCTCGATGCGCTGAAGCGCCTGGGACAGGAGGAGAACACCACGGTAGTGTTCTGGAGCGACCACGGCTACGGCCTCGGCGAGCACGGCCAGTGGATGAAGCAGACAAACTTCGAATATTCCGCGCGGTCGCCCCTGATGATGTGCGGCGCTGGGGTCGAGTCGCGAGGCGAGCCCTGCGGGCGAACGGTGGAACTGCTTGACCTCTATCCCACGCTGGCGGACCTGTGCGGGCTTACCGGACTGCCGCGGCGGCTGGATGGCAAGAGCTTCCGGCCCCTGCTGGAGAATCCGCGCGCGCCGTGGGACCGCCCCGCCGTCACGCAGGTGCATCGCGGGCGCCGGGATGCGCCGGCCGTACGCGGCTACTCGCTGCGCAACGAACGCTACCGCTACACCATGTGGGACGGCGGGAACGAGGGCGAGGAACTCTACGATTACGAGAACGACCCGCGGGAGCTGAAGAACCTGGCCCAGGAGGCGGGCGCGTCGGAGCTGAAGGCCCGGCTCAAGGCGCGGCTCGAGCGCATTGTTGCGTCAAGGCAGGCCTGAGCGCTGGGCCGGCTCGCGGCGTCGACGGTCGTACTTTTACATTCGCAAACCGATCCGGTAGATTTTGCGGGGCACCAACGTACATCTTTATGCGAAAATGGGTCGATCTGAGCAGCCAAACCGCCCGGAGATGCCGGTACCGGCTGTGGCGCTCAGAAATTTTCTGGATGGACCTGCCCGGGAAGGCTCGTTGTGAGCAACGGATTTGAAACGCCGTTCGACAGCATCGAAGGTTCTCACGAGTATGTTGCGCTGCTGGCCGAGGTGGTCGAGGAAGCCCGGCGCGAAGTGGATCAGGATATCGCCCTGGCGATCGAGGAAAGCGCCGATCGGCGCCGCCAGGCGCTGCAACTCGTGGCGTACAACCTGGCCAAGCTGTCGATGCACCTGAACTCCAGCCGGCGGATTCTGAACGACCTGCGCACCCTGCGCCGCCTCCTGCTGGCGGAACGCACGGGCGTGGCCGTGGCCGAAGACAGCAGCCAGGCCGCCGACTGAACGACGGCGCATCCCCTCTGCTATACTGCGCTGACGGGGGATTTATGCGTCTGACCAGAAGAACGTTCGCCGTCTCCTTGCTGGCGGCCGCGCGGCTTCCCGGCGCGCCGGGCCGGCCCAAAATTGGGGTCACCGACTGGAACCTGAGACAAAGGGGCAGAGTGGAAGCCCTGGCTGTAGCCAAGCGGCTGGGATTCGAGGGCGTGGAAGTCAGCATCGGCCGGGAACCCGCGAACGGCAGGCTGCCATTGGCCGATCGCGCGCTCCAGGACGCCTATCTTGCCGCGGTCAAGGAACAGGGTATCGCGCTGGCGGGCACGTGCCTGGATATCCTCCACGTAAACTACCTGAAGAACGATAAGCTCGGGCAGAAGTGGGTGGCGGAGGGCATCCCCATCACGGCAAGACTGAAAGCCGGGGTAATGCTCCTGCCGTTCTTCGGCAAGGGCGCCCTCACCACGCATGCCGAAATGGACTACGTGGGGGACGCGCTGCGCGAGGTGGCGCCGGAGGCCGAGAAAGCCGGCGTGTTCCTGGGGCTGGAGGACACCATTTCGGCCCGCGACAACGTGCGCATTATGGAGCGCTCCCGCTCCCGCGCGGTAAAGGTCTACTACGACGTGGGCAACTCCACCACCAACGGCTTCGATCCGGTCGAGGAATTGCGCTGGCTGGGCAGAGACCGCATCTGCCAGATTCACCTCAAGGACAACCCCCACTATATAGGGGAGGGCAAGATCGACTTCCCCGCCGTGATGAAAGCCATCGTGGAGATCGGCTACTCCGGTTTCATGAACCTGGAGACCTCCTCGCCATCCAAGCAGGTGGAGGCGGACATGAGCCGTAATCTCGCCACGGTGCGCCGCCTGCTGGCCCAGGCGTGATGAAAATCCGCAATGGTAGCCGGTTTCCGGCCGGCTGCCGCGGCAGTTTGGTCTTGACAGCGCCGGCTCATTCGGGTAGGATTCTGTACTCAGGCAGGTTGGTTTATTTCAGGCAGCTTATTCTCAGGCAGCTTATTCATTAAGCAGCTAGTGGCTTAGGTTTCGCAGTAGATTGGCACAGCGGCGGTCTTAGGGGGCCCCGTCATGACCTTTCAAATAGGCGAAAAGGTAGTCTATCCCAACCAGGGCGTTGGGACGATCGAGAATATCTCCAGCCGCGCATTCGGGAGCCAGTTCGAGAAATTCTACCTACTGCGGTTCGGCTCCAACTCCATGACAGTGATGATTCCGTTCTCCAACGTGGAGAACGTCGGGTTGCGGAAGGTCGCCAAGGCACAGGAGATCAACCGCATCCTCGAATTCCTGGCTACGGGAACGTGCAGGAGTTGCGGGGACTGGAAGGTCCGCTTCAAGGAGAACACGGAGAAGATGCAGAGTGGCAGCCTGCTTCAGGCTGCTGAGGTGCTCAAGAGCCTGCTGGTCTTGCAGACCGAAAAGCCGCTGTCTTTCCGTGAGAAACGCATGCTGGACCGCGCGCGACATCTGCTGGTGATCGAAATTTCCATCGTCCGCAGGATTTCCGAAGAGGCCGCCACGGAGTTGCTGGCCAAGGCGCTGTCGCGCGCCTCGCTCTCCCTTCCCCCGGTACTCTGAATTTCGACCCGGCGGATGCCGTCCGCTCCGGTTGCTAAGATCGAAGTATGCGCGGCGGCAAATGGCTCTTCATTCCGGCTCTGATGGTGCTGGCCGGCCTGGTTGCCGGGGCGGTGGGGTTATTGCGCCGGGAGAGCGCGGCCCAACCGGCGCAGCCGGCGCCGGCGGTAGCGGCGAACCGGTCGGCGGAGACTTACGTGAGCCTGCCGGCACGCATCGAGGCGCAGCACGTGGTGCCGGTGGAGGCCGCGCTGGGCGGCGTCGTCGAGGAACTGCTGGTTGACGTGGGGGCCGAAGTCTACCAGGGACAGTTGCTGGCACGCATCGGCAGCCAGGTTCTTACCACCGCGCGCGAGAGTGCGCATACCTCTCTCGAAAGCGTGCGGGCGCGGGTAAGCAAGCTGGAAGCGGCCCTCATCGCCGCCCGGCTGGAGGCCTCGCGGGCACGCGCCGACGCGGAGCGCGCGCGCTCGGAGATGGACCGCACCGACCGGATCCACCAGCGCCAGAAGATGCTCTACGGCGAGGGCGCCACTCCCCGGCTGACCTATGAACGCGCCGCCAAGGAAGCCGCCGGGGCGCGCACCGAATTCACCAGCCTGGATGTGCTGGCCAGGCAGGCCGAGGAGAGGGTGGCATCCATCCTGGCCGACCTCGATGGCCAGCGCAAGGTAATGACGGACCGGGCGCGGGAACTCGAAGACGCGGAAGAGTATCTCTCCGCCGGAGAGATCCGCGCGCCGGCCGACGGCATCGTGGTGTCCCATCGCGGCGAGGTGGGAAAACGCATCGGCGAGGACGGAAACCTCGAGCTATTCCGCATCGCGGTGAATACCAGCCAGTTGCAGGCGGTGGTGGATGCCGAACCGCAGGCGCTGGCGCGGCTGGTGCCCGGCGACGAAGCCATGCTGTTTTTCGCCGACGTGCCGGGCGAGGGCATCGTAGGAACCGTTGCCGCCATCGCCGACGATCACGCCCTGGTGCACTTCACCAGTCCCACCCCCATCATTCGTCCCGGCATGACCGCCCAGGCGCGCCTGCGGCTGCAATAGAGGCTCCCCCCTCGCCGCGTGGTAGGATGATCCCCATGGCCCGGCCGCATTCTCCGCGTGCGGGCCGCCGGCGGCGGCGCCGCGCAGGATCACAGCGGCGTGGTCTGGTAGCTTAGTAGATAGGCGAGTAATGGACCGCATCGGGCGATATCGGATTGAACGGGAACTGGGCCGCGGCGCCATGGGGGTAGTGTTCCATGCCATCGACCCGAATATCGGCCGGCCCGTGGCCATCAAAACGATCCGGCTGACCGATGTCGGGAATACCGAAGAGCGCGCGCGGCTGCGCGAGCGGCTGTCGCGCGAGGCGCGGTCGGCCGGCATCCTCTCGCACCCGGGTATCGTAACCATCTACGACGTCGAACAAGAAGGCGACGTGGCGTACATCGCCATGGAGTACGTCGACGGCCCGACGCTGGACGAAGCCCTCTCCTCGCCCCAGCCGATGACGCCGCGGCGCGTGTTCAGCATCCTCGGCCAGACCGCCGTGGCGCTGGACTATGCCCACCAGAAGGGCATCGTGCACCGCGACATCAAGCCGGCCAACATCATGATCGCGGCCGACGGCAACGTGAAGATCACGGACTTCGGCATCGCCAAGATCACCGCCTCCGAGCAGTTCACCATGACCGGCACCATCGTGGGGACGCCGCACTACATGGCGCCGGAGCAGGTGCAGGGGCAGCCGGTGGACGGCCGCGCGGACCAGTTCTCACTGGCCGTGGTGGCCTTCGAGATGCTCACCGGCGACAAGCCGTTCACCGGCGATCAGCTCACCACCGTGGTCTATAAGATCGTGGCCGAGGACCCGCCGCATGTGCAGCGGTTGAACTCCACGCTGAACAACCAGATCGAACAGGTGCTGCGCAAGGGACTGGCCAAGAAACCCGACGCCCGGTATCCCGACTGCCAGGCCTTCGTGGACGCGCTGGAGGACGCCTGCGCTTCGGCGCGCAACTGGCGTCCGCTGCCGCGTGGAGCGGCGCTGAATGAGCCGACCGTAACGGCCGGAGGACGCACGCTACCTCCGCCGCGGCGGCGCGCGGCTTCCACCACCACGGAAACCCGACCGCGGCGCACGGGGCTGCTGCCGTTGTTCGGCGGCATGGCGGTGGCAGCGGCGCTGCTGGGAGTGGTGGCCTGGCACAGCGCACCGTGGGGATCGAAGGAGACCCCGGCCGAGACGCCGGCAGCCGCGGAAGCTCCGGCGGAAGCGCCGGCGCCTCCAACTGTGGATGCGATGAAGCCCAGCGCCGTGGGGCCGCCGGAAAGCGCCGCGCCCGAGCCGCCACCCACGGCCGAAACCGTTCCCGCCACGGAAACGGCGCGCGAAGTCGAAGCGGCGCCTGCCGCGGAACCGCCGCCCGCACCCGAACCCGCCAGTCCCAAGCCGGTTCCGTCGACCACGCCGCCCGCCCCGAAAGCGGCGCCGCCGAAACCCGCCCGCAGCTTCGCCGTGCTGGTCACCACCCATCCTCCCGGCGCCACGGCCGCGCTCGAAGGTCAACCGGAGACCGAGTGCCGCACGCCGTGCAACATCGAGGCGAGCACTGGCCAACACCGGGTGATCGTCACGATGGAGGGCCACCATACCGAGTACCGCGACGTGACGGTCTCCGGCAGACCCATCGAGGTACCGCTGGTAACAATGCGGCCGATGGGTGGCACCCTCATGCTGAGCAGCGTGCCCGCCGGCGCCGCCATCTTCATCGATGGCCGCAGGTGGAACCAGAACACTCCCGCGCAGATTGCGCTGCGCCCCGGCACCTACAAAATCACCCTCGAAAAAGACGGCGCGCGCGTGGCCGAAAGCGTAGAGATCCGCAACGGCAGCACAACCTACCGCAAGATTCCGATCGGGCGCTGAGCGCGCCGGCGATGCGGACGATTGTCCCCGTACAGAAGCATGGATTGCAGCTTGACACTGCATGGAACTGGGAGCATATTAATATTGGATGCGGAGGCGGTTGACGCTTCCCATCCGGTCCCTTCGAAACGGAGGGGCCGCCGTCTTGATCCTTCGGCGAGGAGGAGCCACTCGAAAGGAGGAAGCTCATAGAACCAGTCCACACGCAGGGCGGCTACCGGTATCCTCGACTGACCGAAACGCGAGTATGACGCGCCTCACGTAAAGCAGCGGCTTTACCAGGTGCCACGGGACATGCACCGTTGTCATAGAACTTGCCGTTCGGAACCCAGGAGGCATTGGCGGCCGCCCTTTCTATTTTCCCCTTCCCGCAACACCCCACCCTCGAGAATGCTTTTTGGCTACACTGAAGATTCGTGAACGCCGTTGAGTTTCAGGGTGTATCCAAGAGCTATCCGATCTATGCATCGCCCGGCGACCGGCTGAAGGAACTGCTGACGTTCAACCGCCTGCGGCGCCACCGCGATTTCTGGGCCCTCCACGACGTGTCCTTCGAGGTGCGGCGCGGAGAAACCTTTTGCGTGGTGGGGGAAAACGGCTCCGGCAAAAGCACGCTGCTGCAACTGGTGGCCGGCATCCTGCAACCCACTTCCGGTACGGCGGAGGTGCGGGGCCGTGTATCGGCGCTCCTGGAGTTGGGTTCGGGATTCAACCCCGAGTTCACCGGGCGGGAGAACGTCTACCTGAACGGTTCCATCCTGGGCTTCAGCACCCGCGAAATCGACCGGCGCTACAAGGAGATCACCGACTTTGCCGAGATCGGCGACTTCGTGGATCAGCCGGTGAAGACTTACTCGAGCGGCATGGTCGTGCGGCTGGCCTTCGCCGTGGCCATTAACGTGGATCCGGAAATTCTGCTGGTGGATGAAGCGCTGGCCGTGGGCGATATCTATTTTCGCCAGCGCTGCATGCGCAAGGTCCACGAACTGCGCGCCCGGGGCGTGACCATCCTGTTCGTCTCCCACGCCATAGGGGATGTGAAAGCCATCGGCGACCGCGTGCTGTGGCTGGAGCATGGCCGCGTGGTGGACCTGGGGGAGACGGACCGCGTGGTGGCCAAGTATCTGGCGGCCATGGTGGAGAAGGACTCCGCCTACCTGAAGCTGAAGGCCCGGCCGGAGGTGCGCAGGCCGCAAGCGCGCGTCGAGGCGCCGGAGGTGGTGGAGACCATCCCCAACATCGACCATCGCTACGGCGACGGGCGCGCGGAGGTGCTGGGCATCGCGGTGATGGACGAGCATGGCAGGCCCCTGCAACTGCTCGAACCGTGCGGTCGCGTGGTAGTGCGGATCAGCGTGCGGGCCCGGGAAGAAGTGCCGCTGCCCATCGTGGGATTCATGCTGCGCAACCACCTGGGCATCGATTTTTCCGGCACCAACACGGCCAACGAAGGCTACGAACTGCCGCCCCTCAGGCCCGGCGACGTCTACACGGTGGACTTCCACCTGGATCTGCCGGAGCTGTACCCCGGCACGTTTTCGTTTTCGCCGGCCATCGCCGACGGCACCCTGATGGGCTATAAGATGTGCGACTGGATCGATAACGCGGTGACGCTGCAGATGGGTCACAGCGAAGGCCAGATCTACGGCTACCTGCGGATGCCCTGCCGGGTGGAGATCAACGCCTGCCTGGGCGCGCCGCCGCAGGAGCGCGGCCTGGCCGTGGAGAGGAAGCTTGGCTGAGTTCACCGGCGAGCGCATCATACCGGGCAAGGTGGATGCCGATTTGATGAACGAGCACGTGGCGCGCTATCACTTTGCCTCGCGGCTGGCGCACGGCAAGAGGGTGCTGGACATCGGCTGCGGCGCGGGCTACGGCTCGGCGGAACTGGCGCGCACGGCGCTGACGGTAACGGGCGTGGACGTTTCGGCCGAAGCGGTGGCCTTCGCGCAGGCGCACTACGGCGGCCCCACCTTGCGATTCGAACAGGCCTCGGCGGAGGCGCTGCCCCACCCCGACGCCAGCTTCGACCTGGTGGTGGCCTTTGAAATCGTGGAACACCTGGAGAACTGGCCCGCTTTCCTGTGCGAGGCACGGCGGGTGCTGGTGCCCAACGGGCAGTTCATCGTCTCCACCCCCAACAAGCTCTATTACGCCGAGTCGCGCCGGCTCACCGGGCCGAATCCCTTTCACGTGCACGAGTTCGAGTACCAGGAGTTCCGCAGCGCGTTGGCCGAGTGGTTTCCGCACATCGCGCTGTTCGTCGAAAACCACGTGGCGGGGGTAGCCTTTCAACCCGTGGAAGGCAGCGAGGCGGCGGAGGTGCGGGTGGAAGGGGGCGAGACCTCGCCCGAAGAGGCGCACTTCTTCATGGCGGTATGCGCGCACCGGCCGCAAACCGGCGGCCCGACGTTCGTCTACGTGCCCCGTGCCGCCAACATGCTGCGCGAGCGCGAGCGCCACATCGAGCTGCTGGACCAGTGGCTGAAAGAGGCCCGCGCGCGCGTCGTCGAGTTGCAGGATGAGAACGCGCGCCAGCAGGAGGCCGCCCAGCAGGCCATTACCAAGCTCGAAGAGGAGCTTCGTTCCAAGGCGGAGTGGGCGCTCGCAACCAGCGCGGAACTCGAGGCCAAGTGCAAGGAACTGGCGCACGCGGTGGAGCTGCTCGACAAAGCCGAGAAGCTGGTGGAAGAGCGCACCCTATGGGCGAAGCGGCTGGAAGCGCAGTTCACGGAGGCGGAACAGCAGCTTGCCATGTACCGCGCTTCGCGCTGGGTGAGGCTGGGGCGGCGGTTAAACCTGGGGCCCCGGCTGCCGGAAAGCTGAGATGCGGGTGGCGCTCCGGATCCTGCGCGCGCTGCCGCTGCTGGTCCTCTCCCCGTTGATGATGGCCGCGGCCGCGGCGGCAATGGCGGCGGCCGATCTGCTGTGGGCTCTCCTGGGCCGCAGAGGGCGCCCCCAGGACACGCGCCCGGCCACGCACGCGGCTTCGGTGGTAATCCCCAACTGGAACGGGCGCGACCTGCTGGAGAAGTACCTGCCCTCGGTAGAGGCGGCGCTCGAAGGCAACCCCGAAAACGAAATCATCGTGGTGGACAACGGCTCCACGGACGGCAGCGCCGAATTCGTGCGCCGCGCCTTTCCCCGCGTGAAGCTCCTGGCGCTGGACCGCAACCTGGGCTTCGGCGGCGGATCGAACGCCGGCTTCCGCGCCGCGCGCAATGACATAGTCGTGCTGCTCAACAGCGACATGCGGGTGGAGCCGGACTTCCTCGCCCCGCTGCTCGAGGGCTTCACCGACGAGAAGGTCTTCTCCGTATCCTGCCAGATCTTCTTCGCCGACCCGGCGCGCGTGCGGGAAGAGACCGGGCTGACGCAGGGCTGGTGGGAGGACGGCGCGCTGCGCGTGCGGCACCGTGCCGATGATGCCGTGCGGGATCTCTATCCCTGTTTCTACGGCGGCGGAGGCTCCTGCGCCTACGACCGGCGAAAATTTCTGGAGCTGGGCGGATTCGACGCCCTGCTGGCGCCCTTCTACCTGGAAGACACCGACCTCGGTTACCTGGCCTGGAAGCGCGGCTGGAAGGTGCTCTACCAGCCCCGCAGCGTGGTCTACCACGAGCATCGCGGCACCATAGGGAAGCGCTTCAGCGCGGCCTACATCCAGGCGGTGCTGAAGAAGAATTTCATCCTGTTCTGCTGGAAAAACATCCACGAGTGGCCGCGGCTGGTTTCGCACCTGTGGTTCGCCTGGGCGGGGGCGCTGGTCAGCGTGATCTTCGGCGACGCGGAGGGACGGCCGAACCTGGTCGGACTGGCGCGCGCCTTTCTGGGGCTGCCGCGGGCGCTCTCTTCGCGCTGGCGGGCGCGCTCGCTGGCCGTGGTGGACGACACCGAGGCCTTCCGGCGTCCCCTGGGCGGCTGGTTCCGCGATCGCTTCGCAACCATGGAAGCGGCGCCCGCGCGGCCGCGCGTGCTCTTCGTCTCCCCCTACCCCATCTGCCCGCCGGTGCACGGTGGCGGGGTCTTCATGTACCAGACCCTGCGAGAGCTGGCCCGCAGGACCGAGACCCATGTGGTGGAACTGCTGGAGGAGGACTGGCAGACTGAACCCAACCGCGAGCTGCGCTCCTTCTGCGCCTCCGTAGAGTGGCTGGTGCGGATGGAAGGCCGCACGGCGGACGTGGGTTCCATTCTGCCGCGCGCCGTGCGGGAGTTCGCCAACCAGGACCTGGAGTGGCTGATCCACCGCCAGCTTTACCAGGAGCAGATCGACGTGTTGCAGCTCGAGTACACCGCCCTGGGACAGTACGGAGCCCCCTTCCGCCGGATTGCGGTAGCGCTGTTCGAGCACGACGTCTATTTCCAGTCGATCGCGCGGGGGCTGGACCACACGCTCTCGCCGGTGCAGCGGTTGAAAGCGCGGCTGGAGTACCTGCGGGCGCTGCGCTACGAGTTGCGGCTGCTCCCGCGCTTCGACCAGGTGCAGGTGTGCACCCGGGAGAACCGCGACTATCTGCTCTCGTTCCTGCCGGAGCTCGGCGGCCGCGTGGTGGAAGGATTGCGCGCGGGCATCGACACCTCGCGCTACGAGTTCCGGACCGACGGACGGGAGCCCCGCACCATGCTGTTTCTGGGCAGCTTCC
>JAWLGN010000050.1:0-24561 GCA_041685075.1 Bryobacteraceae bacterium
CGCCCCAACTACAGCAGCTCTTCCATGGATGTCGCCAGGTATTCCCCGTTGAAGATCCCGCTTCGGTACGTGCGGTCGTCGAAGTAGCGCCAGTAGCGCTTTCCCCGCTCCAGGCAATAGAACAGCCAGTGTTCGCGGATCAGGTGCTGCTCCAGCAACTGCTGGTTGAAGGAGCGCACCGAGCCTTCCAGGGTATAGGGGACGCGGAACTCCTCCGTCGACACCGTTTCCGCCGTAGCGCTGAAGTTCAGTTGCAGAATGCGGCCCCGCACGTTGATCTGCACCAGATTCGGCGCGTCGTCGTGAAAGTTTTCCGGACCGTACTCCGGCGGATCCAGCGTCAGGCTGGTCTTCTGCAACAGTTGATTGACGCTTTCGACAAACTGCAGGCACGTGCGGTGCAACTCGACCGCGGCGGCGCGGCGCAACTCCTCGATGAACTGCACGTGCCGTAGCAACGCTTCATCTTTTTCCACCAAAGCGTCAATCCGCTCAGCCAGTTTGGACAGTCGATCGCGGTGCAAAGGGAAATGGCTCCAGGTTCCGGCCGATCCAGACGATTTTGGCCCTCACCACCTCCAGGATATTCCGATCGGCGAGCGAAATGTAGTCGTCGATGGCCGGCTCCGGGCCGCTGGCAGCCGTCGCGTACAGCCGGTCGGCGATTCGCCGCACGCGGCGTACCACGCATTCCGGCCCCAGGTCGACGGCGTAGCAGCCGTCCCCCATCGGCTCGCGGCGGCGGTGGTAGGCGCGGTCGAGCAGCGCCATGTCGCCGCCCCGGAAGAGCGGATGCATCAGGGGGTCTTCCCCTAGTTCCACCAGCGCGGGCTGCTCCAGGCGGTCGAGATCCGGTCCCAGAAAGGGAAACGGCGCCCAGGCGCGCTCGCTGCCCGGGAACGGCGCCCCGGGACCCAGTCGCCCGTCCAGGATGGGAACCGTGCCGTTGCGCGCCTCCGAGCGCTCTCCGTAGGCACGGAGTTCCTGCGGGTCCACCAGGTCGAAGACACAGAGCTTGAGGCTGCGCAGAACCTGGTCCGCCATCCCCGGCGAAAGCAGGCGCGTGCCTTTCAGCACGTTGTGCAGATGCGGCTGGGACACGCCGGTCAGGCGGGCGGCGCTGCGTTCGGTCAGTTCGCCACTGCGTACCAGCGTCCGGAGGTGCGCGATCAAGCGGTGCTGCAGTATTTCGAAGTGCATACCGAGGGCCTCACCCGATTTCTGTCGGAAATAGGGTAACGTTTTCCATTTCCTATAGTAATATCCTGTTATCTCTTTTCTCAATTTTTCCCTAATTCCCCATTGGTTGTAAACCCCGGTTTATCTTAAGATTACGGATAACTCCGGGGCCGTTATAGGAAAAATCCTAACGTTTTCTGATAAGAAATGTTTGACGAAATCAGAGGAATTGGTAAAGTTGATACCGCCTGAAAGGAGCGCCCCGCAGGCGGCAGGAAGCGAAGGCGGGAGCGCCAAAGGATATTGTCGAACATGCTATGGACTCGATCGGACACCATTGGGCTGGCCAAGCCGTCCTGCGCGCAGTGCCACGGTTACGGACTGCGCATATCGGAAATGCTGAAGCGCGAAAATCCCTGCAACTGCGTGCTGCGGGCCATCTTCCGCGCCTGCTACGCGAGGTTTCGGGAGTGTGTGATGAAAGAAAAGCGCATGAGCCGGGTGAGCCTGGAGTTCTACCGGGGCGGCAAGGATGCCTACCGGTCCTACGCCAGGAAAACGGAGGATTACCTCGCCGATTTCTGCCTGGTCAGCCGCCGCGCCCTCACCGAACAGGAGTATGACATCTTCCGCTATTTCTTCCTCCTGGGCGCCAACTGGCGAATGTGCTGCGCCAGGCTGGGGATGGATAGAGGCAATTTCTTTCACGCGGTGTACCGGATCGAGCAGAAGCTGGGGCGGACCTTCCGGGAGTTGGAACCCTACGGACTGTATCCGCTGGACGAGTACTTCGGCGGAAAGATCTACAGGCACCGTCCCCAGCCGAGCCGCGCGGAGAACGTGCGGGAGATGCCGCGCCGGCAGGACCGCCGGCGCGCGGGCATTCGCAAATCGGCATGAAGGCCCGCCGGCGGGGACTGCGATCTGCGGTCTCCGCCGGCATCGTCGTATCCTGGGGTGTAGCCTCCCAAGCGGGATATGGACAACCTCACCCACACGGCCACGGGCATCTTTCTCCGCCGCACAGGGCTGGGACGCGGCGTCCCTCATGCCGGCTGGCTGCTGGTGCTGGGCGCCAACGCACCGGATATCGACGTGGTCGCCCTGGCGGGCGGGACCCTCACGTACCTCAGCTTTCACCGGCACGCCACCCACGCGCTGCCGTTCGTGCCGCTCATGGCCCTGCTGCCGGTGCTGGTGGTGCGATGGGCGTCCCGCAAGCCGATCCCCTGGAAGCGTGCCTATGGGCTGTCGCTCATCGGAGTGGCTTCGCACCTGGCGCTCGATCTCACCAATATGTACGGCGTCCGGCTGCTGGTCCCGTTCACCTCGCGCTGGTTTCAATGGAGCACCACCGCCATCATCGACCTGTGGATCTGGGCCGTGTTTCTGGTGGCCCTGGCGGCGCCCGCTCTGGCGCGGCTGGTGCATACGGAGATCGGCTCGCGCAGCCGCCCGCCGGTGCGCGGCTTCGCCCTCTTCGCCCTGCTGTTCCTGGTGTCTTATACCGCCGGCCGCGCGGTGTTGCACAGGCGCGCCGCCGCGGTGCTGGAGTCCCGGCTCTACGACGGCGCCGCGCCGCTGCGGGTGGCCGCGCTGCCCGGTATTGCCAACCCGTTCCGCTGGCGCGGCCTGGTGGAAACGCCCGCCTTTTTTAGCGAACACGAGGTCGATTTACTCTCGGAGTTCGACCCGCTGGCGGGCCGCCGTTTCTATAAATTGGAGCCGCAGTCGGCAATAGAAATGGCCTCCCGCACGCGGGCGGTGCGCGATTTCTTAGAATTTTCCCAGTTTCCGTGGTGGCGCGTCTCGCCGGTCGTGGAACCGCGGCCGGGCACCCTGGTGGAGGTGATGGACCTGCGCTTCGGCTCGCCGCCCGCCTCCGGATTCGCCGTTGCGGTGGTGATGGACGAGGACGGGCGGGTGCTGCGGGAGAGCGCCGGCTTCGGCGCCGCGCGGCCGCGCTGAATTAAGGCATTCTGACGTCAAAATCGAGGTTATTTACGGGTTTTCTGCACTATTTTTAATATTCACAATGAAAGATGTGATTGGTGAAACGGAAGTTCTCGATCGCGAACAACTGCGCAACGTCTCGCTGGAGGATCCAGACTTGATGCGCGAGTTGCTGGCGGCGTTGATCGAGGACACCTCGCGGCAGATCCCCACCCTGGGTGAGGCGATCCGCGCGCACAACGCGGGCGAGACGGTCCGGCTGGCGCACTACTCCAAGGGCGCCTGTGTGAATGTGGGGGCGCGCTCCTCGGCGGCCATCCTGGAGGAGATCGAGCGCACCGCCAAGGCGGGAGATTTCGACCGCTGCGGCGCATCGCTGGAGTCGCTGGCAGCGGAGATTGTCAAGCTGCGCGACGAGGCGCTGCGTATCTGATAGGCGCTACACTCCGGAGGCAGCGGCGCGGGCGAGCAGTGCGCGCACCGCATCCACCGCCAGCAGCGCGGCGTGACGCGATTCGGCGGGCAGCCCACCCAGAGCCTCTTCCACATCGGCGGCCTTGATGGCCCGCAGTTCGCTCTCGATCTTTCCCGTGAGCAGCCCGGTGAGGGCCGAGCCGGCGGCCATCGATGCCGTGCAGCCTTTGGCCTGAAAGCGCGCTTCGGCTACGCGACCGTTTTCCAGGCGCGCCGAGAGCCGGAGAATATCGCCGCAGACGGGCTGCATGACCTCGACCGTCACTGCCGGCGGCGGCAGTTCGCCCGCGTTGCGCGGGTTACGGAAATGGTCCAACAGGCGCTCCGAGTACATGCTTTATTATGCCTGTATGGCGTGTGTGGCGGTATGACGACCGTGGTGGCGGCGGTAATCGAACGCGACGGGCGCGTGCTGGTGTGCCGGCGGCGCCCCGAAGATCCGCATCCGCTCAAGTGGGAGTTCCCGGGCGGCAAGGTGGAGGCGGGAGAGATGCCCCGCGCAGCCTTGGTGAGGGAACTCGAAGAAGAACTCGGTATCGCGGCCGAGCCGGATGGAGAGATCGCGCGCTACCGCTTCGCCTACCCGGGGAAGCAGCCGATTCTGCTGATCTTCTTCCGGGTTTCGGAGTACTCGGGAGAGCCGCGCAACGTGGTGTTCGAGCAGATCGAGTGGGCGGAGCGCAAAGCTCTCCCGCAGTACGATTTTCTGGACGGCGATATCGAGTTTGTCCGGCGCCTGGCTACTTAGGCAACTGAATGGCGACCTTGCGCTCGCGGTTCAGCCGCTCGGTCAGATCCCGGTCCACCAGCGAGAGGGAGACCTGGTTGTGATTGTTCCCGGAGGTGAAGTAGTGCAGGGTATCCCCGTCGATCCAGTAAGCTACCGCCGAATAGATCGAGTGATCCTTGAAGGCGATCAGGTAGTACGGTGCGGTCGGAACGGCGGCGGCCATCTCCTCGGTGGAGCGCACCGGCGCCTGGTAGACCTGGATGTTTGAAATCTCGCTTTCCTCTTCCTCGGGCGGGATCTCCTGGACCATGGGCTGCGCGGGCACGCCGAAGTTCTGGTTGAGGGACACAGGGGCCTGCTGCTGCTGCGGGTAAACCACTACCACCTGCGGCTGCTGCTGCCCGTAGAAGTCCGGAGGATAGGCGACCGGATAGGGATAGGGCACAAAGATCGGCGAACGGCCCCTGATGCGCCCTCCGCTGAAAGCGGGGCGCCCTGCCACGGTCTTACCCAGGCGTACGGGGAAACTCGGGTCCGTGATGGAGAAGGGCGGCAGCTTGGGAGTGCCGGGAGTCAGCACGTTGCCGAAGCCCTTCACCCCACCGGGAAAGACCACGTTCCCAAAGCCGCCCACGGGAGCGCGGCTGCGGTGCTGGGCAGCCAGGGGGCCGGCCAGAAGTAACGGCAGCAGAAGCGCCGTGAGAGTTCTCATAGAGCCCTCCGATCTCAGGTTACCACTTCAACATCAGGCGAAAAGGTCCGGGACAATACGGCCGCCACGTGTGTTCGACGGCTCCAGCTTCAAAAGGGTGTACACGGAACAGATGAAATCGTCGGGCGTGACGGGAGACTCGATCACCTCGGCTCCGTTGGGATCTGTGGCGCCGATCACGCGCCCGCGCGGGACGCCGGCTCCGGCCAGGCAGAGGGACCAGGCACGCGCGTGATGGTCGCGGCCGCCGGTGGAGTTGATGCGGGGTGAACGGCCGAATTCCCCGGCGGCGATCACCAGGGTACGGTCGAGCAGGCGGCGCTCCTCGAGGTCTTCCACCAGCGCGGCAAAGGCGCGGTCGAACTCCGGAAGCACGAACTCGCGCATGGTTTCGAAGTGCCGGCTGTGGGTATCGTAACCGGAGTGAGTGAGCCGGACCATGGATGCGCCGGCCTGGACGAGGCGGCGCGCTTCGAGGCAGGCTTCACCGAGGGGAGTGCGGCCGTAGCGGTCGCGCAGCGTGGGGGATTCGGCGGAGAGGTCGAGCGCGCGGCGGCGGACCTCGGGATCGAGCACAGTGGCGGACGGCAGCCGGCCGGCCAGCAGCGCGGTGGCGCGCTCGTGGTTGGTGTCGCCGGACTGCATGGAGCGCACCACCGTGAGCTTATCCGCCTGGCGCGCGATGCGGGGCAGGTGTTCGGAAATGCGCAGCCCCGCCACGGCGGTTTCGATTTCGCGGAAGGGGCCGCGGATGTGCGGAGGCGCGTCCGGTTTCATGTCGAAGGTATCGAGGTGGCTGAGGCCGCCCTCCTGCCACAGCAGAATGCAGGCCACGCCGGAGCGGGCGCGAGCTGCCGCCGCCAGGGGCCCGAGTGTCAGGGCCGAGCCGGCGCGCAGAAAATCGCGCCGGGCCATTCGAGAAGCCGCCGGTGATGGATTCATATCTAAATGGTGATTGTATAGCCTGGGACGGCCGGATGCAGCCGGGTGCGCGCATAGCCTGGGGCGACAGGATGCAGCCGGGTGCGCGCATAGCCTGGGGCGACAGGATGCAGCCGGGTGCTTGTACAACCTGGGACGACGGAATGCAGCCGGGTGCTTGCATAGCCTGGGGCGTGCCGCCCGGTATGGCCTGCGACCTCGGCCCCTCTTCCGGCGTCACTATCGGGAGGAGGAATCATGAAGATAGGGATTATTGGCGCGGGGCAGATCGGTGGCACCCTCACGCGCCGCTTGAGGGCCTTGGGCCACGAGGTGTACGTGGCGAACTCGCGGGGACCGGAGACGCTTGCCAGACTGGCCGCCGAAACGGGCGCGCATGCCGTGACCGCCAAAGAAGCGGCCCGGTCCGGCGAAGTCGTGGTGGTGACGATTCCCCAAGCCAACATTCGCAAGCTGCCGAAGGATCTGTTCGAGGGCGTTCCGGACAGCGTCGTGGTTGTAGACACCGGCAACTACTACCCCCGGGAGCGCGACGGCCGCATCGAGGAGATCGAAGCCGGAATGCCGGAGAGCCGCTGGGTGGAGCGGCAACTTGGCCGGCCCGTAGTGAAAGCCTTCAACAACATCTATGCCCGGCACCTGATGGAGCGCGGCCAGCCCAAGGGCACACCCGGGCGAATCGCCCTGCCTGTAGCGGGCGATGACCAGCGGGCCAAACAGGTGGTAATGCGTCTGATCGACGAACTGGGATTCGACAGCGTCGATGCAGGCGGGCTCGACGAGTCCTGGCGGCAACAGCCCGGCACCCCGGTTTACACCGCGGATCTCGACGCCCAAGGCGTGCGCCGCGCGCTGGCGGAGGCCGGCAGAGAACGGAAGCCCGAGTTTCGCGCTACGGCGGCCAGCCCGGGCACCTTTACCAACCCTGCCTGATTCGCCGAGGGCGGGCCACGGCGTGGCGCGGGTCTCCGGAAAACCCTCGCCACGATCCTTCCGGCTGCATTAAGATAAAGAACTCCTCTGGACAGAAAGGAACGTTGTGACTGCGCGAAGCCTGAAGGGCGGCCGTTACGAGATTCGCAAGATCCTGAGCCAGGGCGCCACCGCGGTGGTCTTCCACTGCTACGACACCGTGGCGCGACGGGAAGTGGCCCTGAAAGTCTTCCGCGATGCGCCGGACAGCGCCGCGCTCGAGGTGTTCCACAGAGAGTGCCAGGCGCTGGCGGGGATGCGCCACCCCAACATCGCGGAGATTCTGGATGCCGGGGAACTGGAAGGTTCCACGGGCAACCGGCCCTACATCGCCATGCCGCTGCTGGAGGGCGCGGTGTTGGAAGAGGCGATTCGGGGCTCCGGCCCGCGCCTGTCGGTGGAGCGCGTACTCGAGGTTCTGTGCCAGGCGTGCCGCGGGTTGCAGGCCGCGCACGAGCGCGGGGTAGTGCACGGCCACATCGAGCCGGGCAGCCTGTTTCTGCTGGGCGACGGCACCGTAAAGATCCTGGGTTTCGGGAGGCAGGGGAAGGGAACCCTGGCCTACAGGGCGCCGGAACAAGTCCGGTCGGAGGCGCCCACGGCGCGGGCGGACATTTTCTCGCTTGCGGTAGTGGGCTACGAGGCGCTGGCACTGCGGCGGCCGTTCGAGGGCGGGAGCGAGCTCGAGATCGCCCAGGCCATTTTGCACACTGTCCAGCCGTTGGTTTCGGATGTGAACCCGGCGGTCGACCGGGCGATCGGCGAGGTGATTCAGCGGGCCATGGCCAAGGAGCCGCGGCAGCGCTTTGCCGATGCGCGGGAGTTTGCCGTCGCTCTGGAGAAGGCGGCGCGCGGGGAGGGCCTACGGGAGCTCGCGGGCGAGTTGCAGTCGCTGGTGGAGCAGGGCAGGGAGGCGTGCCGGGCGGGCCGCTTCGACGAGGGCATGGGACTGCTGCGGCGGGCCTTCGAAATGGACCGGCGCAGCCGCATAGTGCGGGCGGCGCTGGTGGAAGTAATGGCGAACCAGGCGCGGGCGGAGTTGGATGCGAACCCGGAGCGCGCGGCGGACCTGGTGCAGGCGGTGCTGGCGCTGGACCCTGCCCACGCCGAGGCAGGCAGGCTGCGCGCATTGATCGAGGAGCGGATGCGTCCGGAGTCACCGCCGCCGGTGGCGCCGGTCGAGCCGGCGGAGCGCATCCCCACTCCGGCTCCGTCGCCCGCTGCGGCGGCGCCGGCAGCCGCGCCCAGGCGCACCAGGATGCCGCTGTGGGCGCTGGTTGCTGCAGTGGCGGTGGTGGCGGCGGTGGTGGCCGGGGTTCTCCTGCTGCGCGGCGGCGCGGCCGAGGTGGCGCTGGATGTCCGCACCTTCCCGCCCGGCGCGACCGTGCTGATCAACCAGGAAGCCCGAGGGACATCCAACTGCAGGCTGCTGCTGCCCGTGGGGGAGTACGAGGTGCAGGCGGTGATGCCGGGGTTCCGGCCGGCGGTGGCCTCACTAACCCTCCGGGAGGGTGTGCCGGGGGTGGTGGACCTCACGCTGGAGCCGCTCAACGTGGCGCTGCGGATCTTCACGGACCTGGACCCGGCACGCGTGACCATCAACGATCAACCGCCGGTGCCGTTTCAGGGCGGGCAATTCGTGCTGGACCGGCTGCCGGAGGGGCGCCACACGGTGCGGATCGCCGGGCGGTACGGCGAAGCGGTTTTTCCGGTGGAAGTGACGGCGGCCGAGGCGCCGCGGGTGGCCGGGCCGGTGGAGGCAAAGCAGGTTGCCGCGGTGGTGGTGGCGCAGGCGGGCGCCGAGGCGCGGGTGTACTCCAGCATGGCGAACGCACCGGTTTCGGTGGACGGCGCGCCCGCCGGAATCGTCGGGCCTGAAGGCTTGGCACTCGCCGGGCTGGCTGCGGGCGGTCACGAACTGGAGATTGGCGAAGGGCGCGAGCGCAGGAAGCTCTCCTTCGAGACCGCGGGCAACCCGACGCTGACGGCGTTTTTGAATTCGGACCGCGATGCCGGCACCCTGGTGGTGATCACCGGGGAGGACGGCGCTACCGTGTGGCTCGACGGCAAGGAGCAGCCGCGCCCCACCAGCCGCGGGCAGTTGCGCATCCCCAACCTGGCGGTGAAGCAGTATGCCGTGCGGGTGACCAAGGACGGGTTCGTGGACAGCCCGGAACTGCCGGTAGAGATCCGGAAGGGCGAGGATAGCCGGCTGGTTTTCGAACTGCGGCCGGTACCCACGGTGGCGGCGATGTTGATTGCAGGCGGGCCGCCGGGAGCGGAGGTGCTGATCGACGGCAGCGCGGTGGGGACCGTGGGGTTCGACGGCGGCTTCTCGATATCCAACATCGCCCCGGGCGACCACCGGATCGAACTGCGGATGCCGCAGTACCGGCCGCGCGTGGTGGCACGGCAATTCGCGGCGGGAGAAACGGTGCGGCTATCGGCGGCGGAGGTGGCGCTGGAGGCCATGCCGCGCACGGCGCCGAAACCCGCGCCCCCGCCGGTGGCCGCCGCTCCGGCGCCGCCGCCCAAGACGACGAAGCTGGGAATGGAGGGTTGGGCAAAACCGGGCGTGTGGCGCACGGAAGGGCCCTGGCACATGCACCGGGGCGGCGGGTTTGTGCTCTTCCGGCCCATGCCCGAGGGCGCCACCTACATCTTCACCGTAATGGCGCACCGCGGCGGGCGGCTGCGCTGGGTGGTGGGGCATGCCGGGGATAAGAACCACGCGCTGTTCGAAATGGACGACCGGCAGTTCTACCGGAAGCAGGTGACCAACGGCAGAACGAAGGAGCTTGCCAAGAAGCCGCACGGTATACCGCGGCAGCGCTTTCTGACGTGTACGGTCCAGGTGAAGGTCTCGCCCGAAAGCGTCGTGCACCGCATCAACGTCGACGGCACCTGGCGGGATTTGGACGAATGGACCGATGCGGAAGCAGCGTTCACCGCCGGGCCGTTCGGCTTTCTGGTGCGCGGGCGCGACGAGATCGGGCTCTCGAACTTCAGCGTGACGCCCGCCCGCTGAACCGACTTCGCGGGTGAACCCGGGCGGCCGTTCGAGTTACTCGGCCATAAGATAGATCGCCACCGAGGCCAGCGCCATGCCGGCCACGAGAACCCCGTGCGGCACCACCTGGTAGATCAGCAGCGAAAGGATGATGGTGAGAACCGGGGCGAGCGAAGTCATGGGGGTGACGATGATGGCCTTGCCGTAGCGCATGGCGTAGACCAGGCAGAGGGCGCCGATGGCGTTGAGCACCTGAATGAGGGCGGCCAGCCAGGGGCCGTTCCAGCCCCAGTTGATGGGCTGGCTGAAATCCGTCATGACGACGGCCCCGGGGATGAGCAGCACGCCCGTGGCGGCCATGTAGAAGAAGATGCTCTCGGCCCGCATGGTGAGGTTGGAGAGCTTCATGACGTAGGCCTGCACGCCCCAGGCGGCGAAGACCAGCAGGGCGAGGATGAGCCAGAGCCTGCCGGTGGCGGGGCCGCCGCCGGAGGGCTGCCAGGAGAGCAATACGATGGCGGGCAGTGCGAGACAAATGCCGGCCCAGGCGCGGCGCGAGGCGCGCTCCTTCAGCAGCGTCACCGAAAGCGCCACCGTCACCACGGGGTAGAGCGAGATGAAGGGGAAGACGATGTAGGCGGGGCCGGTGCGCAGGGCCTGGAAGAGCAGCAGTTGGCCGCCCGCGCCGAGCAGTCCCACGGTGGAGCCCAGGAAAATGGAGCGGGCATCGTGCTCCAGTTTCCAGCCGGCCACCCGCAGGGCCACCAGCGCGCAGGGGATCATGGTCAGGGCCCAAACCGAGTAGCCCAGGGTGGCGGGGAAGCCTGCCTTTTCGGGAATCTCGATGAAGGCTCCCCAGACGCCCCAAAACAGGGTCGTCACTACGGCAAAGACCAGCCACAGGCGTTTCTGAATCGCGGCCATAAGATAACCTTTCGGTACCGAACAAAGTAGCGCACATTCAGTCAAAAAGAAACGCCGGGCGGGCTGCTGCGGCGCTTCCGGATGCTGGCCGCGGCGCGCGGCCGGCACGAGCGAATAGCGGTCCTCAGGCCTGGCCGATGACCTGCACCATGGCGGTGCGGGCAAGCGGGCCGTCGAACTCCAGGAAGTAGACGCGCTGGCGGCTGCCGCGCACCACCTTGCCGTCCTCGATGGGGAAGAAGCAGTTCACGCCGCCCAAGATGCTCTTCAGGTGGTCGCCGGCGTTGAAGCCCAGGCGGCCGTCGAAATCCAGGTAGCGGTTGTGCCAGTAGCCGAAGCCGGCGCCCTTGGGCGGGTCCTTGGGGGCCAGGCGCTCCAGGTGGGCCAGGACGTCGCGCTCCAGGCACTCGATTCCCTCGGTCACCAGCAGGCCCGAAGAGGTATGGCAGGTGAGCGCCAGCACCACGCCGTTGCGCGCGCCGCTTTCGGCCACGACGCGCTCGATCTCGTCGGTGATGTCGATCATCTCCATGTCCTTGCGGGACTGGACTTCGATACGTTCCAGCTTGATAATCACAGGCTTCCCCCCAGCAGCTTTTCGGCGTTCGTTCGGAATACCAGGTCGAGGCAGTCGTCGGAGAGTCCGATTTCGCGCATCACCCGGGCCATGTTCTTGATCTCCACGCGCGGGTAGTTGGAGCCGAACAGGAGCTGGTGGCGCAGGCTGCGCTCGAAGACGGTGAGCGGCACCTGGTGGTTCATGGCGTAGCCGAGGAAGTCGCGTGGGTTATCGAAGTAGAGGGCCGAGGTGTCCAGGTAGAGGTTGGGATACTTGAGCGCCAGGGCCACGGCGTCCACCACCCAGGGCCAGGCGAGGTGGGCGAGCACGATGCGCAGCTCGGGAAAGTCGGCGGCCACGTTCTCAAAGCGCAGCGGCTGGCCGTATTGCAGGCGGCTGCCGGGCTGCCAGCTCATACCGGCGTGGAAGAGAACGGGGATGCCGAGTTCCCGGGCCTTTTCATAAACCGGGTAGGCCAGGCGGTCGTCGGCGTAGAAGCCCTGCATGGCGGGATCGAGTTTGAGGCCCCGGAGTTTGAGATCGCGGACGGCGTTTTCGAGCTGTTGCGGCGCGTCGGGCTGGTGCGGATCGACGCTGGCGAAGCCGACCAGGCGCGGCGACATGGCGCAGAGTTCCGCGATCTGGCAGTTGGTGTAGATGGTTTCGCGGCGGGCCGTGGTGGCGTCGATGGGGAGCACCACGGCTTTTTCCAGGCCGGCGCAGTCCAGTTCCAGAAGGAACGTCTCCAGCGGCTGGAAATTGTTGCCGATGTAATAGACCTCTCGTGCGGCGCGTTCCAGTTCCGGATAGCGGGCGATCATCTCGCGCACGAGCAGGGGATGGGTGTGAAAGTCGATTCCACGTTGGAGCATGTCCGTAAAGGTAGATTCTAGCGCGTATTTCCGCCGCGCCGGGAATCACGCCGCGCTAGACTTGCTGGGATGAGACGCTTGAACGTGGCGTTAATCGGCCAGGGATTCATGGGTCGGGCGCACTCGAACGCGTGGCGGCAGGTGCGCATGTTTTTCGATCTCCAGGTAGAGCCGCGCATGAAGGTGCTGTGCGGGCGAAACCGCGAGGCGCTGGAGCGGCAGGCGGCGCTGTGGGGCTGGGAGGAGACGGAAACGGACTGGCGCGCCGCGGTGGAGCGCCCCGATATCGACGCGGTGGACGTGGCGGTGCCCAACGCGCTGCACGCCCCGGTGGCCATGGCGGCGGCCGAAGCGGGGAAGATGGTGCTGTGCGAAAAGCCGCTGGCGGTCTCGGCTGAAGAGGCGGCGCGCATGGCCCGGGCGGCGCGCGGGGTGCGGAACATGGTGTGGTACAACTACCGGCGCGTGCCGGCGGTGTCGCTGGCGCGGCGCTGGGTGGATGAGGGGCGCATCGGGCGAGTCTTTCACTACCGCGCCGCCTACTTGCAGCAGTGGGGTAACGACCCCACGCGGCCGCCCAACTGGAAGCTGGACCCCGGGTTGGCGGGCAGCGGCGTGCTGGGCGACCTGCTCTCCCACGTGGTGGATACGGCCCTGTGGCTGAACGGGCCGGTGGCGGAGGTTTCGGCCGCGGCCCACACCTTCGCCGAAGGGCGCCGGGTGGACGATGCCGTGACGGTGCTGGCGCGCTTCCAGAACGGCAGCGTGGGGACGCTCGAGGCCACGCGCTACGCCGTGGGCTGCCGCAATCAGAACCGCTTCGAAATGCACGGCGAGCGGGGAATGCTGCGCTTCAACCTGGAGCACCTGAACTACCTGGAGTACTACGATGCCACCGAGGAGGCGTCCGGGCAGGGGCCGCGCTCGATCCTGGTCACAGGGCCCGGCCACCCGTATTCCACGAACTTCTGGAAGCCGGGGCACGTGGTGGGCTACGAGCATACCTTCATCGCGGCCCTGGGGGATTTTCTGGGGGCGGTGGCGCGCGAGGAGGAGTTCCACCCGGATTTCGAAGACGGGTTGCGGGTGGAGCAGGTGCTGGAAGCGGTCAAGCATTCGGCCGAGCGGCGCGAGTGGGTGGCTCCGATAAGCGATTGAGGAATTCCCGGGCCGATTGCTGGACGGCCGCTCCGTCGTGGAAGAGCCACAACCGGGTGGCGTGCCAGTTCACCCGGGATTCCCGGTCGCGGGAGCGGAACCAGCCGGGGCGCCGCACGAAGACGTCCCCGAGGAGCGCGTGCAGCAGTTCGTGCACGCAGGTGTTCACCGACAGGAAGGGAACGCGATTGCCGTGCGCATGTTGTAGGGCCAGCAGGCAGATGCAGTAGCCTTCGTGCAGGGTGGTGACGCCTGCGAGCGAGCGCCCCTGGTCCCAGTGCATGGGGACGGAAGCGGTCAGGACCAGGTTGATGGCGCCGCGCTCCAGAGCGGTGAAGACCGGTCTTCCGCCGGGCGACCGCCGGATTTCGCCCTGGGCGTCGGTCGAATGGAGCGCCACGCCGGCCCGGCCGAACATCCGTACCGCTTCCGGCCAGACGCTGAACCAGAAGCGGCGGAGTTCCTCCGCTGTGCATGACGCCCGCCTGTCCATCACGCGATGCACGGGCACGGCCAGCGGCGCCTGGGCAGCCGCGAACGCTGCGTTCCGCAAGAGATCGCGACGGGTCATAGCCCCTTGGGAGTCTATCAGACCGCCGGATGCGCCGGCTCGGCGCCGGCAGCCGGTTGCGGTAGATTAGGATTAGAGCAACATGTTCACCTGGATTTGTCCGCAGTGCGGGCGCGAAGTCCCCCCATCCTACAGTGAGTGTCCGGATTGCGCAGCCCGAGAGAAAGGGGAGCCGGCAGCGCCGGTCGAGGAGCCGGCGGCGCCCGCTCCAACGCCTCCGCCGCCTCCCAAGAGAGCCGCGCGGGCGCCGCGCCGGGGCATGCCCACCTGGCTGATGAGCCTGCTGTTTGCGGCGGCGTTCATCGCCATCGGGGTGGGCGCCTACTGGGGCGTGAGCCGCATGGGCCGGAACGCGGGAAAACAGCAGCCGGCGCTGGCGTTCGAAGACCCCGGTACGGCGCAGCCGAAGCCGCACCCGCTGGAGCCGTACATCGAGGTGACCGGCGTGCGTTTTCTGCAAGACGACCAGAAACGCACGGAGGTGCGCTTCGTGCTGGTGAATCACTCGCCGGACAGCATCAAGGACCTGGCGGGCACCGTGACGCTGCTGGGCCGCGCGGAGGGTTCGGGCGAGCAGCCCGTGGGAACCTTCGGCTTCAAGGTGCCGAGCCTGGCGGCGTGGGGCACCCGGGAGATGTCGGCCGTCATGGATACCGCGCTGCGCGTCTACGAACTGCCCGACTGGCAGAATGTCTCCGCGCGCGTGCGGATCACCGCGCCATAGCCGCGTTGAAGATACGGATGAGCGCTTCGGCGCGGTACTCGAAAATCTCCTGCACTTTGCGCCGTACGTAGAGCCAGTGCACCAAGCGGCCTATGAAGCCGAGGGGCAGGGCGTAGTCCACGCGGTCCCGGACCACGGTGCCCTGGGGCGAGGGATGGAACTCATGGCGGTGGCGCCAGTAGCGGTAGGGTCCGGCTACCTGCTGATCGGTGAACAGGAAGGGCGGCTCGTACTCGGTGATGAGGGTCTTCCAGACCAGCGGTATGCCGGCCACGCGAATGCGATAGTCGATTTCCGCGCCGTAGCGCATCGCGACCGGTTCCGGGCTGAGGATCCGGAAGCCCAGCCAGGGCGGCGTGATGCGCGCGAGGTTGGAGGGATCTTCGAAGAAGGCGAACGTTTCGGCAACCGCGGCCGGGACCGTGATGCGGCGCTCGAGAGTGTAGATCTTCATGGCCCGCTGTCTCCTTTGATGCCACAGATCGCCCCCGGGACACAAATCCGGGCCCGTGGAAAAGCGCCATCCGGGCCCGTGGGGAAGCGTCACCCGGCCCGCAGGAAGCGCTATGATGTTGCCATGCCCACCGCCCCTTCCCAGGTGAAGCGCGCCAGAACGGCGGCCGCGCGGCGCAGCCGCGTGGAGGAGATTCTCGATCTGCTGGACCGCATGTACCCCAAAGCCACCTGCGCGCTCCATCATCGCAATGCCTGGGAGTTGCTGGTAGCCACCATCCTTTCGGCGCAGTGCACGGATAAGCGGGTGAACGAGGTCACCCCGGGCCTGTTCGCCAAGTATCCCACCCCGCAGGACTTTGCCGCGGTGCGGCCGGAGGTGCTGGCAGAGGATATCCGCAGCACGGGGTTTTTCAACAACAAGGCCAAATCGCTGGTGGGAGCGGCGAAGAAGGTGGTGGGGGAGTTCGGCGGCAAGGTGCCCCGCACCATGGAAGAGATGCTCACCATCCCGGGTGTGGCGCGCAAGACGGCCAACGTGGTGCTGGGTACGGCCTATGGTATCGCCTCGGGAGTAGTGGTGGATACTCACGTGCAGCGCGTCTCCAGGCGGCTGGATCTGACCAGGGAAACCGACCCGGTGAAAATCGAGCAGGACCTCATCCGGATCGTCCCGCAGAAGCGCTGGATCCTGTTCTCCCACCAGGTGATTCACCACGGGCGCGAGCGTTGCCAGGCGCGCAAGCCGCGTTGCGCCATCTGCCTGCTGGACCCGCTATGTTATGCCCCGGATAAGAACCTGGCGGGCGCCTGAACCCGTCTTTACCGGATTTTTACAAGCACCCGACTAACCAAAACGGCCGTGGTGCGTTTAATGAATCAGACGGGCAGCGAGACCGGCACACGTTTTCCCCTTGCGATTGCCGGGCTTTCAGCGCTGGGCCTTCTGGAAGCCCGGTCTTTTTTTTCGCTACACTGAGTTCCGTGCTCTCGCGGCGCTTCCTATCCCTGCTTTCTGCCGTAATTCTGGCCGGTTGCGCGAGTTATCCGGAGCCTTATCCGCCGCCGCCGCAGCGTTGGGGACCGCAGGTGGTGAAACCGCCGGTGGTGCGATCCTTCATCCGGATGAACGACCCGCACGCGGAGCAGTACATCGTGGGCGGCATCAGCCCAACGGTGGAGGCGGGCACGTGGCGATGGGCCTTCGAGCGGCCGGAACTCGAGTTTCACCTCGAGGGGGCCGAGGGCTGGACATTCGTCATGGAGTTCGCCCTTCCCGCCGCCACATTCAAGGACACCGGGCCGGTGACCCTGGCGGTGCGGGTGAATGACGCGCCGCTGGGAAAGATGCGCTGCGACCGGCCAGGGACGCACCGCCTGGAGATGCCGGCGCCGGCGGCGGTAGTGCGCGCCGGGAAGAACCGCGTGGTGGTCGAGCCGGACAGAGTCTGGCCGTCCGGCGACGGCCGGGTGCTCGGATTCATACTCATCTCGGCCGGGTTCGAGCGGTGATGCCGCAGGCCGCGGGAGTCCTGTTCGGCGCGCTCTTCACCGTGGCGGTGGCGACGGCGCTCGGCAAACTGCTGCTGCGGGGGTTGAAGGCGCCGCTCTATCGCGAGGAAGAGACCGCGCTGGCGTTTGTATCGGGCGCCGCGGTTTTGAGCGGCCTGGTCTTCGCCGCGGCCATGGTACGAATGGCGCGCCCTGCTGTCTTCCTGGCCGCCGGCGCGGCAGTGCTGGCGGCGGCCTGGTACACGGGTGTCCACCGCGCGCGCGGACCCGCACTGCCGCCGCTGGGGCGCTTCTGGAAGCGGCTGTTCGCGACGGTGTATGTGCCGTTCGCGGTGCTCTACTTCTTCAACGCCATGGCGCCGGAAATCAGCCCGGACGGCAGCGCGTACCACCTGGGGCTGGTGCAGCAGTACCTGGCGCGCGGCGGCATCGTTCGCATTCCGACGAACATGTACGCCCACCTGTCGCAGGGCGTGGAGATGCTCTTCCTCCACGCCTTCGCGTTCGGGAAGCATTCGGCGGCGGCGCTGGTGCACTGCGCGTTTTTGCTGGCGCTGCCGTGGCTGGTGGTGGGCTGGGCGCGGCGGGCGGGGATTCCGGCGGCGGGAGTGTGCGGCGCCCTGATGGTGTTTGCGAGTCCTGTGGTGGGAATCGACGGCTCGAGCGCCTACGTCGACGTGGCGGTGGCAGCGATCGCGTTCACCGTCTTCTACCTGCTGTGGATTTGGGACGCGGAGCGTACCCGCGGGCTGCTGGTGGCGGTGGGGCTGGTGGCGGGGTTCGCATACGCGGCCAAGTACACGGCGTTCGTGGCGGTGCCCTACGCGCTGGCATTCGTCGCGTGGCGATGTTGGCGGAAGCGGCAGGCGGTGGCGGGGCCGGTGCTTACCGTGGGGCTGGCGGCGGCGGTCCTGATCCTGCCATGGGTGCTGAAGAACTGGATCTGGGTGGGGAACCCGTTCGCGCCGTTCTTGAACGCAGTGTTTCCGAATCCGTACGTGACGGTCGGGTTCGAGCAGGAGTACCGCGGGTTTCTGCGCACCTACGGGATGGAGAGCTACGCCGGGTTGCCGCTGGCGGTGATGGTTGGGGGGCAGCTCGGCGGCGTGATCGGGCCGTTGTTTCTGGTGGCGCCGGTGGCGCTTATAGCGGCGGGGCGGCGCGAGGGGCGCGCGCTGCTGGTGGCCGCGGCGGTCTTCGGCAGCACCTACTTCGGCAACGTGGGGGCGCGGTTTCTCATCTGGGTGCTGCCGTTCGCGGCGGTGGCGATGGCGATGGTGCTGCTGCGGGTGCGATGGCTGGCGCCGGCGGTGGTGGCGGCGCACGCGGTGCTCTCCTGGCCCGCGGTGGTGCCGCTGTACTCGGTCGAGACGGCGTGGCGCCTGACGCAAATTCCATGGCGCGAGGCGCTGCGGCTGGTGCCCGAAGAAAAGTACCTGGAAGAGAAGCTCCACAACTACCGCGCGGCGCGGCTGGTGGAGCGCGTGGCGCCCGAGGGCGCGGCGGTCCTCACCCACACGGCGATGCCGGAGGCCTACACCACGCGGGACGTGCGGGTGGCGTATCAATCGGCGTCGGGCAAGACGCTGGGCAACATGCTGTGGACGCCGCTGATTCCCGAGTATGCCCCTACCTGGCTGCTGAGCTTCCGGTTTCCGGAGCGGGAGCTGCGCAAGGTGCGGGTGGTGCAGACGGCCTCGGGCGGGCCGGATTTCTGGAGCGCGGCCGAGGTGCGGGTATACCGCGGCCGAAGCGAGCTGGCGCGCGCGCCGGAGTGGCGGCTGCGGGCATCGCCCAACCCGTGGGATGTGCAGATGGCCTTCGATAACAGCCCCGTGACGCGCTGGTCGAGCGTCGAGCCGCTCTACCCGGGCATGTTTCTGGAAGTGGATTTCGGCCGCGTGGAGCGGGTGGACCAGGTGCTGGTGGAGTGCTCGCACGACCAGTACAAGATTCGGCTGCGGCTGGAGGGCGAAGACGCCGCGGGCAGGCGCGTGGAACTGGCGGCGGCTCCGGAACAGCGCGACGCGCCCGCCATCGAGGGTCTGCGCCGCGCCGCCACAGAAGAGTTGCAATTGCGCGGCATCGGCTACATTCTGGTCTTTGACGACGATTTCGGCGCGGAGGATTTCCGGACGCGGCAGCGGGAGTGGGGCATCGAAGCCGCGGGCCGGGATACCGGCGTGACACTCTATCGCATCTTATGAAGCTGTTTCTAGGCGTTGATGGCGGGCAGTCTACGACCACCGCCCTGATTGGAGACGAAAGCGGGCGCGTGCTGGGCGTGGGCACCGGCGGGCCGTGCAACCACGTGGGCGCGGCCGAGGGGCGGCGGAAGCTCGCCGGCGCCGTCGAGGAGTGCTTGGGAAAGGCCTGCGAGCAGGCGGGGCTGGATGCGGCCACGGTGCGCTTCGCTGCGGCGTGCTTCGGGATGAGCGGCGGGCCGGAGGATAAGCGGGCCATCCTGGCGGAGATCCTGCGGGTCGAAGAACTGGTGGTGAGCAACGACGCGGTCATCGCGCAGGCCGGCGCCATGGCGGGTGGGCCGGGGGTGATCACCATCGCGGGCACGGGGTCGATCGCCTGGGGCCGCAACGCGGAAGGGAAGGGAGCGCGTGCGGGCGGCTGGGGCTACATCTTCGGCGACGAGGGCGGCGGGTTCGACATCGTGCGCCGGGCGCTGCGCGCGGCGCTGCGGTTCGAGGAGGGCTGGGGACCGGAAACGGCGCTGCGGCAGGTGCTGCTCGATGCCACGGGCGCGGCGTGCGCCAACGATGTATTGCACCTGTTTTACACCACCGAGTGGCCGCGGCCGCGGGTGGCCACGCTGGCGAAGCTGGTGGACGCAGCGGCGGAAGCCGGCGATGCCGCGGCGGTGGCGGTGCTCGAAGAGGCCGCGCGGCAGCTTGCCGCGCTGGCGGATTCGGTGCGGCGGCGGCTGTTCCAGCCGGGCGAGCCGGTGGCGGTGGCGCACATCGGGGGCGTCTTCCGCAGCCGCATCCTGTTGGAACGCTTCCGTGCGCTCGTAGAGGAAGCGCCGGGCACGCGCTGCGGGCCGCCGGTCTACGGGCCGGCAGCGGGCGCGCTGCTGGTGGCCTACGGCGCCGCGCGACTGCGGCCGGAGTTGCGCGACCTGCCCGAGTTCAAGGCCTGAAAAAGTGTCCCGCGGACCAGTGGCGCAGAGCCCGCGGGAAGCTGCACGCTATGGATGACTCGATCTGCTAAGGTAGTTCCTCGCGGGCCGGGATGTTCTCAAGATTCCTGACTTCGCCGGCGCCGGCCGAGGGCGTGCAGGGATAGATCTGGGGCGTGATGCTGAAGCGTTGCTCGTAGGCCGCGGTGATGGCTTCGCGGAAGCGGCCCGCGGCATCCGGGCGGAGGAGATTGACGGTGCAGCCGCCGAATCCGCCGCCGGTCATGCGGGCGCCGTAGATGCCCTCCATGGCGAGCGCGGCGTCCACCAGGAAATCCAGTTCGGCGCAGCTCACCTCGTAGTCGTGCTGCAGGCTGCGGTGCGAAGCAACGAAGAGTTCGCCCATGCGGTCGAGATCGTTCGCGGCGGAGGCGGCGATGAAGTCGTTGACGCGCTGGTTTTCGCTCACCACGTGGCGGGCGCGGCGGGCGATCGTCTCGGGCAGCGCGGCGCTGTAGAGCATTTCCGGGGTGACGTCCCGCAGGCTGCGGACTTCGGGATGCCGCGCGGCGATGTGCTCCACGGCGGCGGCGCACTCCTCGGTGCGTTGCCGGTAGGCGGAACTCCCCAGTTCGTGCTTGACCATGGTGTTGACCGCCAGGATTTCGACGCTCGCGGGGAGTGCCACCGGGGTGTGCTCCAGGCTGCGGCAGTCGATGCGGATGGCGGCGTGCTCGCGGCCGAAGACCGAGATGAACTGGTCCATGATGCCGCAGGGCGTGCCGACGAACTCGACTTCGGCGCGGCGGCAGAGTTTGGCGAGTTCCACCGGGTCGATGGCGCGGCCGGCGAGCAGGGCGAGCGCCGTCGAAACCTCGAGCGCCGCCGAGGAACTCAGCCCGGAACCTTCCGGTACCGTGCTGCGGATGTAGAGATCGGCCGGAGCGATGGGGTATCCGGCGGCAATGAGTTCGCGTGCCACCCCCACCACGTAATCGGTCCAGCGGCCCTCGGGCCGAAGGGCGGTAAGCGCCTCGACGGGCCAGGCGGCCGATTCCCCGGTGTGCTCGGAGTAGACGCGCAACTGCCCGGTGGAGGTGGGCGCGGCACCCACGTAGGTGGCCAGCTCCAGGGCGATGGGGAGCACGAAGCCGAGGTTGTAGTCGGTGTGCTCGCCGATTAAGTTAACGCGGCCGGGAGCGCGCCAGACGCGCAGGCCGGGCGCTGCGCCGTAGCGGGCTTCGAATGCGGCTTTCACCCGCGCCGCCCGCGCGCGGCCCGGCGGGCCAGCGCCAGCAGGAAGGCCCCGAAGGCCATCATGAACAGGCCGGAGTAGAGGTTGACATTCACCTCCTGTAAGCGGGCGCGCGACTCCGGCGCCACAAGCCCGGTGATCGCCACGATCAGCCCGAGCAAGGCGAAGAAGATACCCGAAGGTGTGCGGAGGTCCATCATGGCTCGGCTACCAGAAGATCACGTTCAGCACCACCAGGATAACCCCCACCGCGACGGCCAGCGGGCCGGGGCGTCCGTACCATCGCACGCCGTGGTCCTTGGGCATCTTGGTGAGGCCGTAGACCAGGCCTTCGAGTTCCCGCTCGGGGCGCGGCCGCGTGGCCAGGCTCACCGCGATGGTCACCAGGAAGCAGGTGGTCCAGGCGAAGATGGCGATCCAGAAGTTCTGGGCCATGGTGGTGGGGAACTCGTGCAGGTTGGCGAGCCAGGCACCCTTGCCTTCGGCCAGTGTCAGCCCGTGGGTGAGGGCCGCGGCGCTGGTGCCGGCGACCAGGCCGGTGAAGGCGCCGTGCCCGGTGCTGCGCTTCCAGAACATGCCCAGCACGAAGGTGGCGAACAGCGGCGCGTTCACGAAGCCGAAGACCAGTTGCAGCAGGTCCATGATGTTGTTGTACTGCTGCGCGAGATAGGCGGTGGCGATGGAGAGGCCCACGCCCCACACGGTGGTGAGGCGGCCCACCATCAGGTAATGGCGGTCCGGGGCGTTGGGGCGGATGTGGCTCTGGTAGATGTCGTAGGTGAAGACGGTGTTGAAGGCCGTGACGTTGCCCGCCATACCGCTCATGAACGAGGCCATCAGGGCGGTGATCCCCACCCCCAGCATGCCGGAGGGATAGAACTGGGCCATCAGGGTGGTGAGCACCTGGTCGTAGTCCGGGCCGCCGTTCTTCATGGGCAGCTCGTAGCCCACCCCCATGTTGGCGAGCGCCACCGCGGCGATGCCCGGCACGATGACCACGAAGGGGATGAGCATCTTGGGGATGGCGGCGAGCAGCGGGGTGCGGCGCGCGGCGGACATCGAGTCGGCAGCCATGGCGCGCTGCACTACCAGGAAGTCCGTGCACCAGTATCCGAAGGAAAGGACGAAGCCGAGGCCCATGGCCAGCCCGAAGACCTCGACGCCCATGGGATTCTGCGCGGCATCCCCCATGTACCTCCAGCTATGGACCATTTCGGGCGGCAGGCGCGAGGCCATGCCCTCCCAGCCGCCGGCCCGGGCTACCGCCAGCGCGGCCAGCGGCGCAAAGCCGATGACGATCAGGAGGAACTGGAGGACCTCGTTATAAATGGCGCTGCGCAGCCCGCCCAGGAAGGTGTAGGCCAGCACGATGGCGGCCGAGGCCAGCACCGAGGCGGTGAAGCTCCAGCCCAGCACGAGCTGGAGCAAAAGTCCCAGGGCGTACATCGAGATGCCGGAGGAGAAGATGGTCATGGCCGCGAAGGTGGCGGCGTTGAACGTGCGGGTCTTCTCGTCGAAGCGGAGCTTCAGGTACTCCGGCACCGAGCGCGCCTTGCTGCCGTAGTAGAACGGCATCATGAAGACGCCCACGAAGAGCATGGCCGGGATGGCGCCAATCCAGTAGAAGTGCGAGGTCATGATGCCGTACTTGGCGCCCGAAGCCGACATCCCGATGAGTTCCTGCGCCCCTAAATTGGCGGCCAGGAAGGCCAGGCTGGTGATCCACACCGGTACCGAGCGGCCGGAGAGGAGGAAATCGCCGCTGGTGGCAACCTTCTTGCGAAGTTGCCAGCCGATTCCCAGGACGAAGGCGAAGTAAACCGCGAGGATGAGGTAATCGACGAAGGCCAGAGTCAAGGTAAGACCCCTGAAGGCTTCCCACGAATTGTGCCGGTTGGAAGCATAAAGTGTAACGCGTTTCCGCAATGTGGCGCAACGCGCACACTAGTGTATCTCACGGCGTTGGGGGGAGAGTGCTAAAATGGCACTGAAAACAGGAGCTATAGTGTCCGCGACCTTTCTCCAGAACCAGTTCGAAAAGAACGTGGTCACCACGTCGGTGGACTACATCTTCAACTGGGCGCGCAAGGGTTCCATCTGGCCCGTGACCTTCGGCCTGGCATGCTGCGCAATCGAGATGATCGCCTCTTCGGCGGCGCGGTTCGACATTGCGCGCTTCGGCGCGGAAGTTTTCCGCCCCAGCCCGCGGCAGTCGGACCTCATGATCGTCGCCGGCACCGTGTCCCTGAAGATGGCGCCGGTGCTGAAGCGCATCTACGACCAGATGCCGGAGCCGAAGTGGGTGCTGTCGATGGGGGCGTGCTCCAGCGTGGGGGGGCCGTTCAACACCTACGCGGTGTTGCAGGGGGTGGACCGGATTGTGCCCGTGGACGTGTATGTTACCGGGTGCCCGCCGCGTCCGGAGAACCTGTTTTACGGGCTGCTGAAGCTGCAGGATAAGATCGACCAGATGACCACGCTGGTGAAGCGGCCCACCAAGGTGCGGCTGGACGAGAGCATGCTGGAGGACTTCAAGCGCCGCGTGATGATCGCCCAGACCAAGGACCCCGCGGCGTAAGTGAACGTCTTCTACCGCGATTCGAACCATGTCTACCGCGCCCGGCCGCTGGACGAATACGAGTGGCTGGTGCACGGATTCGGCACGCGCGAGGCGGCGCCGCCGGCGGGCGTGGCTACCCTGAAGCAGATCCATTCGACGACCTGCGTGCCGGCCGAAGGGCGCAGCGGTGTGCTGGGCGAGGGAGACGCGCTGCTCGAGAACCGGTCCGGCTGCGCGGTGGCGGTGAAGACCGCCGACTGCAGCCCGGTGCTGCTGGTCGACGTGCGGCGGCGCGCCGTGGCGGCGGTGCACGCCGGGTGGCGCGGCACGGCCGCGGGCATCGCGGCAGCAGCGGCCGAGGCCATGGCGCGGCAGTTCGCCACGCGCCCGGAGGATCTCCGTGCGGTGGTGGGGCCGGGCATAGGGCCGTGCTGCTACGAGGTGGGACCGGAAGTGGCGGCGCGCTTCGGAATCAACAACGGCGCGCGCGCGTACCTGGACCTGGCGGAAGCCAATCGCCGCCAGTTGCGCGAAGCGGGCGTGGCCGCGGAGCACATCTGGGTGGCGGGGATGTGCACCCGGTGCCTGGCGGGCGAGTTCTACTCCTTCCGGCGCGAGGGCGAACGCGCCGGGCGCATGTATTCCTTCATCGGGATCAAGTAACGCCGTCGAGCGTGGCGAGGCCGGCCTGGCGCGCCCAGGCGATGGCCTGCCGGTACTCGGAGGTGGTGATGCGCCGTGCCAGCGCCGGATAGCGCGAGGCACGGTGCGCCGGGCGGTACTGCGCCATGATGTTGACGTAGGTGGAGGGCGAAAGCTCTCTGGCCACGAACCGGACGAAGCGGTCCGTGCCGGCGGCGTTTTCGGG
>JAWLGN010000384.1:0-4267 GCA_041685075.1 Bryobacteraceae bacterium
CTCCCGGTGTGGAGAAGGTGTTGCGCAGGAAATCGTAGTACTCGTTCAGAGAACGGCTCTTGACGGTTGTCACCGCTACGGGAGGCGGCTCGCGCTCCAGCGGATCGTCGTCATAGAAGCGCGGCGCGGCTGCCGCGGCGGCACATCCGGCCAGCGCGGCGGCCAGGGCGCAGAGCTTCAGAAGACGTTGTCGAATTTGAACCATATCTGCGCGCCCTCGCTGCTGAAACCCGTATCGACGCGGAAAAACACGTTGTGGTTCAAGTTGAAGCGGAAGCCGAAGCCGGCGGATTTGTGCAGCCTGCCGGTGCCGAAATCACCGGCGCGATGGAAGACTTGCCCGGCGTCCACAAACAGCGCCACGTCCAGGCCCGTGGAGACCACCCAGCGGTACTCTGCGTTCATCACCAGGGAGTTGTTGTCGTAGAAGCGGAAGGCACGATAGCCGCGCAGATCGTAGGGCCCGCCCAGCGTGGGTTGGAGATAGAAGGGCACAAACTGGTTGCGCCGCGGATCGGTGAAGATGGTGCGCGCGCGCAGCGCAATCACTCGCTGCTCGTTGACGAAAGGGATGTACTGCTGCGCTTCCAGGTGCAGCAGGTTGAAGGAGCCGATACGGAACTCGCGATCGGACCACACCATGTATTCGGCCAGGTAGTTGCCGCCCCGGCGCGGGCTGCCCGGGTAGTCGCGGGTGTCGAACTGCACGAAGCCGCCGCCGGCCAGATAGTCGGATTGCTGCAGGATGCCGGGCGCCTGGCCGGGCCCGAAGACGTCCTCGGTGGGGGCGAATCGCCGATCCGTTCGCCGCCCGATGTTGGGCAGCATGTTGCGGCCCAGCATCCCCAGCCGAAGATGCTCCATCGGTCTGACTCCCGCGCGCACATCTACGGAGACGTCCTCGAAAAGGTAGCTGGTGCGCCCGGCTTCGTTGGAATCGTTGCCCGGCCCGTAATAATCGATACTCGGGTAGTAGCGCCGGGCGGTGTAGAGTTCGGCGAACATGCGGTCGCCTGCGATCCGCGGGAAACCGAGTTCCGCGTCCAGTAAGTAGAACTTGCGAATGGAACCGCGCGCGGACGTTCGAAAGGTCACGCTTTCCCTCGACGTGCTGCGGTAATACTCCGGCCCGGCGGCAAAACCGGAGCCGGTGATCAGGCCTCCGAGCCGCAGGCGGAAGCCCGCAACGCCCTCCGTCAGGCGCTCCACGATCCGCCGGCGCTTGACCGTCTGGAATACCTGCTCGATGCGCTCCGGCTCGTCCGGAGCGAGCTGGGTCGCTTTTTCGGCCCGCTGCCGTTCGATCTCGGCGGCGCGGGATCCCGCGGCCCCGGCCTGTTGCGCGCCCTGAACGTGGATTCCGGAAAGGAGGCAGGCGAGCAGTCCACTGGAAACCAGCCACCCCTCCATCTATCCGGATGGTGCAACGCCGCTCAGTGTGAAATCAAGTACCGCCGCGGCGCATTGCGTTTGGGGGCGCACATCCGCAAGGATTGCCGCGTAGTAAGGTGGGGGTAGAAATACTTTATGACCTGACGCGCCGCGAACTTCCGGCGCTCATCCTCGGTGAGGCCGGCGGCCCTCCAACTGCTGGCAAAAAGTGGATATGCCCACGCTGCTGGATGAACAGATCGATAAGTTGGCGGCCTTCCCGCCCAGCACCTATCCGGTTATCAGCCTGTACCTGAATACTCGGCCGGACAACACCGGCCGGCCACGATACCCGCAGTTCGTACGCAAGGAGTTGCGGGGAAGGGCGGAGACGTTCGCCCAGAACTCGCCCGAACGCGCCAGCTTCGAGGAAGACGTAGCCCGCATCGAGAGGTATCTGCGGGACGAGTTGCGGCCGTCCACCAAAACCTTGGCGCTGTTCGCCTGCGCCGGCGCGGAGGGCTTCTTCGAAGCGCTGCAACTGACGGCCCCGATCGAGCGCAACGAGCTTTCGGTGAGCGGCCGCCCGCACCTGTACACCCTGGCGCGCATCAACGATCAATACCCGCGTTATGCGGCCGTCGTGGCGGACACCAACTCGGCGCGCCTGTTCGTCTTCGGGTTGAGCAACGTTCTGGCGGCCCAGGTGCTCGAGAGCCCCAAGCTGAGCCGCACCCAGGTGGGCGGCTGGTCGCAGGCGCGATACCAGCGGCACGTCGACAACTACCATCTGCACCATGCCAAGGAGGTGCTGGACGCCTTAGCGCGGGTGGTGCGGGAGGAGCGCATCGAGCACATCGTCTTCGCCGGAGACGAGGTGGTGATACCCATCCTGCGGGAGCAACTTCCACCTTTCCTGGAAGAGAAAGTGGTGGACGTGCTCCGGCTGGATATCAACACGCCGGAGCACCGGGTGCTGGAAGCCACCCTGGACGTGATGCGGCGCTACGACGCCAAAACCGACTCCGAAAAGGCCGAGCGCCTCATCGGCGAGTACCGGGCCGGCGGCCTGGCGGTAGCGGGCGCGCGCGATACCCTCGCGGCGCTGGACCACGGGCAGGCCGACCGGGTGCTCCTGACCGCCACCCCCGGCGAGATTCGTTGGGAGCCCCATAGCCCCGAGCCGGCGCCGCCCGAGGTGGCCGACCGCATCGTGTCGCAGGCCCATCAGACCGCCGCCGAGGTGACGTTCATCGAAGACGGCGCGCTGCTGGGCGGCGTGGGAGGCGTCGGCGCGACACTGAGATTTCGAATAGAACCAGGAGGATAAATCATGAGCAAACATAAAAACCTGGTCAACCCCGACTATTACAAACTGCGGGGACGCGAGCCCCAGGGTGGTGCTGACACGCTGGCGGAAGTCTACCGCCAGCTCTACGCCGAGGCCCGGGCGCGCGAGAGGTTTGCCCAGTCGCAACCCCCGCCGCAGCCCGCCATCCAAGCCGCGCGCCGGGCGGCGGCCGCGGTCCGGCAGCCGGTCGAGCCCCCAGCCGCGGAGCGCGTGGCCGCCGCGCCCGAGCAGCCCGCGATGGTGATGGCTGCGGGCCGGTCGGCGCCTTTGCCCTGGGATTTCACGGTGCCCTACGCCGAACCGGTTGCCGGAAAGGTGCCCGAGACCGCCGTGCGCGAGAAACGCGATGACCCCCGCGACGCCAAACAGGACCTGGACATCGAAACCCGGGTGGGCCCGGGACGGCAGACATCCGCCAAAACCGGAAAGCAGTCCTCGGCCAAGAAGATGGCGCGCTCGCGGCGCTACAAGGCCGCGCCCATTCCAGCCACCAATCCGGTGCCGGGCGCTTTCGGCCGCACCGGCGCGGGGGAGATCCGCGAAGAACCCGAAGAAGAGTAGACCGCAGGCAAGCGGCGGCGCGCCTCAGGCCGGGATCGTCACCGAAACGGTGGTGCCCCGGCCTTCGGTGCTTTCGATCTGGATCTCGCCGCCGTGCTCGTAGAGGATCTGCCGGGTGTTGAACAGGCTCCAGTTGCCGGAGTAGACACGCTTGCCGTCCACCCGGAAACCCGGATCGAAGATGTGCTCCACCTCCCCGGCCGTCATGCCCCGGCCATTGTCCTGGATGGTGACACGCACCAGCGATTCCGCCATCTGGGTAGAGACCACGATGCGGCCATCGCCGTCCACCGCGTCGATGGCGTTGCTCAGCAGGCTCGAGAAGACCGCGGTCAATAGCTGCGGCCGGCAGCTCAGGTCCGGCAGCGGCGCCAGATCGAACTGCACCACCACGCCGGCCGCCCGGATCTTCTCCTCCATCAGCACCGCCACGTCGCAGAGCAGGTCGTTCAGGTTGGCTGTCTTGATCTCCGCTTCACCCAGCCCCACAAAGCGCTGCAGCCGCTCGACCACCCGTTGAATGCGGACGGCGGAGGACTGAATGGACTGCCGCAGTTCCGCCTGCATGGCCACCAGCGCGGCCTGCTTTTCGGGCGGCGCCGAAGCCTGCCGTCCGGCCACCACCACCAGGGTATCGACGGCGCTGCGCAGCGCGCCCAGGGGCGAATTGATTTCGTGGGTCAGGGCCGCCGCCAGCTTCCCGATGGCCGCCGCGTTCTCGGCAAGCTCCGCTCGCAACTGCGCCCCGGTGAGCGCTTCGGTGGCGCGCAGCGCTTCCTGGTGGGAGAAGAAATCGCTGCGCCGCTGGGCATAGAGCACCGCCGCCACCCCCGTGCTCAGCAACGTCAGGATGAGGATGAAGGTATGGTGCGGGGGGCCGATCGGCGCCGTCGCGTACGGCCCGGCGGCGATGGCCATCTCCGCGCAGGCATAAACGGCTTCGATCCCCAGGCCCAGCGCCAGCGCGTGCATGGGGCGCAGCGG
>JAWLGN010000385.1:0-4259 GCA_041685075.1 Bryobacteraceae bacterium
GGCGCGCCGGCGAGCGAGAACGCGCGACGGGCGGGGAACGCGCGGGTGGGCGGATGGCGCGCCGGCGAGCGGGAACGCGCGACGGGCGGGTAGCGCGCGGGGTGGGCGGATGGCGCGCCGGCGAGCGGGAACGCGCGACGGGCGGGTAGCGCGCGTGGGTGGGCGGATGGCGCGCCGGCGAGCGGGAACGCGCGACGGGCGGGGAACGCGCGGGTGGGCGGATGGCGCGCCGGCGATCGGGAACGGGCGGCGGAGGGGGAACGCGTGGGCGGGCGGCTGGCGAGCGCGCGGTCGAGCGGCTGGCGCGCGGGTGAGCGGGTAGCGCACCGGCGAGCGGGAGGCGCGCCGGCGAGCGGGGACGCGCGGGCGAATGGCACGTGGCAGCCGGACGGTGCGGGGCACGCGGATGGTGCGCCAGAGAGCGGAAGCGCGCGGCGCGGGTGCACGGAAGATAATGGAAGCAGGGGCATGCCCAAAAAGATTGCCATTGTGGAAGACGAGGCCGAGCTGGCGTCCCTGGTGGAATATAACCTGAAGCGCCACGGCTTCCAGACGCTCGTGCTGGGGGGGCGGCGCGGCACGCTGCGGGAACTGGAGCGATGGGCGCCGGACCTGATTGTGCTGGACGTCATGCTGCCGGAGATCGACGGCTTCGACCTGTGCCGCGAGATCCGGCGGTCCAGGGCGCTGGGGCGCACGCCGGTGCTTTTCTTGACCGCCCGTTCCGACGAGGTGGACCGGGTGCTGGGGCTGGAGATCGGGGGCGACGATTACGTCACCAAGCCGTTCAGCCCGCGGGAACTGGTGGCGCGGGTGCGGGCGCACCTGCGGCGCAGCGAGCGGGAGCAGGAGAACGAGGCGCTGGCGTGGGGGCCCTTCCGGCTGGACCGCGGCGGGCGTCGGGTATATCTCCGGGGCGTGGAGCTGGCGCTCACCTCGACGGAGTTCAAGCTGCTGGAGCACTTCCTGACGCATCGCGGCCGGGCCTTCAGCCGGGAGCAGCTTCTGGACGAAGTGTGGGGGCGACAGTGCCACGTCACCCCACGCACGGTAGATGTGCACGTGCGCCGGCTGCGGGAACGCATCGAGGAGCAGCCTGAGAGCCCGCGCTACCTGACCACCGTGCGGGGCTTCGGCTACCGTTTCGAGGAGAGCGCTTGACGGCGCGGCTGTTCGCCAAGGTGCTGGCCGGCGCGGTGTGCCTGCTGCTGGTGGCGCTCCTGGCGGTGGACTTCTTCGGTTCGCGGACGGCGGGTTCGAGCTACATGCGGAACCTGACCGCGCAACTGGAGGAGAAGTGCCACATGGCGGCGCTGGCGCTGGAGGGGACGGCGGCGGTGGAGGCGGCGCAGGTGGAGGCGCTGGCGCGGGCGTCGGGGGCGCGCATCACGGTAATTGCGCCGGACGGGCGGGTGCTGGCCGATTCCGAAGCCGAGCCGGCGCAGATGGAAAATCACCTGGAACGGCCGGAGGTGCGGGAGGCGCTGGCCGGGCGCTCCGCTTCGGCCATACGCCGCAGCCCGACCCTGGGGACGGATTATCTCTACACGGCGGCTCCGGTGCGGCACGGCGCGCTGCGGCTGGCGGTGCCGATTGTGGAGATCCGGGAGCAGGTGGCGGAGATGCGGCGCACGGTTCTGGCGGGCACGGCGCTGGCCTTTCTGCCCGCCATCTTTCTGGCGGCGCTGGCCTCCCGCTACCTTTCGCGCCGCATGGCCGCCATCATCGCCTATGCGGAAGAACTGGCGCGAGGCAATTTCCGGGCGCGGCTGAGCGGTTTCGAGCGCGGCGAGTTCGGGCAACTCGCCCGCACGCTGAACGAAACCGCCGAGAACCTGGAACGCACGGTGACGCAACTGGAGCGCGAGCACGCCGAACTCGAGCGGCTGGAGCGCGTGCGGAAGGACTTCGTGATCAACGTCTCCCACGAGCTGCGCACACCGCTGGCGTCCATCCAGGGCTATGCCGAAACCCTGATGGATGGGGCGCTCGAGGACCGCGACAACAACATGCGGTTCCTGGGAATCATCCGGCACAACGCCGAGCGGCTGGCGCGGCTCACGGCGGACCTGCTGACGCTCTCGCGCATCGAACTGCGGCGGCAGAATTTCCGCCTGGAGACCTATCCGGTGAACGAGCTGCTGCGGGAGGCCATGGACCTGGTGCGGCCGCTGGCGGAGAAGAAGGGCATCCGGCTGGAGGAGCGGCCGGCGCCGGAGGAGGCGGAGGTATCGTGCGATGCCGAGGCGGTCTCCCAGGTGTTGAGCAACCTGCTGGACAACGCCATCAAGTACACGCCGGAAGGGGGCGCCATTACGGTGGGGGCGGCGCCGCACGGGGCGGTGGTGAAGTTCATGGTGCGGGACACGGGGCTGGGGATTCCGGAAGAGGACCTGCCGCGGCTGTTCGAGCGCTTCTACCGGGTGGACAAGGCGCGGTCGCGGGAGCTGGGGGGGACGGGACTGGGCCTGGCGATCGTGAAGCACCTGGTGCTGGCGCAGGGCGGGGAGGTGTGGGTGGAGAGCCGCGCCGGCGAGGGCGCCACGTTCTGGTTCACCCTGCCGGCAAGGAGCGCGGCGGAGCCGGCGGGCGCGGCGTAAGGCGGCTACTGGGGACGGCATTGAAGGCCGTGGCGCAGGCGGGCCTATAATTGCTGTATCCGAGGAGGGGATCCCATCCATGCAAAACATCACGCCGCACCTGTGGTTCGATAGGGAGGCCAGGGAAGCGGCCGAGTTGTACGTCTCCACCATACCGGGATCGAAGATCAACAAGGTGACCACGCTCACCGGCACGCCGTCCGGGGACTGTGACGTGGTGTCGTTCGCGCTGGCGGGGCAGCCGTTCATGGCCATCAGCGCGGGCCCGTTGTTCCGGTTCAACCCTTCCGTGTCGTTCCATATCCGGTGCGGCGCGAAAGAAGAAGTGGACGCGGTATGGGAGCGGCTGAGCCCGGGCGGGAAGGTTCTCATGCCCCTGGACAGGTATCCGTTTGCCGAGCGGTTCGGGTGGCTGGAAGACAGGTACGGCCTCTCCTGGCAGGTCATCCACGCGGGGGAAGAGTCCGGAGGCCCGAAGCTGGTGCCCGCCCTGCTGTTCGTGGGCGGCGTGAGCGGAAAGGCGGAGGAAGCCATCCACTTCTACGCATCGGTCTTCCAGGGCGCGCCGGATGTTGCGGCGCGCCAGACGGGCGTGGAGTTCTTATCCCGCTGGGGCAAGGGCGCCGAACCAGAGAAAGAAGGAACCGTGCAGTACGCGCGGTTTCGCCTGCTCGGCCAGGAGTTCGCGGCCATGGATTCGGCGCGGGAGCACCGCTTCGCCTTCAATGAAGCGATATCGTTCCTGGTGCCTTGCGACACCCAGGAGGAGATCGATTACTTTTGGGAGGCGCTCTCGGCGGATCCGCAGGCCGAGCAATGCGGCTGGCTGAAGGACAGGTACGGCATCTCCTGGCAGATCGCTCCCGCGGCCATGGAAGAGTTGCTGGGAAGCGGCGACCAGGCGCGCACCCAACGGGTGACGGAGGCGTTTCTGAAGATGAAGAAATTCGACATCGCCGCGCTCGAAAAGGCAGCCGCGGGCTAAGCGCACGGGTTGAAAGGCGCCTGCCCGTCCCGAGGACTGGACGCGACGGGCGATTTGCGCCGCCGAGCCGGGGCATCCGCAGCCGGAAGATCCGATAATGCAAGGAGATGGCGAGCAACAGGATTCTGGCGACGAGGCGCGAGTGGCTGGCGGGGATGCTGCCGGCAACCGCGCTGGCGTGGGGCGCCGGCGCGCCGGAAGGGCCGGGCTGGAACGCGGTGCCCGAGATACTGGCGCGCATCCGGACGCCGCGCTTTCCGGCGCGGGAGTTCAGCATCGTGAAGTTCGGCGCGAAGCCCTATGGCGCCAGCGACGCGACGGAGGCGATCCGCAACGCCGTGGAGGCGTGTGCGAAGGCCGGTGGCGGGGCGGTCATCGTTCCTTCCGGCCGGTTCCTGACGGGACCGGTACACCTGAAGAGCAACGTGCATCTGCGGCTGGAGGAGGGATCCACCCTGCTGTTCTCGCCCGAGCGCAGCCGGTACCTGCCGCTGGTCTTCACGCGGTTCGAAGGCACGGAGTGCATGAACTGGTCCCCCATGGTCTATGCCTTCGAGCAGGAGAACATCGCGATTACGGGGAAGGGAACGCTGGACGCGCAGGGCGCCGCCTGGCACCCGATGAACCGTGAGGGGGGGCGGCCAAGCGGGCGCTGCGCGCCATGGCCGCCGAGG
>JAWLGN010000051.1:0-18430 GCA_041685075.1 Bryobacteraceae bacterium
CCGATCGTGTAGCCCGGCTCGTGTTCTTCGGGAGCGTTCTCCAGCACCACGCCGCCCATGGTGGTCGTCATCACCCCCTGGCTGCCCACGAAACGGAAGCCGAACTGCTCCTCCGGCACGCCGCTTTTGAAGTTCACCCGCAAGGCCAGGGTGAACTCGGGATGGTTCGCCGTCTTGGGGTAATCCAGCAGCGCCAGCATGACGTCGGGAACGTCGCGGCCGTCCTTCCAGTGGCGCAGGCCGCCGGTGGACATGATACGCACCGGCCCGGTCGAACCGGTCACCAGGTGCAGTCCGGAAAGCAGGTGCACAAACAGGTCGCCCGCTACGCCGGTGCCGTAGTCGCGATAGTTGCGCCAGCGGAACAGCCGCACCGGTTCGAAGGGACGCTTGGGCGCATGGCCCAGAAACCGGTCCCAGTCGATGTTGGCGGGCGAAGCATCCGGCGGCAGCGAGTACTGCCACGCGCCCAGCGCCGTGTTGCGGTCCAGCCACGCCTCCACCATATTCAACTGCCCGATGGCGCCGGCCTGCACCAGTTCCCTGGCCTTCAGATACACCAGCGAGCTGACATACTGGCTGCCCACCTGAAAGACCTTCCCGCTGCGCTTCTCGGCCGCAATCACACCGGGGCCTTCGGTAATCTCCTGCACCATGGGCTTCTGGCAATAGACGTGTTTGCCGGCATCGAGCGCATCGATGGAAATCTTCGCGTGCCAGTGGTCCGGCGTGGCCACGATCACCGCGTCCACGTCCTTGCGCGCCAGGATTTCGCGGTAGTCGCGCGTGGTGAAGATGTGGTTCCCCCAAACCTCGCGCGCGCGCGCCAGCCGCCCGTCGTAGATATCGCAGACACCCACCAGTTCGGCGCCCAGCGCGAGCGCCGTAGCGGTGTCGCCGCTGCCCATGCCGCCTACCCCGATGGTGGCAATGCGGATGCGATCGTTGGCCGAAATCCTGCGTTCCTGGGCCCCTGCCGCGGGGGACATCAGCGCCGCCCCGGAGGCGAGAAATTCTCGTCGGCTTGCCTGCATGTAGCTATACTACACCGCGCGATGCACGCTGGCGCAGCCCGCGCCTACAGCTCGATCAGCTTCATGTGTTTGCCGGAGAAGTGCTCGATGCCAGTGGCGGCGATGCGCACGCCGTTCTCCCAGCGCAGCCCGAAGTCCTCGCCGTAGAAGAACGTGTCCACCTGGAGGGTCATGTTTTCCCGGAGCATCCAGGCGGACCGGGCTTCCATCCAGGGGCCCTCGGCCTCCATCATCCCGATGCCGTGGCAGGGTCCGTAGAGCAGGTGCTCGCCGAAGCCGCGCCCCTTCACCCAGGCCTCGTACTCGGCCGCCACTTCCGCCGCCGGCCTTCCGGCCCGGAGGAGCTGCATGGCCTGGTGATGCGCTTCCAGGCCGAAGGAGACCAGGCGGCGCTTGCGCTTGGGCAGCGGGCCGATGGATACCGGCACCCCCACGCTCGAAGCGTAGCCGCCCACCCGCGCCCCGATGTTGAGCTGAACGATTTCGTTGTGTTCGATGCGGTTGTGCGAGGGGCGCGCCACCGGCTGCCGCGTGGCCGGGCCGCACAGGCAGCACAGCGCGTGGGCCTCGTACTCCGCGCCGCGGCTGTAGATTTCCCGCTGCGCGATGCCGATCACCTGCAGCTCCGTCATGCCGGGACGCATCTCCCCCAATACGGCATCGATGGCCTGCTCGCTGATGGCGTAGGCCTGTCGCATCAGGGCGATCTCGTTCTCGCTCTTCACGGCCCGCAGGTCCAGCAGCAACTCCTCGGCCTTCACCAGTTCCACTCCGGGAAACTCGCACTGCAGGCGCGTGTAGATGGGCATGGTCATCGCCGGCCAGCCCACCAGCCCCAAACGGCGCAGCGGTTTGCCGGGCATGGCGCGCGCCGCCACCTCCCGGAAAGAAGCCACCGGCACGCCGGGCTGCTCCGGCTCGGAGGGCGCCCCGTATACCGCCAGCGTCTCGATGGCGCCGATGCGGCTGCGGCTGCGCGCCCAGCCTTCGCTCTTCGGGCCGGTCAGCAGCACCGGTGCGCCGGCGGCCGGCACCCACACGCCGGCCGGTTCGAAGGTGGGCCAGTAGTCGGAGAGGTAGCGCACAGGCGCGAAATCGTATTCGTTGCCGTGCGCCAGGGCCGCGTCCAGGCCAGCCGCCTGGATCCGCTCCTGGAAGCGCGCCATGCGCTCGTGAAACTCGCCATCCGGTAGGGTGGTCATGGGGTCTTCCCGTAACTGTTATTATGCCGCTTCCGCGCCGCCGGTTGACGGCGGATGCGCTTCCCAGTACTATAGATGTCAACTACATCTATATGAACAACCAAATGCGTATTGCGGTCCCGGTTGCCGGCGGTGTCCTGGCCATGCACTTCGGCCACGCGGAGCGGTTCGCGCTGCTGGACGTCGACCGGAGTTCCCGCCAGGTTGCCGCCATCTCGGAAATCGACGCTCCCCCGCACCAGCCGGGTCTGCTGCCGCCGTGGCTCAAGGAACAGGGCGTGCAAGTGGTGATTGCCGGCGGCATGGGTTCCCGCGCAGTCTCCCTGTTCCACCAGGCGGGGATCGAAGTCCTTACCGGCGCACCCGCCGCCGCCCCGGCGGAACTGGCCGAGCGCTACCTGAACGGCACCCTGGCTACGGGCGAGAACGTCTGCGATCACTGAGTCCCGGCCCATAGCCTCACCGCGCCGGGTAGATCGTGAGCAGCCAGGGCAGCCACAACCCCGGCTCCGCCGCGACGTCTTCCCGCGAGATGTACTCGGCCGAGCGCTGCGCCCCGGCATGGGTGGCCGCCAGCCCACGGCTGTTGATGCGCACGCCCAAGCGGTCCGCGCACTCCCTATCCAGCCGGCTGCACAGCCAGGAGCAGGTCAGCAGCCCGGCGTCGATAGCCAGCAGTTCGAATCCCGCCGGCTCGCCGCCTTCAGCGATGGGCCTTCCCGCCTTCACGCACTCGAAGAGGCCGGTCTGGGCCACCGGCGGCGCGCCCGGCGGCGGCTGCGCGGCCAGAAACCGCGCCACGTTGGAGTTGTGCAGCCCCAGTCCGAAGAGCACGATATCGACATCTGCGGGCAGCAGCGCGGCGCGCGCCTGCCGCGCTCCTTCGGGCGTATAGAACACGTTGGGCCATCCGAAGGTGCGGGAGAAGGAAGCCGCCGCCCAGCCGGTAACCTCCGGCAACCGCGCGCGAGCGATGCCGAAAGCGGCCGCGGCGCGGCGGCGCTCCACCACTTTTTTCGACGTCCACCCGATGGCCCACTCGTCGGGGAAGAAGCGGGAGAGGCAGCCGGAGGCGCTCAGCGTGCGCTCCCGAAGTGCCAGGTAATATCCCGCGGCGATGTAGTCCGCGCTCATGACGGCCGGCGCGCCAGCACCAGCACCGTACGCACCGGCAACAGGAACGCGCCATGCGCTTTGCGGATGCCCAGCGCCGTCAGCATGGAGGGCGCCGCGGCTTCGAGCAGGCGGTTGATCTCCCGTTCCGCCTGCTCGCCGGAGGCGGTAATTTCGCACCAGCGCCCGACGGGCAGTCCCTCCGGACGCTCCGCCCACCCCGGCTCCAGCGCTTCAATAACCAGCCCTGCCTGCTCGAAGATGCCCCGCCAGCGCTCGGCCGTATAGCTGCGCACGTGGGTGGGATCGTGCAGCACCTCCAGCCGGTGATAGAAGGCATCGCAGGCGGCTTCGGGGTGGCCTTCGAGGTCGATCACCGCCACCCATCCGCCGGGACGCGTCACCCGCGCCATCTCCCGGAGGGCCACGTAAACATCGGTGAAATGGTGCGGCGCCAGGCGCGACATCGTCAGGTCGAACTCGCCGGTGGCCAGCGGCAGCGCTTCGGCCGGAGCGCAGTGGGTTTCCAGCGCCACGCCCTTCTCCGCGGCCGCGCGGCGCGACGCCTCCAGCATGTTGGGCGCCGGATCGACGGCGGCGATGCGCTTCGCCTTACCGGCGAAGGACAGCCCCAGGTGCCCCGGGCCGCAGGCCACGTCGCAGATCGCCGCCAGCGCGCGTCCCGCCAGCAGTTCGTGCAGCCGCGCGATGCTGGGACTGCTGCGATGAACCTCGCTGGTGACGAAATTGGAGCTGATGCGGTCGAACCGCTCGCTGGATTTCATGGGGGTCTGTTTCCAGTGTAAAACGGACCGCCCCGTGAGGTTCGATTCCAGCTTGCCGGGCTAGGCGCGCACCCGCCGCCGCGCCGCTTTCTTTCGCGGCGCCGGTCTGGCCGCGATGCGCTTGATGATGGCGGCGCTTCGGGTGGCGTCCTGCGCCTTCTCGAAACCGATCACCGCGGAATAGCGCCGTCCCACCACCTGGGCCATCAGGAACCCCATGTTAATGCCCGCCTCCGCGAGAGCGCTGGCGATGGCATGCCCCAGCCCGAGCCGGTTGTCACCCTGGACCAGCAGGGTGGGGATGGCGGACTTCTTGACGCCTCCGGCCCGGGCAGCCTTCAGCGCCGGCGCCCCGGCCACCGGGTAGACCTCGATGGCGGCCGTGGTTTCCTGCCCTGGAAAACGGTAACCCATCAGCACCTCCAGGTTGACGCCGCTTTCCGCGAATGGAGCCAGCGTGGCGGCCAGGGTTCCCGGCTGGTTCTCCACTTCTTTGCGCCAGAGCGTGATTCTCTTGACTGAAATCGCCACATCGTCCTCCTTCGTGAGAAATCCCGTTCGCCCTCCCAGGGCGGACAATCGGTTCAATCATAGTTCCTTCCGGCCGTCCGGTCCAGCATTGCCGGGCCGCGGACCGGCCGTGGCGCAACAATATGCATCGTTGCGCCACACCGATGGGTCCAATGAAACGATGGAGGGCATCTGCGTTCGGCCGATGACGCCGGCGGACCGTTTCGAAACCGCGGCGTTGATTCAGGTTTCGCTCAACTATTGGTACCAGACCCACGGGGGCCTGCCGAAGTTCACCGGGAACCCGCGCGCGGCCGACGTGTTCTACGAGGTCTATCACCTGCTGGAGCCCGGTTGCGCCGTGGTGGCGGAAGACGCCGGGACCGGCCGGCTGGCGGGCGCCTGCTATTTCCACCCGCGGCCCCGTCACGTGAGCCTGGGAATTTTGAGCGTGCACCCCAATTACTTCGGCTGCGGGGCGGGCCGCGCCATGCTGCGCTACGTCATCGACTACGCCGCGCGCGAGGGCATCCCCTCGGTGCGGCTCACCCAGAGCGCCCTGAACCTGGATTCGTTCAACCTGTACAGCCGCGCCGGCTTCGTCCCACGCCGCCTGTTCCAGGACATGTGGCTCGAAGTGCCGGCCGGCGGCTTGAACGCGCCCGTTCCCGGCCGCGACCGAGTGCGGGAGGCCACCCTGGCCGACGTCGCGGCCATGGCGGAACTCGAATGCGCCGTCAGCGGCATCACCCGCGAGCAGGACTACCGCTTCTGTATCGAAAACACCCAGGGCTTCTGGCACACCGCGGTCTACGAAAACGCCGGCGGGGGAGTGGACGGCTTCATCATCTCCTGCGGGCACCCGGCCTTCAACATGCTAGGACCGTGCGTGGCGCGTTCGGAGCAGGAAGCGGCGGCCTTGATCCTCCGGGAACTGGACCTCTACCCGCGCCGGGCGCCTGTCTTCCTGGTTCCGGCCGACTGCCCCGGCCTGGTCGCCCAGATGTACGACGCCGGAGCGCGCAACTGCGAACTGCACACCTGCCAGGTGCTCGGCGAGTTTCAGCCGTTCGCCGGCATCAGCACCCCCAGCTTCCTGCCGGAAACCGGCTGACCGAGGCTTACGCGACCGCCACCGCCTGCCCGGTGCGGGCCGATTCATAGCAGGCCGCCAGCACTTTCTGGCTGCGCAGCCCGCCGTCGCCAGCGAGCACCGAGGGCCGCTCGTCGAGCAGCGCCTGGCTGAACTCTTCGATCTCCGCCTGGTACATGTTCACCGGCTCCGGCGCGATTTCGACGCCGCCGGCCGCGTCGCGCGCCTGCTGCGCATCGTAGCCGGACTCCTCCGCTTTGAGGCGCGCGAACATGGTTCCCCTGGTTCCCTGCCCTATGGTGCCCTTCGCGAGAATCGAGCCGCGCGAGCCGTACAGCTCGAGCACGTTATCGCCGGCTTCATCCGGGATGCAGAAGAACGTATCCACGGTGGCCAGGGCGCCGCCGGCGAAGGCCAACAGCACGGCCGCGCTGTCCTCGGAGCGGTACGGGTGGACCGTGTTGTTGGTAAAGCAGCTCACCCGCTCCACCGGCCCGAAGAACATCTCCAGCAGGTCGATGCAGTGCCCGCCCATGTCGATGAGGGAGCCGCCGCCGCCCCGCGCGGGGTCCTGCCGCCAGGCGCCATCGAGGGGCGGATACCAGCAGGAGAGCTGCGCGCGGCCGTAGACCATGCGCCCCAGCTTCCCTTCCTCGACGAGCCGCAGCGCCGCGCGGTGCTGCGAGTGGAACCGCATCATGAGCGCCGTGCCGAGCTGCACCCCGGCCTGCCGCGCGGCCGCCATCATCTCCCCGGCCTCGGCCACGGTCAGCCCGAGCGGTTTTTCGCAGAGCACGTGCTTGCCGGCCCGAATCGCGCGCAGCACGTGTTCATGGTGCAGGTCCGCCGGACTCGCCACGTAGACGGCGTCCACGTCCGTGCCGAGCAGTTCGTCGATATCCGCCGACGCGCGGGCGCCGTACTCGCGCGCCAGCCCGGCGTTGGCCTCGCGGTCGACGTCGCAGACCGCCGCCAGCTCGGCGTTGCACGCCGGCACGATGCCTTCCGGGATGGTCCGCCGACGCGCGATCCCGCCCGATCCGATAACACCCCACCTGATCCGCGCCATGCCTTACCCCCGTGCCTCCGCCGCGCGGCTCCGCTTCGAGTAGTGGTCGATCACCTTCAGCAGCGCCGCGGCGATCTGCCGCATGTCGTCTTCGCTGTAGGTGGGGAAGGCGAAGCAGGTGAAGGTATGGTCCTCGTGCCAGAGGGCATTGGGCACCTCGACTTTGGAGTAGTCCACGCTCGCCGGGTCGGTGTATTCGCGCGACTTGAAGGGGAAGCCGGAGCGCCCAAAGGCGTTGTGCTCCTGGAAGGCGCGCTCGGTGTGGCACTGCGGCCAGAAGACCTTCCAGCACGGCACGCCCTCGGCCCCCGCCGCATCCACGAACTGCTTGATGGTGCAGTTCATGTTCTCGATATCGAGCGAAAAGGCCATCACATAGAAGCCGTTCCGCCGCTCCTCGGTGTCGATGGGAGCATAGAGCACTTCCGGCCGGCTCTTGAGCGCGTCCATCACGATATGGGCGTTGCGCCGCCGCGCCGGCATGTTCCAGCTATCCATGCGCTCCAGTTCGGCCAGCCCGATGGCCGACTGCATCTCGGTCATGCGGTAGTTCCACCCGACCATGTTGTGAATGTAGGGCAGCTTCTGCTCGAGTTCGAGCAGGTTGAGCCGCTCCCGCACGTCGTAGCCGTGGTCGCGGAAGCTGCGCGCCTTCCACGCCAGTTCTTCATCGTCGGTGGTGACCATGCCGCCCTCGCCGCCCGTGGTGAAGGTCTTGTTCTGGCAGAAACTGCAGGCGGCGATGTGCCCCAGGGTGCCGGTCTTTTTGCCCTTGTACGACCCGCCGAAGGCCTCGGCGTTGTCCTCGATCACGAACAGGTTGTGCTTGCGGGCGAAGGCCAGCACCTTGTCCATGTCGCAGACGTTACCGTACAGGTGCACCGGCATGATGGCGCGGGTCCGCGCATTGACCAGCTTTTCTGCGGATTCGATGCTGATCGAGTGGTCGTCGCGGTTGACATCGGCAAAGCGCGGAATCGCTCCGGCCTGCACCACCGAGAAGCTCGAGGCGATGAAGGTGTAGCTGGGGACGATCACTTCGTCGCCCGGGCCGATGCCCAAGGCAGTCAGGGCGACGTGCAGGGCGGCCGTGCCCGTGGCCACGCTCACGGCATACTTGCTCCCCTGCCACTCGGCAAACCTGCGCTCGAACTCCATGCCCTTGCGGCCGGTCCAGTAGTTCACTTTTCCGGAACGCAGGACTTCCTCGACGGCGCGGATCGCGTTCTCGTCGAACTGCGGCCAGCCGGCCAGCTTGTTGGTGACGGCCTTAGGGCCTCCGTTGATAGCCAGCGCTTCCACTGTGCTCATCCTCCTTCGAAAAAGCAGGCCAAATGATAGCACAGGAAAATACGAGTGGCAAAAAAATGCTTGCAGCGGGAAATTAAGGGATACCGAGCGCTATGGGCGCCGGTCGGGGTTTGATAGTTTACCTTACAATCAATAAGCCCGCACCACGAACGCGGCGGGCTCCCAATGAGCCCACACTGCGGCCTCGGCGGGCTCCCGGGCAGCGCGGAGTGCCGCCGGGAGCCATGCCGAACCGCGGATCAGCAGTCCATGTGGGCCGCGAAGTATTCGTTGAGAGCGGCGCGCGTGTCGGCCGGGATAGTGCCCGGGAGCCGGCGCATCTCTTCTCGTGAAAGCGGCTTGAAGTTCTTCGCCACGTTCACCGCGGTATCGATGTACTCGAGTTTCGGCAGCCCGCAGGAGGTCGCGGCGATGGGCAGGGTGAGGACGTAGCGCAGCATCATCTCCGGGGTGGCCTTCCCCTTCAGCCGGTCCTGCGCCCACACCTTCATACCCGTCAACCCCATCTTCTTCCTCAGGGCCACGGGCATGGCGATGGCTTCGAAACCCTTGGGCCCGGTGGCCGGATCCCCGACGCGCAGCGACGGGCGCCCGCCGCCGATCTGGGCGATGTTCAGCGCCATCTGGGTGGAATCGAAGTCATGCCGCTCGAGCGCCATCTTCAACACCGCGGGGTCGGCATGGCAGGTGATCCCGATGAAGCGCGCCATCTTCTGCTCCTTGGCCTTCTGAACGGCCTTGAGCTGGCCGTTGGGCGCTTCGATGGCCGCCAGGTCGTCCTCGCCCTGCAGGCTGTGAACGTGGAGCAGGTCCACCTGGTCCAGCCCCAGGTACTTCAGCGAGCGCTCGATGGTGCGCATGGACTCGTCGTAGGTGCGCGGCGGTCCGACCTTGGTGGCCAGGAAGAAGTTCTTCCGGTGGGTCTTCAGGAACTCGCCAATCCACTGTTCGCTCTTGCCATTGCCGTAGCCGGCGGCGGTATCGACGTAGTTGACACCGGCCTTCAGCGCACGTTCGAGCGCCTCCGCGCCCTTCTCGGGATCTCCGTACTCCAGGAAGCGGCTGCCTCCGCCAAAGGCAATCACCGAGACTTTCTCTCCGGTTCTACCGAGGGTGCGCATCGGCATCCCGGTTGCAGCGTCGATTTCGGTAGCCACGGCGGCGGCCGCGGCGGTAGCCAGAAAACTGCGGCGTGTAATGGACATGGGCAACACTCCGATTCTCCCGACCATGCTAACTCAATGCGCGGCGGTTGGGGGATTTACGGGTGTAACGGCTGGCGCGGCGAGGAACTCCACGGCGCCTTCCAGCACCTCGTCGCGGCCCGCCCGGATGCCCGCGATCGTGGGATCCACCCGGACGTGCGGCAGCACCCCGATGCGCTGCAACTGGCGGCCGTCGGCGTGCCGCACCGAAAGGCCCGTGAAGCGGAACTCAACGTCGCCGGGCAACACCGTATTGGTGACGTCGCCGTTGGTGCCCGCCGTCGCCGAACCGATGAAGGCAGCGTTCGCGGCGGTATCGAAATACAAGCAGGTATGCTCCGCCAGGCTCATGGCGCGCGCGTCGATCAGCACCACCACCTTGCCGCGATAGGGCGGCCCGCCGCCGATCCATCCCAGTTGATGATGGCGGCGGCGCACGGCCCGCGCGGGGTCCGGTCCGTGCCACTCCGTCATTTCCACGATGGCCCTAGGGACCCGCCGCACGGTGAGCCGGGCGGCCACCTCGGCGTGCGCCTGGGTGGGGTAACCGCGCAGGTCGAGAATCAGGCCGGGAGCAGCCGACACCAGATCCAGAGCGTGGAAGGCTTCACCGTTTTCGAGCCGCGTCAGGTCGATGTAGCCGAAGCCTTGGGGCAACATGCGGAAAGCAGGACCGGTGCGCGGCCGCGGCTGCGGGTAGGGCAAGGTGCGCTCCAGCATCACCTCCACCTCGCGCCCGCCGGCCTTCAAGAGTCGCACGCGGGCCTGTGGCTCCCGCCCCACGAGCAGCCATTGGTGCGCGTGCAGCGCCGCCGCCTGCGGTGTGGCCGGCATGTGCAGCTCCAGCAGTTCGCGGATGCGCTCTGCCGGGGCCTTGCCGTCCACCGCCAGCACCACGTCCCCCACATCCACGCCCGCGGCGCCGCCCGCGTGGGTCACTACCGCCCGCCCTTCCACCGGCATCACCTCCACGGGCGGGACGCGGCCCAGTTCCTCCCACAGCCCCGCGACATTCACGTGCCCGTCGCACAGGTGCGTCCCGAGCCGCGCGATGGCGAACAGGTACTCGCGCCGGCTGGCGGCGGCTTCGAAGGCGGGGATGGCCTCCGGCAGCAGCGCATCCCAGGAGCGTTCCATCAGGTCGTGATAGGGGTAGAAGTAGCGCACCACGTTCCACAACCGCGCCAGCGCCAGCAGGCGGTGCGGACGATCCGGCAGCGCGCCCGGGTAACGTTTTTCGGTGTGATCGAGATCCGCCGGGCGGGTGCGCGCTTTTCCGAAACCCACGCTGCCGTCCAGGTGGAGCAGCTCGCTGGTGCGCATCCTGACCCGCACTCCGTAGGGCAGCTCCATGACGTAGGGATCCTCGCCGCACTCGCCGTTGCGCCCCTCCTGCTCGATGACAGTGGCCATCCCGGCGTCTTCCAGTGCCGCCAGAATGTCGTAGACCCCGGTGGTGCGCTCCCCCACGTGGAAGACCAGCGGGGCGGGGTCGGTCGCGTGGCCCTCCACGACACCGCCTTCGCTGACTTCCCAATCCCAGTAGTAGAAGCTGAAGCGTCGCGCGTTCTGCGGATAGTAGCCCTGCCGCACGATGCGCCGGATACCCGGCAGCCGCACCTCGCCCCGGATGAGCGAGGGCAACAGGCTGAGCAGCCGCGGCCGCAGGTTGCCTCCGGCACGCAGATCGATGGCGGCGCCGCGCCGCAGGATGCCGCCCCCGGAGTCTGCGGGCAGCTCACTGTCCGGCAGCACGCGGGTGGCCGGGTCGCCCAGAGCCGCGAGCATCCTCGCCACCGCCGCGGCATACGGCTGGCGTGCCGTTGCTCGCTCCGCCGCCGGGATGGCGGCCACCAGGGCGGCGTCCCAATCCACCTCTTTGTAAGCCAGCCAGGGGTGGAAGAACTTGATGGCGCCCCAGACCCGGAAGAGTCCTGCCAGGCGCGCGGCGCGGTCCGGCTTCTCCGGCGGAACCCGGCGCGCCGAGCCGGAGGCTTCGCCTTCGAACAGCAGGCGGTCCCCTTCCAGCCGCACCATCGCCTCCATCCGTCCCAGCCGCCCTTTCTGCGGCACCAGCAGCACCAGGGTGGCGCGCCCGTTCTCCACCCTGGAAGGTGCGATGGCGCGCGGCTCGCCGCTCAGCCAAATGGTGCCGCTCACGATGCCGTTCGTCTGCCGCAGCTCCAGTTCGACCACGCCGCTGTGCCCGCCGCTGCCGAGATCCGCCCGCCAGCGCCCGCTGAAATCCGCGGCCGGCACCAGGAGCGCCGCCCACAACGCCAACACGGCACCACGCACCATGCGCCGATTGTAGCGAACCGCGGCCCTTCGCCCCCGGTGGGATTACAATGGCTGGCGGAGGCACTCATCGTGGACCCACATCGATCGCAATCCAGTTCGCGCCGCGATTTCCTGAAAGCTTCGACCCTCGCGGTGCCCATGGCCTACGCCGCCGGAAGCGATACCCTCCGCATCGGCATGATCGGATGCGGCGGCCGCAACACGGAGGCCGCGGGCCAGGCCATGACCGCCGACAAAGGAACCCGCCTGGTGGCCATGGCCGACGTGGTGATGGACCGCATTCGCGAACGCCGCGCCACGCTCCAGGCCAAGTTCCCCAGCCAGGTGGCGGTCGACGACGACCACTGCTTCGCCGGCCTCGACGGCTGGAAGCACGTCATCGAAAGCAGCGACGTGGTGCTGATCGCCAACGCCGCCAAGTTCCACCCCATGCAGATGATGGCCGCCATCCAGGCGGGAAAGCACGTCTTCGTCGAAAAGCCCCACGCCATCGACCCCGCCGGCATTCAGATGGTGCGCGCCGCCTGCGAGTTGGCCAAAAAAAAGGGCCTCTCGGTGCTCTCCGGCCTCCAGAGCCGCTACACCCCCATGTACCGGGAAGCCATCGCGCGCGTGCACGACGGCGCCATCGGCGAGATCGTCGAAATCGAAGAGCGCTACTACCGCGCCCCTTACGTGCTGCGCGACCGCATCCCCGGAATGAGCGAAGTGGAGCACCAGGCCGCCAACCAGTACCACTTCCACTGGCTCTGCGGCGACGACATTCCGCAGTCGCTGGTTCACAACCTCGACCGCGCCAACTGGGCCATGCGGGAAGTGCCGCCGGTGCGGTGCATCGGGATGGGCGGCCGCTCCACGCTGCGCGAGGAGAAGTACGGCAACGTCTTCGACCACCACTCCGTCACCTACGAGTACGCCAGCGGCGTGCGCATTCATGCCGCCTGCCGCACCATCCCCAACTGCTTCAACCAGACCTCCAGCCTGCTGGTAGGCACCAAGGGGCGCTGCTACACCATGCGGGGCCGCATCGAAGGCGAAAACCCGTGGCAGTACTCCGGGCCCAGGATGTACTCGGCGGTCCACACCAACCCCTACCAGATCGAGCACGACGAGTTCTTCAAGGCCATTCGCGAGGGCCGCACGCTCGAGAGCCCCTACATGGCGCAGAGCACCTTGATCGGGATCATGGGGCAGCTCAGTTGCTACAGCGGGAAAGAGGTCACCTGGGAGCAGGTCACGGCGTCGGACTACTACTTCCCGCCGCGGCCCGAGGAAGTCACGCGCGACATGGCACCGCCCACGCGCCCGGGTCCCGACGGCGTCTATCCGGTCTGCTTCACCCCCGGGGTGAGCAAGCTGCTGTAGTTACCGCAGCACCACCTTGGCCAGCCCGGCGTTGCCGGCGCTGTCGATGGCCCGCACCACCACCAGGTGCTCGCCCGGCCGCAGGTTGCGCAGTTCCAGGAGGAAGCGCTCGCCCGGGGAGTCGATCACGCCGTCCGCCGGCGATACCGGCACCCACCCGGCGGCGTCCACGGAGTACTCCGCATGGCGCAGCGGCGAGGCGGCGTCCACGGCTTCGAATTCCAGCACCACTCCGGCCGCGGACTTCCGCGGCTCCGCGATCGTGACCACCGGGGGGGTATGGTCGATCAAAACCGGCGCGGTGGTCAACTCCCCGGTGCGCGCCGAATCGGGCGGGTTCGCCTGGTGGTCCGACGCAACCACCCGGAAGTGATACTTGCCGTCGGCCAGGGCATTGCCGTCGAAGACGAAGTTGCTCTCGTGGAGGTCGCCCTTCAGCAGCTTCCACTCCTGCTCTTCTTCGCCCCGGAAGTAGAGCGTGTAGACCAGCCGGTCCCCGTCTGTGTCCTCGGCCTGCCAGGTGATGTTGATCTGCGGGGTGACGGCGCGGGCAAGGATAGTGGTGGGGGTACCGGTGGAAGTGCCGGTGCTCATCTCCCCTGTGTCGGTGACGGTGATGCTGTATGGCGTGGAGGCGGCCTGCGCCACGGGCGCCTTGGGCGCCTGGGAGCCGGCCGAGGCCTGGGTTACCACGTTGATGCTTCTCACCACCGGCGGCATGTTCTGCGGCAGGTAGGCCACCGTGACGTTGGTCAGCCTGGGACTCACCCCGCCCCTTCCGCCGCTGAACTCGGCGCGCCACTGGATGTAGCGCGCGTTGGGACTCGTGATGCGGGAGCCGTTCGGATCCGTCAGGGCTTCGGACCAGTCGCTCCAGCTCCGGTCCGGCCGCGCGGAGTTCCCCGAGCGCGTGTACAGCTTCAGCGCCGCCCCGGCGGTGGCCTGCCCGCGCCAGCTCAGGCTCCCCCAGCGCGCCGCACTGCCGGTATCGTAGACCGGCGATTCGTAAGTGCCGGTGGCCGCCATGGCGTCGCCCAGCCGGTAGATACGCCCCATGCCGGCCGTGGCCGCGAGCACCGTGCCTTCGGCCTCGAGCAGGCGCGTGGTCTCGCCCTCGTTGGTCTGGGCCAGCAGCGTGGTCTTGCGGTCCGGCGTGAGCGCGTAGACGCGCCCGCCCGCGTCGGTCGAGATCAGCAGCCGGTCGCGCAGTTCCAGCAGGTCGTAGGCGTTTTCCTCCTTGGAACTCCAGATGGTCTCGACGGTGTTGTCCGGGTTGATGCGGTAGACCGCGGATTTCTCCACCCCGGTGTAATCCATGGTGGGGGTGAACTGCGTGGTCACCTGGGTGGTGACGGCGGTCTGCTGCTGGGCCTGCTGCTTGGCCGCGTCCGGCTGCAAGGGGCTGAGGTCCGGCCCGCCCTGCGCCTCCACCGTGATGCTCATGGGAGCTGCCGAAACCGCGCGGCCGGCGGCGGCCGCCTGGGCCGCCTGCGCGGCGCTCTGCGCGCGCTTCGCCACCGACCCGCCCAGCGCCGCGGCGTAGATGGCGCCATCCGAGCCGGTCACGATGGCGCGGATCTCCGGCAGGTTGGCGTCGTAGAGGGCGAAGGCCTTGTCGCGCCCGCTCACCCGGTAGATGATGCCGTTCGGCTCGGTGCCCGCCAGCAGCCGACCGTCTTTATCGAACGCCAGGCTGGTGACGTGCGTCTGGCCGGTCTCGTACCACAACTCGCCCTTGCCCGGCCCCGTCACCCTGTAGATTCTGCCGTCGTCGCCCGTGCCCACGTAGAGCGAGCCATCCGGCGCCACGGCCAGCGACCAGATGTAGCGCGACTGCGGGTTGAAGTACTCGCCCTCGGCGCCGCCCGCGATGCGGTACACGCGGCCCTCCGGCGAGGAGGCGGCATAGACGGCGCCGCGAGCGTCCACCGCCAGGGCGAAGACCTCCGGCTGCGGCGCCGTCCACACCACTGTGCTCTTGCCCGAGGCGTCGATGCGGAAGACCCGCCCGCGGTGCCCCGTGGCGGCGTACAGCGAGCCGTCCGGCGCGCGTACCACGCTCCACACCACGGGCTGGTCGGAGCTGAACACCGCGTCCAGCCGCGGCGCCAGCGCCAGGCGGCCGTCGCGGCTGAGCGAAACGCCCTCGAAGCGGCCCCGCACAAAATCCTGGTAGGTGTTCATCTCCCAGGCGGCCGTACCGGCGCCCCAGGCCGCCAGCGCCGCCCCCAGTATCAGGGCGCACGCGCGCGCCACGGTCTTTCGCGGTCTCATTCCTTCACTTCCACCTGGATGGTCTTGGACCCGCTGATCACCATGTCTCCCACGGCGATCTCCAGCTCCGCCACCTTGGCGTTGCGGGTCTGCTGGACGGCGCCGGCGGAAGCCTGCCCGCCCAGAATCAGCGCCGCCGAAGGGGGCGGGTCCGGCAGGTCGGCCCCTTCCAGTTGAAACGCCGGGTCCGCGCGCCACACCCGCACGTAGGCCTTGGTGTTGGCGCGCATGTTGTTCACCGTGTCGATGAGCCGCTCCACGGACTTGGGCGCGTTGCCCGCCAGCAGGCGGTAGTCCTGCACGTTGGCAGTGGCGCCGTCGGCCACCGTGAAGTACAGCGGCCCGGGACGCGCCCCCACCGGCACCTGATACTCCACCTTGCGGGTCACCTCGGCGCCGTTATCCCCCACCAGCACGGTGTAGAGTTCCACCTTCTCGCCGGGCCGCACTTGGCGGCGCGCGGCCGTCACCTGGTCGATCTGCAACTGCTTCTTCTCTCCGAACGACTCGATATCGAGCGCCACCCGGCGCAGCCCCAGGGTGTCGAAGCCGCTCTGCAGCACCCAGGCCAGCGGCACCGCCGTGGAGAGGGAGGCCAGCAGCGCCGAACCGTTGTCGGCGGCGTACATGTTGTCCACCTTGATGGGTGCCGGCGCACCCTGCAGCTCGATTTCGCCGGTCACCCGCAGGCTGCCCGCCCCCACCGTGCGCTCGGTGGCGTCGATGGTGGAGAACACCGCCATCTGCATCAGCAGCGGCGCCAGAAAACGGTCGTCCACCATGCGGATGTCGTAGGATTCGAGCTTCCGCCCGTTGCGCGACATCGTGATGGTCATCGGCACCATGGGGGTTTTGCGCCCCAGCTCCCCCACCACGGCCGTATTGCGGTCCTGCGAAATGGTGCCCATCAGTTCTTTGGCGGTGGAAATCTTAAACGAGGTAGAGAGAGTGGGGAGCAGCGCGATGACCTCGGCACGGGCGAACGGCAGCGCGGTGGTGCCCACGCTCAGAAACCGGTGGCCGAAGGCGTAGATGCGGTTGCCGTCGATGTGGGTGACGGTGCCGTCGGCCCCGATGCTCATGTCCCCGGCCATCAACTGCACGCTGATCATGGAGCCGGGCTGGAGCGCCGCGGGAGAACCCATTTGCTGGCCGCGGCTGCCGCCCGCGCGCATGCCCTGGCGCGGTTCCAGCCCCAGGGCGCGCAGCCGCGGGGCGAAGTGTTCGAGGGTGGCGGTGGTGAAGCCGCCGAAGGAAACCGGCGTGGCGACCTCGGCCAGCTTGAGGCCCCCGGCCAGAATCTCCTCGGCGGGCGCCAGCGGGCGCGTCAGGTCCGTATCGCCCAACTGCACGGCGGCGCGCCGCGGCCGGTCCGGCGGGCCCGCGCCCGCCCGTATCATCTCCTCGATGGGCCGGATGCCCGCCACCGGCTCCTTGGCCCACGGAAAGGCCATGGCCACCGCGCCCACCAGCTTGCCGTCGATGTAGACCGGGCTGCCGCTCATCCCCTGGAGCACGCTGGTGCGCTCCAGCGGTCCTCCGGAGAGCCGCGCCAGAATCAGGGATTGCTTGGGGCCGACGTTCTCCAGCACCCCCAGGATCTCCACGCGGAACTCCTCCACGCGGTCTCCTGTGAAAACCGTCTTCCCCACCCCGGTCATTCCCGGCTTCAGGTCGCGCAGCGGAAAAAAGGCCGTCTGCGCGCACAGGCCGGCCGCCAGTAAAAACAGCAAGGGAATCAGGCGGGGCACTCTACTATTGTACTCGCAGGAGGTCTCAAGCGGCCCGGCCGCGGGCCACCCAAAAGAACAATGTGGAGGGAGCGCCCCCCGCCGCCAGCTCCGACACCAGGCGGTCCGCCTCCAGCCGCGACCCCGCGCGGCCCACTACGCTCTCCACGTGCGCGGCACAATCCAGCCGAATGATCTCGAAAATCGGGTTCCTGCCAACCGCTTTGTGCATATCTTTCTGCTGTTCCGGTGTGGGGCTGCCCGAGGCGTGCCGGCCGCCCCCCTACTCGATCCTACGGGGCGCCTGCCGCGGCACGCAAGACACCCCGGGTACCGGAACGTTCAGCCGCAGAGTACCAGCGGATGCGGCTCTACTTGCGGTTTTTGGCGTCGGCCGGGATTACCCAGAAGTGGATCCTGTGGCCATCCAGGTTGATGGTTTTCTGGGGTTTCCAGTCGCCCATGTCGAAGTCGTGGGAGACCACCCGGGTGCCGGGTTTCAGCTCTGAGAACAGCTTGGGCCGCAGCTTCAGGTTGACCGACGGCAGCAGGTAGAGGGTCACCACGGTGGCTTCCCGCAGATCCGCTTCGAACAGGTCTCCCTGGCGGAAGGTCACCCGGTCGGTCACCCCGGCTTTCCTGGCGTTCTCGTTGGCCTCCTGGATGCGCTCGGGGTTCAGGTCGTAGCCCACACCGCGCGCCCCGTACTTCCGCGCGGCCGTAACGACAATCCGGCCGTCGCCCGAGCCCAGGTCGTACAACACGTCGGACTTCGTGATCTTGGCGACCTTGAGCATCTCCTCCACCACGTTCTCGGGCGTGGGCACGTACGGCACTTCGAGGTCGAATTCATCCTGCGCCCGAACGGGCGCCAGGAACAGACCACCGGCCAGCAACGCCACCCCGATGGCACCGGTCATTCGCATGGGTTTTCCCTCCTAAGGAAAAAGCGAGTCAATTCGGCAGTGTACCCGATCCACGGCCGCGTTGTCACCGGTGCGGCAGCCCACCAATTAGAGTGAAACCGCCCCATTCCGGAGCGCGCACTGCCCGGTTTTGGGGAATAATGGAACGGATGGGTAAGACTGAAGTGGAAAAACCGCGCACCGAAGCGGAAGTACGCGCCATGGCCGATGCGCGCATCAAGGAAATCATCAAGACCCACGGTCCGCTCGTCAGCGAGGAAACCGTGCTGGAAAGCTTCAGCAACTGGGTGCTGCCCGACCGTCACCTGGACATTATCCGGGAACGCCTGGAACGCTGGAAACGCGTAGCCGCCCGGCGCGCGGAACGGCGCGGGCGGGGCGCCTGAGGAAGGCCGCGGAGCCACTGCCGGCGCGCGGAGCGAAGCCTGAGGAAGCGCGCGGCGGGAGCCGCCGTCGCCATCCGGCGTGCGGAGCGAAGCCTGAGGAAGCGCGCGGCGGGAGCCGCCGTCGCC
>JAWLGN010000051.1:18530-24213 GCA_041685075.1 Bryobacteraceae bacterium
GCGGAGCGAAGCCTGAGGAAGCGCGCGGCGGGAGCCGCCGTCGCCATCCGGCGTGCGGAGCGAAGCCTGAGGAAGCGCGCGGCGGGAGCCGCCGTCGCCTTCCGGCGCGCGGGGTGAAGCGCCTGAGGAAGTCCGCGGCGGGAGCCCCTGCCGCCGTCGTGGGAGGCTGGGGAACAGCCCCCGGCCGGAGCCACTGCCGCCGCCGGCGCGCGGGGTGAAGCGCCTGAGGAAGCGCGCGGCGGGAGCCCCTGCCGCCGTCGTGCGAGGCTGGGGAAAAGCCCCCGGCCGGAGCCACTGCCGCTGCCGGCGCGCCTGGGGAAGCCCCCCTGCGGGAGCCTCCGCCGGCTGCTATCGCTGGCTCTCCTGGAGCAGTTGATCGAACTTGCGCCGCTGGCCCTCGTCGAGTATCTGCAGAATCCGCGACTTGCCGTCGGAGAGTACCGTCCGGTAATACTTGGCAAAGTCGTCGAGAATGGTCTCCATTTGCTCGACCTGTGCCGGCGTGAGCGCCAGTTCCTTCTTCACGCGCTCCATGTAGAGCGCCTTGCCGGTGTCGCTCCAGAAGGGTCCGGCGGCGCTGCGGTGATTGGCGATGCTATAAGCCAGCGCCCCCACCATGGCGCCGCAGAGGAAGACCAGGGTGAACGCCGAGACGCAGGCCACCCGCGGATTCCGCCAGAGTTTTTTCTGTGCCGCCATCATGGTTGGATTACGGCTCATAGGAGCTTAGGGTGACCAGCATCATGTCGCGGTCGCTGTCGCGCGGCCCTTCGTACTCGATCGCCATGACCGCTTCCGGACTGGGATGGCGAGGCCGGTACTCGGTCTCCAGCGAGACCAGGTAACTGCCCAGTACCGCCAGGGTGATGAGCGAGGCGAAAACCACGCGGCGCCCAAAGCCCGGCTCCAGTGAAAACAGGCTCCAGAACGACGGCACCGTCTCGGCGGCTACCCGGTCCATGACGCGCGCTACGAAACCGGGCGGCGCCTGAACCGGTTCCCGAGGACGAAGTGCCGCAAACAAGGACGAAATTTCCTGCATACCCCGCACCTCTTCCCGGCATGCCGGGCACTCTCCGAGGTGCGCCTCGAACGCTCGATGAGCCGCCGGCATCAGGCTGCCGGCCATGTACTCCTCGAGGTTTTCGACGATAACCGGGTGCATACGCTTCTTCCCTTACGAATTGTAAGCCACTACACCGTTGCTTTTCCCCTTGCGGATCTTTTTACCGCCCGCTTCGGGGTTCCTCATGCTTCATCCGGCGCTTCAGCCGGCCACCAGGCCGGGGGCCCGGTCCAGCCGCTGCGCCGCCTTCACCAGTTTCTGCCGCGCCCGAAAGAGCTTCACCTTGATGGTGTTCTCGTTCATGCCCGTCATGCCCGCCAGCTCTTCCACCGAGTAGCCCTCGATCTCCTTCATCATCAAGAGCATACGCTCCTCCTCCGAAACCCTGCTGAGGAGCTTCACCAGGTAATCGCGGCGGGCCAGCGTGGCGTCCTGGGGCGGCTGCCGGTCGACGACAGGTTCCGTGTTCTCGACCCGGCGTACCTCATCCTCGCTCATGTCGCTCTCGTAGACCAGCTTCCGGACCTTCTTCTTGCGCAGGTAGTCGAAACACTCGTTGACCGTGATTTTGTAGATCCAGGTGATCAGGGAGCTGCGGAAATCGAAGTTCTTGATGGACAGGTAAACCTTCGCAAATACTTGCTGCGCAATGTCTTCTACGTCGTTCCGCTGGCGTACGATGCCGTGGATAATGGAGAACACCTTAGACTGGTAGCGCTCGACGAGTTCGCGGAATGCGGCCTCCTCGCCGGCCTGCGCCCGCCTGACCAAAGCGCCTTCCTGAGTGTTTCGGTAATCCACTCGACTTTTTTCCGCAACCTGGGGGCCGAACACAGGCTGGGGCAGCACGCCGGTCAGTGTTCCCATACACCGACTCGGACGCGCCCCGCCCGCCGGCGGTTTCAACCGCTGAACTACGGCATCCATTGCGAAGATAGCAGATTCGGCCTCCACGCTGAAGCCTGCCGGCGGCCGGAGGCATCAAAAAGCTGGAAAACGTTGTTGGCGGCAGACGGGGCGCTCCGCCCCCAATCGTCTCTAGTACAATAGAATCGAACAACAGGAGTGTGTCAATGGTTCAGCTTACGGAAAAAGCCGTTGGTAAGGTGAAAGAGATCATGGCCAGCCAGGAACCCCAGCCCGCGGGGCTGCGGATTTCCGTGGTCGGCGGCGGCTGCTCGGGGTTCAGCTACTCGATGGCCTTCGAAAACCAGCCGGGCATGCTGGATAAGACTTACAATTATGACGGCCTGAAGGTCTTCATCGACCAGGCCAGTATGCTTTACCTGGACGGCGCCGAAGTGGACTACGTCGAGACGCTGGAGGGTGCTGGGTTCAAATTTAACAACCCCAACGTGCGCTCCACCTGCGGCTGCGGCAGCTCGTTCCAGGCCTGAGGTTTCGTGGTCCCGGCCTGTTCTGCGGGCCGGGATCCCTAGAGTTCGGCCCGCCAGCGGTTCAGACGCGAGGCGATCTCGTCTCGGGCGCGGCGGTAGGCTTCCAGTCTTGCGGCTTCGTCTCCCGCCTGTGCCGCCGGATCCAGTATGGGCCAGTGTACCCGCCTGGCACGCCCGGGCACGACCGGGCAAACTTCCTCAGCACACAACGTAATCACGTAATCGAGCGACTCCAGGAAATCGGCATCGAGGCTGTGGATGCCCTTCGGCCGGTGGCGGGAGATGTCGATGCCCCGCTCGGCCATGGCCCGCACCGCCAGAGGCTGCACGGAGGCACCGGGCGCCGACCCGGCGCTCGCCACCCGCGCCTCGGGCAGAAGCTCCCGCGCGAGTCCCTCGGCCATCTGGCTGCGCGCCGAGTTGGCGACGCAAAGAAACAGCACCTGCATCGTGGTGTGGCGGCGGCGCCGCCGCTCAGAACGAAAGCCGCAGCCCGAAGCGGAACTCCCGCCCCACGTCGCTGGTCCCCGTGATCGAAAGAAAGTTGCCCGTCGGGTTCACCACCGAGGTATTCAGCGTTCCATCGTCTCTGAGCCGCAGGGAACCGGACCCGCTGTTCGGGTTGTTGAAGATCGCCTGGTTCATCAGGTTATCGCACTCGGCGCGGAATTCCAAGTTCATCCCTTCCTTGATGGCAAAGTCCTTGTAGATCGCCGGGTTCAGGCGCCAGTAGCCCGGTCCCCGCAGGATCCCCCAACCCGTGGTGCCGGCCCTGTGCACGCCGGTCTTGGCGAACAGCCAGAGCGGATCGCGGAAGCTCATGGGGTCGTAGTACGGCTGCTGCGGCCCGATTTTGCCGATCTTCCTCACCGGCGCAATCTGGTCGGCCGTCTGCTGGCAGCCGATGCACTGGAGAGAGGACCCGCTGCCGGTTACGCCGAACGGCAGCCCGCTGTAGGCCACCAGAATGCCGGCGATCTTCCATCCTCCGGCCACCAGGTCGGCCGCCCTGCCGGTGAGAGCCAGGGGCTTGTTCCTCCCGATGGGCAGTTCGTAGTTCCAGGCGGTGACCAGGGCATGGGTGCGGTCGTAGCCCGCGGGACCGTAGTTGCGATCCAGCCAGGGCTCCCAGTGATGCCAGCGCGGGCCGACGTTGCCGGTCTCGTCCGCCATGTTCAGCGCCTTGCCGAAGGTATAGGTGGTCTTCATGAAGAGCCCGTGGGTGAAGTTTTTCTGCAAGGTGGCCTGCAGGGAGTCGTAGGCCGCATAGCCCCAGCCGTCCCACATCAACATCCCGATGGTGCGGCCGTGGGCCTTGGCCAGCGGCAGGTTGGCGGTGCTGGCTCCCAGCCCCGGTCCTACCGTGTTGATGTCGCGCTGCATTAACTGTCCGATGGTGCGGGTGCCCACGTAGGCCACCGAGCCGAGCATCTCCCAGGGCAGCTTGCGCTCCAGGGTGGCGTTCCAACTCTGGATGTAGCCGCGCCGCAGGTGGCCGCCCCAGGGACTCCGCGGGCCCATGTTGAGATCGGTCGGCAGGTACGCCCAACCCTGGCTGACATCCGGGGTGGGCACCGCCGGAACACCCTGGTCGATGGTGTTGAACCAGCCGTAGTTGGCCACCGGAGCGGTCCAGTTCCCCGTCAGGGTGGCCGGATAGAGTCCCCGCAGCGGACGGCCGAAGGGCAGCGGGTCGTAGGTCAGGCCGTAGCCCGCGCGGAACACCATGCTGTCGCCGACGCGGTAGGCGAAACCCACCCGCGGGGCGAACAGCTTCTTGCTGACCGTAATCCCCACGCTGCGCGGCGTATCGCCCAGACCGCCGAAGTAAACGATGTTGGTGGCGGGGTCCCAGCGCTCGATGCCCCGGTCGCCGCGGTTGATCAGCGGGTAGTACTCATAGCGCAGCCCGATATTGATGGTCAGGCGGCGGGTAGCCTGCCAGCGGTCCCGCACGAAAAAGGCGAGCTGCCACTCGCGCGTCTTCATCTCGAAGAACTGGATGGACTTCTGGTAGTTGTTCACCAGCCCCAGCAGGGCCGCGGCATAGCCGTTGGCCGCCCCGCGCCGGGTGTCGTTGGGGTTGTGCGTGGTGCCCCCGTCGAAGTCGATCAGGCCGCGCGGATTGGCGGTCTCCGGCTGCCAGTGGTTCAACTCCAGGCGACGCGAGTCGAAGCCCCAGCGCAACTCGTGAGAGCCGGCGATCTTGCTGAAGTTGGTGGCGTAGGTGTAGGCCCGCTCCCGGCGCCAGGTGGGCGCCCAGGTGGCCCCTACCCCGATGTAGTCGAACCCGAAGCCGTCCACCCGCGGCGCGCCGCCGTAGCGCGGGTCGTCGGCGAACTGCGCGCCGCCGTTGGTGCCGGGAATCCCCCAGACGTCCAAACCCACGTTCTGGTCCACGTTGGGAATCCCCACCACCTGGTCCATGCGGGTGTAACCGAAAACGCCGTCCAGCAGGAAAGTAGGGGAGATGGTGTAGTTGAAGCCGCCGGTCACAATCTGGGTGGTGGTGTCGCCGAAGCCTTCCGTGCCCAGCGCCGCCCCGCCCAGGTCGCCGAACGGATACTTGCCCTGCACCGGCGCGTCCATGCGGCTGTACTTACCCCAGGTGACCAGGTTTCGCGAGACGTTGTAGTTGATCTTGGTGTCGTACTGGTTGCGGTTCAACGCCAGCACCCCGGAAACGCCGTAATTGCCGCTGAGATTCAGGGGATCGGTCGGGGAGACCTGGTTGGGCAGCGGCATGCCCTGGTAGATGTTCGGGAAGATGGGGTTCCAGCGGGTCTGCGGCACCGCGTTGCCGGGGAACGGGGTGCGCGCGGCCGCGTTGTCCATGGGAGCGCTGGCCGGGTCGTAGACGATCATGCGGTCCATGAAACGGCTGAAGTCGCCCCTGCGGAAGTCCTCCGGCGCCACAGCGTAGTTCCCGAAGTAGCCCGTGCGCTCGGTGGTGCGCTCGAAATTGAAGAAGTAGAACAGCTTGTCCCGCACGACGGGCCCGCCGATATTGCCGCCGAAGATGTTCATAATGTTCAGCGGCTTCTCGTAAGTGGCGGAGCGGAAGTAGACGCCGTCGCTGTTGAAGTGCTGGTTGTTGTGATACCACCAGCCGGTGCCGTGCAGGTCGTTGGTGCCGGACTTGGTCGCCACGGTGACGGCCGCGCCGCCCGCCATGCCCTGCTCGGCATCGAAGCTGCCGCTGGCGATGTTGACGGTCTCG
>JAWLGN010000052.1:0-24132 GCA_041685075.1 Bryobacteraceae bacterium
GTTGAACGAGCCGCCGCCGGCGCCGGGGGCGAAGAGCAGCGCGGCGCCGGCGAGCCCGATGAGCATGCCCGCGATGGCGGGTCCGTGCAGGCGCTCGCCTCGCAGCAGCATGGCTTCGATTCCCACCATCCAGAAAGGCGAGATGGTAAGGATCAGACCCGCCACCCCGCTGGGGACGATCTGCTGGGCGAAGACCAAACAGCCGTTGCCCACCCCCAGGGTCATCAGTCCGGTTAGAGAGGCGGACAGCAGTTCCCGCCCGCGAGGCAGCCGCACCCGCGCGGCCATCGCCGCCGCGATCATGATGGCTCCCGAGGCCAGGTAGCGCGTCCCCACCAGCAGCAGCGGAGGGAAGGATTCCAGCGCCATCCGGATCCCCAGGTACGTAGTGCCCCAGAACAGGCACACCGCGCACAAGGCCGCGTAGGGGAGGAGGTTCGGATGGTGCTTCAACGATTCAGATTAGCAGAACTGTGATGCCGATTACGGCGGTCCGTCACGGCATCGTGCCGCATGATTGGAGCTTCCTGTCCGTGCGCTTCCGATCGTCGATTTCGGATCAACAGAGAGTATAATCATCTCTGGCCGGAGGAGGCCCACAGATGACGATTCGCCCGGAAGAAGCTCTCCAGTACCACGCCTCCGCACCGCCTGGAAAGCTGGCCGTGCGGCCTACCAAACCCTGCCTCACGCAACGCGACCTGAGCCTGGCCTATACCCCCGGGGTAGCGGTCCCTTGCAGGGAGATCGCCCGCGATCCCGCGCTCGCCTATCAGTACACCGGAAAGGGAAACCTGGTGGCGGTGGTGAGCAACGGCACCGCCGTGCTCGGTCTGGGGAACATCGGCGCCCTTGCCGGCAAGCCGGTGATGGAAGGCAAGGGAGTGCTGTTCAAGCGCTTCGCCGATATCGATGTTTTCGACATCGAACTGGCCACGGAGGACCCGCGGGAGATCATTCGCGCCTGCCAGTTGCTGGAGCCCACCTTCGGGGGCATCAACCTGGAGGATATTAAAGCGCCGGAGTGCTTCGTCATCGAAAGCGAGCTGAAGCGCACCATGAACATCCCGGTGTTCCACGACGACCAGCACGGCACCGCCATCATCTCCGGCGCCGCGCTGCTGAACGCGCTGGAACTGGCGGGCAAGCGCATCGAGGATGTCCGGGTGGTTTTCAACGGCGCCGGCGCCAGCGGCATCGCCTGTGCCTGCCATTACGAACTGCTGGGGGTGCGGCGGGAAAACATCATCATGTGCGACACCAACGGGGTAATCTACCGCGGGCGTACCAGCGGTATGAACCCATACAAGGAACGTTTCGCGGCGGTGACCGAAGCGCGCACCCTGGCCGAGGCCCTGGTGGGGGCGGATGTCTTCTTCGGGCTCTCCTGCGGCGACTGCGTCACCCCGGAGGCGATCAAAGGCATGGCGCCCAACCCCGTAATCTTCGCCCTGGCCAACCCGGACCCGGAGATCGCCTACGACCTGGCCATCGAAACGCGCCCGGACGCCATCGTGGCCACGGGGCGCTCCGATTATCCCAACCAGGTGAACAACGTGCTGGGCTTCCCCTTCATCTTCCGCGGGGCCCTGGACGTGCGGGCCACCACCATCAACGACGAGATGAAGCTGGCGGCCACGCGCGCGCTGGCCCGGCTGGCGCGCGAGGACGTGCCCGATGCCGTGTGCCGCGCCTACGGCGTCGACCGGCTGGAGTACGGCAGGGAGTACATCATCCCCAAACCGTTCGATCCGCGGGTGCTTCTCTGGGAGGCCTCCGCTGTGGCGCAGGCCGCCATGGAGACCGGCGTGGCGCGCGAACCGGTGGACCTGGAGGAGTACCGGGATGCGCTCGAGCGCCGGCTGGGCCGGTCGCGCGAACTGATGCGCGTGGTGATCCACAAGGCGCAGAAGGCGCCCAGGCGGGTGGTCTTCCCGGAAGGGCAGGAGGATAAGATCCTGCGTGCGGGCCAGATCCTGCTGGACGAGCGCATCGCCATCCCCATTCTGCTGGGCAAGGAAGCGGTCATTCGCGCGCGCATCGCCGATCTGCGCCTGCACCTGGAGGGCGCGGAAATCGTCGATCCGGCTTCCAGCCCCAGGCTGGCGGCCTACACCGAGGAGTACTGCCGGCTGCGGCAGCGCAAGGGCACCACCCACACCGAAGCGCCGGAGATGATGCGGCGTCCCGTGGTCTTCGGTTCCATGATGGTGCGGATGGGCGACGCCGACGCGCTGATCAGCGGGTTGACTTCGCACTACCCGGACACGTTGCGGCCGGCGCTGCGGGTGATCGAGGTGCGGCCCGGCCAGCGAAAAGTAGCCGGCGTCTACGTGCTGATCGCTTCCCCGGGGGATATCTATTTCCTGGCCGACGCCACGGTCAATATCGAGCCGGATGCCGAGGACCTCGCCGAAATCGCCATCATGACGGCCGAAACGGCGCGGCGCTTCGACGTGACGCCGCGGGTGGCCATGCTCTCCTTCTCCAACTTCGGCAGCACCCGGCACCCGCTGGCCGAGAAGGTGCGGCGCGCGGTGGAGATCGTCAAGCAGCGCGAGCCGGACCTCATGATCGATGGCGAGATGCAGGCCGATACGGCGGTCACGCCGCAGATCATCGAGGAGACCTATCCGTTCAGCACCCTGAGGGACGGCGCCAACGTGCTGATCTTCCCCAACCTGGAGTCCGGCAACATTGCCTACAAGCTGCTGGCGCGGCTGGGCGGCGCGGAACTGATCGGTCCGATCCTGATGGGGCTGTCCAAGCCCGTACACGTGCTGCAACGCGGCGCGGAGGTCAACGATATCGTCAACATGGCGGCCATTGCGGTGGTGGAGGTGCAGGAGCAGGCCGCGCAGCGCAGGGCGGCGATCCAGCAGTAGCGCTCAACGCGCTTCGATGGGTTTCTTGGAGCGGCCGGGGTGCTGCTGGAAGATGTGCTGCCAGTGCGCGGCACGGCGCGCATCGCCAATGCGGGCGAAGATGTCGGCCGCGGAGCGGGCGCACCCGGGATAACCGCCGTGGTTCAGGATGGCGGCGCACTGCTCCTCCATGGCCACCAGCGCTTCGAGTGACGGGAGCGGCTGGACGCCCGCGGGCGGCTGCCGCATGAAGACCACCCCGGCGGCGTCGCGGTAGACCAGCTTCCACTCCTTCTGGACAGGATCGGCCAGGGCGGCCGGCAGCAGGTAGACCTCGCCGCTCCGGTCGAACAGCGGCATGAGGATTACCTGGATGCCGTAACGGTCCAGCAGTTCCTCGGCGCCGGGCTTGCCGTCCTTCGGATCGGCGTTATAGGCGATCCGCTGGCCATCCTGGAAGGCGGTTTCGTTGAGCGCCCGGCCGTCCATGAAGACCCGCTGGTGCGGCCACAGGCGCCAGATGAGATAGCCACCCTGGTCGTAGATGTTGAACATGGGTGCCGCCACCTTGTGGCGGAGCAGAAATTCGGCGGCGCCGGAGGGGTACGCCCAGTCGTTCACCCGGTAGCGGAAGGCGCTGCCCCATTGCCGCCAGCCGAAGCCGTCGGCAGCCACCAGCAGCGCCAGAAACGCGGCGCTCAACGGAAGGGCGCGGCGGGAGGGCGCGTAGCTTCCCAGGACGATGCCTCCCAGGATGCCCACCAGGATGATATTGCGCGCGGCGCTGAGCGCGGCCGCGGCGAAGAGCGCAAACAGCAGCCAGTCCTTCAGGCGGACGCGCTTGCGCGCCCACAGCAGCACGGCAGCCGAGCAGTAGAGCACCACGGTGAACGACGACAGCTCCCAGAACTTGGGCGGCTTCCATTCCATGATGGAGGACTGCATGGGGCTCTGCCGGTAGAGCAGCAGCGCCTGGAAGACGCGCCACCCCGTCGGGTTCAGTGCGGAAGCCAGCACGGCAACGGCGGTAACGATGAGCAGGCGGCGCTCGTCCGCCGCCGGGCGGCCCCGCCGGCGCTCCAGGAGCGTTTCGGCGCAGTAGACGCCCATGACGACCCAGCCCAGGAAGAAGCCGCTGTGGCAGTTGGCCCAGATCGCCAGGATGGGCGGCAGCAACCAGAGCCAGCGCCGGTACTCCAAAATCGCGATCGAGGCCGCGAGGAAGAGGTAGGTGAACAGGTACGGCCGGTCGGCGGTAACAAAGGCCGCCACCGAGGCCGTAGCCAGCGCCGCCATCAGCGGGCGGTAGAAGCCGCCGCAGCGGCGCCGGACTGCCAGGCCCACCAGGAGGCATAGCGCGGCCAGCAGCAACTGCCGCAGCACGATCACTCCCGGAAAGCCGCCGGCGCGATGAGCCAGGTAGAGCACCACCTGCGCCAGCCATTCGTGCTTCAGGTTGAAGTCCCGCACAATCTCTTCGCCGTCATAGAGCGGCGCGGAGCGGTAGGTGGTGAAGGCGAACGGGTCGGGCGCCGGCAAGGCGCGGTTCTGCCAGATGTACTCCCCGGTTTTGAGATGCCACCAGAAATCCGGATCGCCGATTTCGACCGAAAAGGCGGCCAGCATGACGATGGCAGCCGCGAGAAGAAGGGCGATGCGCGGCCACGCCGGCGCGTGTCGGGCCGTCGATGCGGTTTTCGATGCCGCCCGTGGGGCGGTGCTGCGGGACATGCCCCTTCAGTGTACTGGGGCTACGGGAGGGCGTACAACCGCGGCGCCGGCCAACGGGAGTCAACGGCGCGGGCTTTCCGGGCGCTTCAGCGAGGGGCCTTGCGGCGCCGGCCGATTGGCGAGTTGGAACCTCACCTCCACCTGCACCACCGCCCGCACCGCTTCGGTACCCGCCATCGCCGGGCGAAAGCGCCACTTCTGCACCGCTTCGATGGCCTTCCGATCCAGGCCGGTTTCGAGCGAGCGCACGACCTGGATGGAGGCCGGGGAGCCGCTCTCATCCACCTCGACGGCGAGCAGAACCGCACCCTGGCGTCCGGCGCGCCTGGCCTCCTCGGTGTACTCCGGCGGGACCTGATAGAGCAGCACGGGTGGAGTGCGCCGCGGGGGAGCCGGCTGGGTGGGGGGAGGCTGCGAGACGGGAGGTTCCGATGCGGCCGGCGGCGGGGAGGCTTCCTGCGCGGGCGCGGGCGGCTGCGTCCTGGGCGGCTCCGGCACGGGGCTCTCGGCCGCGGCTGTCTTCTCTTCGGGCGGCGGAGCCGCGGGGGTGCGTAAAGGTTTAGCCGTCTGCACCTCGGCTGCCCGCCTGGCTACGCTGGGAACCGGCTTAGCCACCCCTCCCATGGATGCGGAGCGCCTGGAGGCGGGAGGCGGCGGGCTGGTACTCTCAACGGCGGCGGCAGCCCGGACGGCAGGCTGCGATGCGCTCCCGCCCGCTTCTGGCGAACCCCGCCACCACGTCGCCGCCATCCAGGCGGTTGCGATTAGAACGACCATCACGGCGCCCGCGATTGCCCAGCGCGGCAGGTTACGCGCCGGGGGCGGTGCAACCACGGATACCGGCCGTTCAAGCGCGGCGGCGAGCGCCTCCACAAACTCCGTGCAAGTGCCGTAGCGGCCGGCGGGATTCTTCGACAGCGCCTTCAACAGCACGGCCGTTACGGCGCTCCCCACCCGGGACGTCACCGCGTCCAGTTGGGGCTCTTCGTAGACGATCTTGAACGCCAGCGCGGTGAAGGTATCGGCGGCGAAGGGCCTTTGGCCGCTCAATAGTTCACAGGCGGTAACGGCGAGCGAATACTGGTCCGTCCGCCCATCCACCACCGTCCCCTGCACCTGTTCCGGAGACATGTAGGAGGGGGATCCCAGCGAGATGCCGGTGCGGGTCAGGGTGCTGGAAGCGATGCGGGCGACGCCGAAATCCGCCACCTTGACGCGCCCGTCGGAGGTCAACATGAGGTTGGCGGGCTTGATATCGCGATGCACGACACCCTTCTGGTGAGCGAAGTCCAGTGCGGCGGCTGCCTGGCGCAGCACCCCCGTCACCCACTCCGGCGACAGAGGCGCGCTGGAGGCGAGGAGCCCGCTCAACGTCGGCCCGTCGATGAACTCCATCGCGATGTAAGTGACGCCGTTCTCTTCGCCGACGTGATAGACCGTGACAATACCCGGATGAGACAGGCTGCCCGCCGACTGCGCCTCGCGGTACAGCCGCTCGCGGAGGAGTGCGTGTTCGGAGGGATCGGCCACCTCGGCCAACCGCACAGTCTTGATGGCGACGGGCCGGCCGATGAGCGGGTCGAGCCCGCGATAGACCGTCCCCATGCCGCCCCGTCCCAACTCACCCAGAATCCGGTACGGCCCCACTCTGTGCACTGGAAGCGATTATACTCCGGGCGTTGGCGCCGGGGACGATTTTGCTATTGCAACGCCGCCAACAGGTCGCCGGTATGGTGCAGCAGGTTGTATTGGGCGCGCTGGAGCGTGTATTCGGCGTCGTAGAACTCGATCCAGCGGCTGGTTTCGGCCACGCGCGCTTCCTCCACCTGCCGGAGGGCGGCGCGGCCTTCCTGCATCTGGGCCAGGAGAATCGATAGCTGTTCGCGAGCGAGTTCCAGGTTGAGGCGCGCTACTTCGCGGGCGTTTTCGGCGCGGCGCACTTCGCGAAAGCTGCGGCGCGTGTCGGCGATGATGCGGTTGCGGGTAGCCTCCAGCTCTGTGCGCAGGCGAGCGGCTTCAATTTTGGATTGTGCCACGGCGGCGCCCACGCCCGAACCCGGCAGGATGGGCAACTGAACGGAGATGCCGATTTGGCCGTTGTTGCGCTGGAAGCGCTGGAAGTAATCCTCGTAGTTGTTGAAGCGGGAGAAGAGACCGTATTGGGCGACGAGGTCGACGCGGGGAAGGCGGGCGGCGCGCTCGGAGCGCACCTGCAGGCCCCGCGCCATGATCTGGGATTCGATCTGCCGGAGCGTCTTGTTCGATTCGGTGGCGCTTTGAACGGCCTCTTCCTCGGTGAGGGGCAGGGCAGGCACCGGGCGCTCGGATTCGACCGGGCGTACGCGGTCGTCGGCGGTTAGGCCTACGGCGATGGCGAGGGAGGTTTCGGCGGCAGCCTGGTCGGCTTCGAGATTCTCGACCAACTGGCGCGCCTGGGCCAGGTTCAGCGCGGCGCGGCGGCGCTCGATGGGGAGCAGGCGGCCTTCCTCGACCTGGGCATCCACGGCGCGCTCGACCCGTTCCATGCTCTCGACCTCGCGGCGGGCCAGCGTGGCCAGGCGGCCGGCGCGCTCGGCCTCGAGGTACAGCTCGGCGGTCCGCCAGGCCACCTCGTCGCGCGCGCCGGAAACGGCCAGCCCCGCGCCGCGGGCGTTTTCGCGAGCCTGCGCCACGGCGTAGCTTTGGGGGCGGTTGAAGAGGAACTGGGTGGCCTGCGCCTGCACGATGGAGGGGGCCGATCCCTCGATGCTCATGGGGAAGCCGTTGGTATAGGCCAGGCCGCTGCCCACCACGATGCGCGGCGTGAAGGGATCGCGGGCCAGACGCACGGCCTGCCGCGCCTTTTCTTCTTCGAGAGCCGCTATCACCACGTCGGGATTCTGCTTGACGGCCTGGTCCACGGCCTGCCGGAGCGTCATGCTGCGCACCTCGGCATTGAGGCCCGCGGCCGCGGCCGCGAAGAAAACGAAAACCACGAGCTTCACCATCCCCCCATTGTACGGGCGCGTCTACTCGTAACGCAGCGCTTCGGTGGGGTTCAGCCGGGAGGCCCGGTTGGCGGGAAGCATGCCGAAGATCAGGCCTACCGCGCAGGAGACCGCGAAGGCCACCACGATCGCCACCGTCGAGATGGGGATGTGAATGTTATCGGCGAACACCCGGATGGCCAGCGGCACCGAGATGCCCGCCAGGATGCCCAGAATGCCCCCCCCCAGGCTCACCAGCGTGGCTTCGGTGAGGAACTGCATGAGGATCTCGCGGCGTGAAGCTCCTACCGCCATGCGCACCCCGATCTCGCGAGTGCGCTCCGTGACGGTCACCAGCATGATGTTCATGATGCCGATGCCGGAGATCACCAGCGCGATGGCCGAGACCATGATCAGCACGCCGGTCAGCACCAGGGCGATGTTATTGGCGGCGTCGAGAATGGCGGTGAGGTTCTCCACCCGGTAGCGCGCGCCGGGGCGGTGGCGCGACTCCAGAATACTGCGCACCACCTGGGTCACGGCTTCCACGTCTTCCGGGTCGCGCACCTGCACATACATGGGGTCGATGCGCTCGATGGGGGTGAAGTAGCGGATTACGGTGATGGGAATGAGAACGGTTTCGCGCGCCAACTCCGTCTGGCCGAAGCTTTCGACGCGCTCCCGGAAGGTGCCCACCACGGTGAACTGCAGCCCGTGCACCTTGATGACCTGCCCGACGGCGGCACTGGGGCTGCCGAAGAGGCGGCGGGCCAGCTCCTCGGTGAGCAGCGCCACCTTCTGGCGCAATGTCACGTCGCTCGCATCCAGGAAGCGGCCCGAGGAGACGATCAGGTTGCGCACGGTCTGGTAGTGCTGGTCGGAGCCGATGACCGCCACGTCCTCTTCACGGCCGCTTATGATCATGCGGTCGTAGTTGCTCATCACGCCGGTGGCGGCGACGATGCGGTCGCCGAGCTGCCGGCGCACCGCTTCCACGTCCGCGGAGTTGATGAAATCCGCCGCGGAGACGGTTGCGCTCGATCCCGCCGTCTCGTAGTAGGCGAAGATCATGTTGGAGCCGATGCCCTGAATCTGTTCCAGGATGTACTCGCGGCTGGTGAGCGAAATGGTCACCACCAGGATGACCGAGGCGGTGCCGATCACCATCCCGAGCATAGTGAGGATGGAGCGGACCGGATTGGCGCGCAGCGCCTGGACGCTGAACTTCAGCGCCTCGCCGATTTGCAAAAGACGATTCCTCCCGTCATCCGCCGGACACCTGCCGGAGCAGTTTCTCGGCCTCGCGGCGGGGCGGATCGTCCGGGGTGAGACTGGCGTTCAGGTAGCGTTCGAGCAGGTCGCGCGCTTGGTCGAGATTGCGGCCGGCCTGAATGTAGGTATTGGCGCGTTCAAACAGCAGCTTGGGGCTTTCGGGAGCGATCTTCGCGGCCCGCTGGAAGCTCTGCTCGCTTTCGTGGAAACGCCCCTGTTTGGCCAGGAACTTGGCCAGATCGATCAGGCGGCCCACCTGCTGGGGAGCCAGCTCGGCGGCGCGGCGGAGTTGCTGTTCGGCGCCGCTGGAGTCCTTGCGCTTTTCGGCCAGCTTGGCGCGGGCGTAGTGGCCCTCGACGGGGTCGCGCGCGGCGATGCGCTCGGCCAGCGCGGCGGCTTTTTCATAGCCGCCCCCGAGGAAGCCCGGCGCCTGGAGGTAGTACTCGAACAGGTCGTTGGCGGCTTCTTCGTTATCGGGATCCAGTTGCACGGCTTTTTCGAAGTACTGGCGCGCCTTGCCGGCGTAGCGCGGCGCCGTGAGGAACGACGACGTTTCAGCCCGGCGCCCATAGGCGCGCCCCAGCCACAGGGCGTGTGCCGACGAAGACGGATCGGCCGCCACGGCCTTCTCCAGCCAGTCGGTAGCGCGGCGGAAATCGCCCTGCATGTAATAGTTGCGGCCAATGAGCTGATGGGTGGCCGCGTCCTTGGGTTCCAGCTTCAGCAGGATGGCGAGCGAACCGTCGAAATCGGTGCGATCGTACAACTTGCGGGCGCGCTCATACTCCGGCGACGCCGCCCAAAGGGCCGCCGCGATTGCCAGCGCCACGACTGTACGTACGATCAAGCCCACCTTCTCCCACTGTACTCTGGAGGTCATTCTACCTCCATCCCTCATGGATGCGAAAGAACTTCCGCGCGTTACAACCAGCCCCGCCATACTAATAGCTAACGCGCAAAACGGCCTCGTGCCGGCGTGTGCAACCGTTTGAAAGGATGCTATGTTAAAGGGCTTGGCTCCCCCGCACATTCCAGGCACTCTGTTCGCCCGCAACCTCGTAGAGCGGCGCAGCCTGCTGGTTCAACTGGTGCGCCGCGATTTCGAACAGCGCTTCGTGGGCTCCGTGATGGGCTGGATCTGGAGCATCATCCATCCGCTGGTGCTGTTGTTGAGCTGGACCTTCGTTTTCAGCGTCTGCCTGCGGGTGAAACTGGGGCCGGCCGAACCCACCCAGAACTATCCGCTGTTCCTGTTCGCGGGGATGGTTCCATGGATGCTCTTCAGCGAAACGGTGCAGCGCTCCTCGACTAGCCTGATCGAAAACGCCAACCTCATCACCAAGACGGTGTTCCCGGCGGAGATGGTGCCGCTCTCGGTGTTTCTATCGGGGCTGGTCAGCCACGCCATGACCCTGGGGTTGTTGATTGCGGCGGTAGCCATCGTCGAAAACACCTTCACCATCGCGCTGGTGCTGTTACCGCTCTACACCGTGCTGCTGGGGATGCTGGCGGTGGGGCTGGGGTGGGTGGTGGCGAGCCTGCAGGTCTATCTGCGCGATACCGCGCAGGTGTTGAGCGTGGCCATGACCTTCTGGTTCTGGCTGACCCCCATCTTTATCACCGAGGATCAGTATCCCCCGGAGTTTCAGTTTCTGATCGCGGGTAACCCGCTGGCCTACCTGGTGCGGGCTTACCGGCAGATTCTGCTGCGGGGCGATCTGCCCGATTTCGGCGATCTGGGAATCGTCGCGGGCGCCGCGGCGGCGATGTTCGTGGCCGGCGGAGCGTTCTTCCGGCAAATGAAGCGCGGCTTTGCGGACGTGCTTTGAATGGATACCGTGAACTATCGACTGCACCGGCTGGCCTACGCCATTGAGTTCCTCATTGCGCTGCCCGTCGTGTACACCGTGTGGAGCCAGGTGGCCGGGCAGGTCAACCTGGACCTGGTGCTCTGGTACTGGAAGCTGGGCCTGGGGGTGGGGATGGCCTGGGCGGCGGTGCGCGCCACGGCGGCGGCGGTGGAGCAGGAGCGGGCGTGGAATCTCCGCACGCTGAAATGGGTGACGGTGGTTGTGCTCCTGGCGGTGGGGGCCGGCATGGTGACCCATTACTTCCGCGTCTACTACGAGAACGAGGAAGAAATGATCGAAGAGCAGGAAGAGCCCGCGTTTACGGCGTCGCGGCTGGAGCGGCAACGGATGTTACGGCGTGGCGGTCTCGTCCATGTGGAGCTTGGCCAGGGTGCCGCTCATCCGCACCTCGCGCCCGCCGCCGGAAAGCTGGATGAGGAGTTCCCCGTTGTCCTGGGTAGCGCCGCCGCCCGTGAAGATCTCCTCGCCGGCGGCTAGCTCCAGGTTCGAGAAGTGCAGGCGCGGTTCGGGCTGCGCCCAACTGAGCCTGTAGACGCCCGCAACGGACTTCAGCGGCACGGACCCCAGTTCGAGCGCGCGGCCGGAGAAGGTGCCGGCCGAGCGCAGGTTAGCGAATAATTCTTCGCCCACGCCGCTGGTTTCCAGCACCCCCTCGGCATCCAGCTTGCCGGAACGGCAGCTCAAAGTGCGGATGCGTCCGGCCAGCAGGTAGGCCGGCTTGGCGCCGCGCAGGTTCACCGTGAGAACGCCGGAAATGGTGCCGTCGTGCAGGCGGGCGGAAACGCGTTCCAAACGAGCGCGCGTGCCGTCCCAACTCAGGCGCGCGGCGATGTCTTCCACCTGCGCCCCGGCCAGCAAGAGAGAGTCGATTTCGATGCTGCCTTCGGCGCGGCGCGTGGCCAGCCACCTGGGAACCGGGGCGCGCCCGATGTTGAAGGCGCGGGCCAGCAGTCCGCCCCTGCGGTGGAGCGTAGGGGAGAAGAGGCGCTCGAGTTCGGCGGCCTCGGCTTCAGGAATGCGCAGGCGGAAGCGGTGCGGCCGCAGCAGTTGCGGGTCGTAGCGGTACTCGCCCGTGGCGGAGACGTCGCCGGCATGGAGACGCATGTCGCGGAGCACCACGCGTTCTCCCTGGATATGGGCCTGGGCTGTTTCCACGCGCAGCGCTTCGGCCAAACCGGGCAGGGGAAAGCGGATCTCGTGCAGTTCGATCTGGCCGCTCCAGCCGGCGTGCGGCGCCGTGGGTGGGTCGCCCGGGAGGTAGCGGTAGCGCAGCCGGCCGCGCCAGACGCCCGAGGCCGCCTGCTCCAGCCAGGGCACTCCGGCCAGGGCCACCTGCGCGCGCAGAGAGGCCACGTTCATCGACTGGGTGACGATGGAGAGATCCAGGCCGCGAGTCTTCCAGTCGTAGGCCGCTTCGATGCGTGCCTGGTCGTCTTCGGCCGTGCGCACCAGCGAAGGCGCCAGCCGCACGCTGCCGCGGCTGCACAGGAGGCGCGCTTCCTCAAACCGGACGGGCGGCGAATCCGGAATGGTGAGGGCGCTGTCGCGGAAGAACAGTTCGCCTTCCAGGCCGCTGGCGGCGTCGTAGGAAACGGCCCCATCGAGCGTGCCGCTAAGCTGCAGCCCTTCGTGCAATGGAGCGCCCAGATGGCGGGCCAGTTCGAGCACCGGCGCCAGCGGGAAGCGGTTCCAGTTGGCTGCCACGGAAACGCGCGGCTCGGAGAGGAAATCGGTCACTTCCATTCGCAGCGAGAGGGGCAGGGCTTCGCGCTCCGAGGAGGTGGACTCCAGCTCCAGGCGGTGGGCCAGCAGGTCCAGGCGGCCGCGCACTTCGAGCGGCCAGTTGCGGCCGTGGGCCGGGAGCAGGTCCCAGCGGTGCACGTCTTCCACCATCACGCGGCCGGTGATGCGAACGTCATCGAGCGGGCCGGCCAGACGCATGCGCGAAGACACGGCGCCGTGCACGCCCGCGTCGGCGCCGCGCACCAGCGCGGTGATATCGCCGATGGCGCTGCGTTCGAGCCGCACGTCGAGATCGAGGCGGTCCGGGCGGGACGCCTCGCCGGGGATCCAGCGGCCGCGCGCCGCCAGGTAGCCGAAGGCCCGCGCGGGACGGTCGCTGCGCGCCGGACCGCCGGAAAAGCGCACGCTCCAGTCGCGCTCGCCGCGCCCGGGCGGGTAGATATCCAGGTCCGTCTCGATGAAGTAGAAGACGGTCTTGGTGTCGCCGAAGCGGAAGTTGATGCGCCCGCCGCGCACGTGGATCTCGGGGAAGGTAGCCACCAGGGAGCGGTTGAGCAGGGCTTCCAGGTTCCAGCGGCCGGGGGCCGAAGGCGGGCCGGTCTTGGCCACGTTGATGCTGGCCGCTTCCAGCCGGATGGAGGAAAACTCCAGCTTCCGGGTGAACAGCGACCATAGGCGCGGCACGGCCTCCAGCGAAGAGACGTAGGCGATGGGTTCAATGCCGATCGAGGGGTCTTCGTGGATAGTGACGTTGTTGAGCGCGAAACCGGGGCCGGTGAACAGGTTGAAGCGCACCGTGCCGATCTCGACCTTGCGGCCCAGCGCGCCTTCGAGCGCCGCCTGGATGCGGGTGCGATAGCGCTCCGCGCTGATGAAGGGAGCGGCGACGCCGGCCACGAGCAGCAGAGCCAATGCGATGGCGGCCAGATAAAAAGCGCGCCGGGCTGCGGTCTTCATGGCCGGTCTCCGCGCACCAGGCGCTCGTAGTCGCCCGGTTCGTCGATGTCCTCCAGGACCCCGGGGTCGTCCACATCCACGTACTCTATTGAAGTTCCATGACGGTTGATGACCAGGCGGGCGGAATCCGCCGGCTCCAGCGCGAGGAACTCCGGCAGCAGGGCGCGGGAGACGTAGACCGGGTGGCCGCGGCGGCCGGCGTGCCGCGGAATGCGCAGCGGGCCGCTCGCGGCCAGCAGGCGCGCCACCGTGGATGGCTCCACCGCGGGATGGTCCACCAGGGTGAAGAGCACCCCTTCGGCCTCGGGCGGCACGCTCCGCATGCCGCACTGCAATGACGAAAGCTGGCCCTTGCGGTAGATGGCGTTGAGCAGGAAGCGGGCCTCGCCGCCACGGCGCGCTCCGGCCCGCACCGCCTCGGGCTGCGCGCCCAGAACGACCAACACCGGGGAGCAGACCTCGCCGAAGATGCGGATCAGGCGATCGAGGAAGGTCTCGCCGCGGTAGTCCAACAGCGCCTTGGGATGCCCCATGCGGCGCGATTCACCGGCGGCGAGAATCAGACCCGCGACGCTCACTGGAGCAGCAGTGCGCGCAGGGATTCGTTGCCGAAGACGGTCTTCGACAGCGCGCGCCAGTTGGATGAGGCATTGCGCCGCACGGCGATCATCTCGGCCACCACCGAGACCGCAATCTCCTCGGGCGACACCGCGCCGATCTCCAGTCCCATGGGGGCAAAGACCCGCTCGAACGAGGCCGCCGGTACGCCTTCTTTTTCCAGTTCCCGGATCACCCCCACCACCTTGCGCCGGCTGCCGATCATGGCGATGTAGCGGGCGCTCGTTCCGACCGCCCAGCGCAGCACCCGCATATCGTCGCGATGACCGCGCGTGACGATCACGATGTAGGCGCTCTCGTTGATCTCGAGTTTCGGGAAGACCTCTTCGTAGGGTGCGGCGTGGATCTCGGAGGCGTTGGGGAAGCGCTCGCGGTTGGCGTAGGTTTCGCGGTCGTCCACCACCGCGACGTCGAAGCCGGCCAGGCCGGCGATTTGCGCCAGCCCGCGGGAGATATGTCCCGCGCCGAAGATGAAAGCGCGCGGCGCGGGCAGCACGGGTTCCACGTAGACCTCCAGTTGGCCGCCGCAGATCAGGCCGTTGTCGTAGGCCGCGTCCTGCCCCAGGTTGAAGCTGAGGTGGCGGGGTGTTTCGGACTCCATGGCCTCGCGGGCGGCGTTCCAGACCTCGGCCTCCACGCAGCCGCCGCCGATGGTGCCGATCATGGAGCCGTCGTCGCGGACCAGCAGTTTGGCGCTTTGGTAGCTGGGAATCGAGCCGCGCTTCTCCACGATGGTGGCGAGCGCGCATTTGCGGCCCAGACGGCGCAACCTGACGATCTCCTCCCAGACGTCCATCCAGGCCAATTATAACCCGCTGCAACTCGTGTTATCTTTTTTGGTAAGAATTATGCACCCGCTACGTGTCTTCATCCGTCTGGTCATCCCGTTGTGCGCCGCGTGGGCCGCGTTCGGAGCCGTGAAGGTCGAGCCGGTAGTCATGCAGGCGCAGGAGAAGTTGGCCGCGCTGCCGGTCCGATTCGAACCCAATGCCGGGCAATGGACGCCGGAGGTGCGCTTTGCCGCGCGCACCGGAAGTTATAGCCTGGCGCTAACCGCGCGCGAGGCGCTGGTGACGCTTCCTCAGCAGGACGGCGCGCCGGCGCGGCGCGTCTCCATCGCGCTCGAGGGCGCCCAGGCGTCGCCGCGCATCGAAGGCCTGGAACTGCTCCAGGCGCGCGGCAGTTACCTGCTGGGCAACCGGCGCGCCGCCTGGCGCACGGGCGTGCCGCAGTACAGGAAGGTCCTGTACCGCGGAGTGTATGAGGGCATCGACCTGGTGTACTACGGCAACGGGCGGGAACTGGAATACGACTTTCTGCTCGAGCCGGGCGCAGACCCGTCGCGCATTCGCCTGCGCTACCGCGGGGCGGACCGCGTGGCGCTTAGCGACGACGGCGACCTGCTACTCCACGCCGGCGCGAGCCGGCTGGTGCAGAAGCGGCCGGTAGCCTACCAGTTCGACGACTCCGGCGCGCGCCGCGAGGTGGCGGTGCGCTATCGCATGGCGGGAAAGACCGCCGCGCGCATCGAGGTGGGGGACTACGACCGTTCGCGCCCGCTGGTCATCGACCCGGTGTTGCAGTACGCTTCCCTGTTCGGCGGCGAACGGGCCGATTCGGTGGCCGCGGTGAAAATCGACCGCGAGGGCATGGTCTGGATAGCCGGCACCATCAGCGACGGCGGCATCCCGGCGGTGGGCAATCCGTACCAGAGCGAGTTCGCCTACGGCGGGACCGATATCTTCGTGGCGCGGCTCGATCCGCGCGCCCAGGGTGACGCATCGCTGCTCTACTTCACCTATCTCGGCGGCGACGGCGCCGATGTCTGCAACGACATGGCGTTGGACCAGTTCGGCAACGTCTACCTGACCGGCTACACTTCCTCGGCAGAATTCCCCCTGGGCGGCTTCGCGTATCAAACCGAGCCGCTGGGCGTTACGGTGGACGACCTGGGAATCGCTACCGGCAGCATTCACGAAGCTTTTGTGGTGAAGCTGCAGCCGTCGGTGGGCGGCGAACTGTCGCTAGCCTATTCCAGCTACCTGGGCGGCTCGGATGCGGACGAAGGCAACGGCATCGCGGTGGATGCGGCGGGCCAGATCTATATCGTAGGCTCGACGACCTCCGACGACTTTCCGCTGACCGAGTCGGCGGCCCAGACCATCCGCTGGGGTGACCGGGACGCCTTTATCGCCCGGTTCGACCCGTTTGCGCTGGATGCGCCCGCCTCCCTGGTCTACAGCACCTACTTCGGGGGCAACAGCTACGACGACGGCCGCGCCATTGCGGCGACCCCGGAGGGTGTCGTCTACGTGGCCGGCTCCACCCTGTCGGACGAGTTCCCCTGGGCGGGGAACGCTTTTCAGGAGACGAATGCGGGCAGCGGCGACGGATTTCTCGCCAGGGTGATTACTTCCGCCTCCGGTCCGGCATCGGTTCCGTACGCCACGTTCTTCGGGGGATCCGGATATGACGAGATCTACCGGGTGGCGGTGGACCCCGAGGGGAAGCTGCTGCTGGCCGGGGCAACGCTCTCCAGCGACCTGCCCGTGACCTTCGGCGCGCTGCGGGAGACGGCTCCCGGCGGCGACGGCGACGGCTTCATCGTGCGGCTCGACACGGACGCTCCGCGCGAATCGGCGCTGCTCTACGGCACCTACCTGGGCGGGAGCGGCGGCGACGTGATCTACGGATTGGACGTGGATCAGTCGGGCGTCGTCTGGGTGACCGGTTATACCTACTCGGCCGACTTCCCCACCACGGGCGATGCGCTGGTGCAGTTCTATCCCGGCGGCCTGAACGTCTTTGCCGCCAGCTTCGATCCGCAGCGCTTCGGCGACGCTTCGCTGCTCTATTCCACCTACCTGGGACAGTTCAACATCAGCCTGGGATACTCGATTGCGGCGGGAGGGGACGGGACCGTGGCCATCGCCGGGGAGACCTCCTTCCCGCCGATGCAGACGACCGAAAATGCCGCGCGAAGGGACTACGCCGGCGGCATGTTCGACGGCTTTGTAGTGGTGCTGGCGCCCTAGCGCCGGCCGGAGGCTTATGCGCGCAATACATCTCGCGTTGGCGATTCCGCTGCTTTCGGCGGCGGCTTTCGCCGGGCAGAGCGGGCAGTGGATCCAGATCTTCAACGGCAAGAACCTGGACGGCTGGACGCCCAAGATCAAGGGCTACGAGCTGGGCGACAACTACAGGAACACCTTCCGCGTGGAAGACGGCATCCTGAAGGTCTCCTACGATGGCTATGAGAAGTGGGGCGACCGCTTCGGCCATCTCTTCTACAACACTCCCTACTCGCGCTACGTGATCGCGGTAGAGTACCGCTTCGTCGGAGAGCAGGTGGCCGGGGGACCGCAGTGGGCGCTGCGCAACAGCGGCATCATGCTCCATTGCCAGGACCCCAAGACCATGCCGAAGGAGCAGAACTTCCCCATTTCCATCGAGGTGCAGTTGCTCGGCGGCGACGGGGTGAACAAGCGCTCCACGGCAAACCTCTGCACCCCGGGCACCAACGTGGTGATGAACGGCAAGCTGGTGACCACCCACTGCATTCAGTCCTCCTCGGAGACCTATCACGGCGAGCAATGGGTGCGGGTGGAGGTGGAAGTGGACGGCAGCCGCGTGATCAGCCACAAGGTGAACGGCCGCGAAGTGCTGCGCTATGAGCAGCCGCAGATCGGCGGCGGCGCCGTGAACGACTTCGACCCGGCGGCGAAACAGGACGGCAAGCTGCTCGAAAGCGGCTACATCTCGCTGCAAAGCGAGAGCCACCCGGTGGAGTTTCGCAAGGTCGAACTGATGGTGCGATGAGCGCCCCCGGCGCGATCGTGCGAAAACCGGACAGTGCCGTCCCAGTTTCGCACACGTCTGTCCGCTCCGGCCTGCGCACCATACGGACGCTCAGGCCATCCTTGAACTGAAATTAAAGGAGTTCTGCCCGGCGTACTCATCGGGCTGAGTGACCTCGGGTCGGCAACGGACGTGCCCCGGCGTCTCCGTGCGGTCTTGGACATCCGATCTGCGCCATTCACTCCGCGGACTGGGCCGAACCCCGTGGTTCACCTCTCTGGCGGTTATTACGCTGGCACTGGGAATCGGGGCCAATACGGCTCTGTTCAGCCTCGTCAGCGCAGTCCTGCTCCGGTTCCTTCCTTTCCCCGAGGTGGAGCGCCTGGTGATCCTCGAGGCCACGCATCCGCGTCGTGGTCCCACCAGTATTGGCCCCGATGACTTTCGCGACTGGCGTGAGCAGAACACCGTGTTTGACGCCATGGCCTACACGATGCCCTCCCAGGCCAACTTCACGGGCCAGAGCTTCCCGGATTTCGCAGGCCCGGAACGCCTCACCGGCACGGAAGTCTCTGAGGGCTTCTTCGAACTGCTTGGCGTCCAGCCTCTCCTCGGCCGCTGGTTTCGGCCGGAGGAGCAGCAGCCGGGCCGGAACCGCGTATTGATTCTTAGCTACCGCACCTGGGTGCGGCGCTTCGGCGCCCGGCCGGATATTCTGGGCCAATCACTCACCCTTGACGGGCACAGCTATACGGTGGTCGGGGTGATGCCGGAGGATTTCCGCTTCAATGAAGGACATGTGCCCGAGTACTGGATTCCACTGGCGCACCAGGCCTCCGGCCGTCTTGTGCACCAGTACCGTGGTTACGCACGCCTGAAACCGGGCGTGCCTGTGGAGGCTGCGCAAGCACAACTCAGCGCCATCGCGCGGCGGCTCGAGGAGGCTTACCCCGCAACGAACACCGGTTGGGGAGTCCGGGTGACTGCATTTCCGGATGCACTGAAGGATCGGTTCGGAGCGCCCATAGCGATTCTGTTCGCGGTGGTCGCTGTCGTTCTGCTGATCGCATGCGCCAACGTCGCCAACTTCCTACTGGCGCGGGCCGCCGGCCGCACGCGTGAGATCGCCATCCGCCGTGCGCTGGGCGCAGGGCGGGAGCACGTAGTCCGCTTGTTCCTGGGGGAAAGCCTGATGGTGTCGCTGGCCGGCGGAGGGCTGGGCCTGTTGCTGGCCTCCTGGGCTGTCGACCTGGGCGCTCGAGCAGCGCCGGAATGGATGGATCTCGGTTCGATCGTGCGGGTCGATCGCCACGTCCTCACCTTCTCGTTTGTCCTCTCCGTTGTAGCCGGTATCCTGACCGGCCTGGCTCCAGCCTGGCAAGCTCTGAGGGAGGATGTGAACCGGGATCTGAAACCGGGCGACGCCTGCGGCACGACGGGCTCGAGCGGCGGCCGGTTGCGAGGGCTGCTGGTGATCTCCGAAGTGGCGCTCGCCACGCCTTTGCTCATCCTGGCAGGTTTGCTCACTCGCAGCTTTGTGAGCGTGCTTGACGTGGACCTCGGTTTCAGGACCGCGGGCATTCTGACCTTCCGGATAGAGCTTCCTCCGGCACGATATGCCGGCCAGCAAGCCCGGGTGCAGTTCTACGACGACCTGCTGCATAGGGTTGGCCGGTTGCCTGGGGTAAAGGCTGTAGGCGGAGCCGATTCGGTACCGATGAGCGGCGTGCATACAGGCGGCCGAGTAGAGATTGAAGGCCGCCCGATGCCGCTCGATGGCGAGCAGTTTAACGCCGGCTGCCGCTGGGTAACGCCGCAGTACTTCCAGACGCTGGGCATCCCACTGCGGAGAGGACGCTTCTTCTCCGAGCAGGATCGCGAAAACGCTGAGCCGGTGATCGTCGTGAACGAGGCGTTCGCACGCCGCTTTTTCGCGGGAGAGGATGCGGTCGGCAAAAGAATTCGCACGGCCTACGATGGCCGGTGGCGCCGGATCGTCGGCATTGTCGGGGACACGCGCCATAGCGGCCCGGAGACTCCGGCTCGCCCCGAGACCTTCACGCCGTTCGCGCAGCAGGCGCCCGGACGGATCTTCCTTGCCGCACGAACGGCTATCGATCCATCGGCACTCGCTGGCGCAATTCGCAGGGAGGTCCGGGCGCTGGACCGCGACCTTCCCGTCAGCGGAGTGAAGACCATGGAGGAAGCCCTATCGGACCAGGTCGCCATGCGCCGCCAGCTCACGAGAATGACCGGCTCGTTCGGCGCCTTGGCACTGCTGCTGGCTGCGCTCGGGATTGGCGGCGTGGTGTGGTACAGCGTGTCGCGCCGGACGCAGGAGATCGGACTTCGCATGGCCCTTGGAGCAAGGCAAGGCGGCGTCGTGTGGCTGATCCTGAAGCGAGGGATTGCCCTTTCCGTAACGGGATTGGCGATCGGCTTCGGGCTCGCGCTGGGGCTGACTCGGCTGCTGGGATCGCTGTTGTACGGCATCAACCCGAATGATCCACTGGTTTTCACAGTGATGCCGGTCCTGTTGACTCTCACGATGCTGGCCGCAGCGTGGCTCCCCGCCCGCCGCGCCGCGGCTATCGATCCGATGTCCGCACTGCGGCACGAATAGCCTTCAGCACAACTCGGCAGAACCTAGGCGGCGCTCCCGCACGCGGAACTCCGGGGAGGCGATGAGTTCGGCGTAGGAGCCGAAACGATCGGGCGCCCAGGCCGGTTCCGGTTCCGCCGGCTCGCTTTCGAACACGCGCAGGGTTTGATACGTCGTGGAGCGCTGGTAGGGAACGCGCCCGGCCTCCCGGATGATGCGCCGTATCTCGGTGGGGTGCATGAACTGGCCGTGCGAAGCGCCCGCCGAGGTAGAGATGCTCTCGTTCATGAGGGTGCCGCCAAAATCGTTGGCGCCCGCGCGCAGGCACTCGGCGGCAAAGCGCGGCCCCTGCTTGACCCAGGAGACCTGAAGGTTGGGAATCCACGGATCGAGCATCAGGCGCGCCACGGCGTACATGCGCACCACGTCCTGCGCCGGCACTGAAGCCGCCACCCCCTCAACCAGATGCTTCCGCACCATCGGCGCCTCGTCCGCGATGAAGCTCAGGGGCACGAACTCGGTGAAGCCGCCGGTCTCCTTCTGGATCTCGCGCAGCAGCGCCAGGTGCCTCGCGCGGTCGAGTGGAGTCTCCACGTGGCCGTACATGATGGTGGAGGTGGTGGGAATGCCCAGCCGGTGCGCGGTGCGGATCACCTCGATCCATTGATGCGTGGTGATGCGGCCCGGCGAGATGATATCGCGGATGCGATCGTCCAGGATTTCGGCGGAGGTGCCGGGGAGCGATCCCAGTCCGGCGTCGCGCAAGGCCGCCAGGTAATCCGCGATGCTGCGGCGGGAGAGCGTCGCGCCGTAGAAGATCTCCTCCGGCGAGAACGCGTGCAGGTGAAGGCCGGGCACGGCTTTGGCGATGGCGGCGCACAGGTCGACGTAGTAGGAGCCCGGGATGCGGGGCGGCAGGCCGGCCTGCAGGCATACCTCGGTGGCGCCCAGTTCCACGGCCTCGCGGACCCGCCGCAAAACCTCTTCGAGCGGCAGAAAGTAGCCTTCTTCGGCACGGTGGCCGCGGCTGAAGGCACAGAAGCCGCAGCGCTTCACGCAGACGTTGGTGAAGTTAATGTTGCGATTGACGACGTAGCCCACGCGGTCGCCGTTGCGGCGCCGGCGGAGGCTGTCGGCGGCCTCCACCAGGCGTTCGAGCGCTTCGCCTTCGGCGGCGAACAGCGCGGCGCCTTCTTCGGCAGTCAGCTCGGCCCCCGTCTCGGCGCGTTCCAAAATGTGGTCTATCGTCATCGAGTCTCCTGTTCTTCCCGTACCAGCCCGGCGTCGTCGGTCCACTCGAGCGCGCGGCGGCGCAGCGCCGCGGGCACCCAGCCCGGCTCCCGGAGATACTCCGGGTAGACCGCCAGGCGCTCGCGCAGCTCGAAACCCGCCTCGCGAGTCACCGCGCGAAGGCTCGGGATTTCCGGCCAGGCCATTTCGGGGTTGATGAAATCGCGGGTCACCGGAGAGATGCCGCCCCAGTCATCGATGCCCGCCAGCAGGTAGAAGCCGTACGCGTCGCCGGTGAGGTTCGGCGGCACCTGCAGATGGATGTCGCCGCCGAGAATCAGGCGCGCCACCGCCGCGGTGCGCGCTACATCGAGCGCGGAAGGTTCGGGGCGGTTCGCAAAGCGCGTGTCCGGCTTGGAGCGGAAGTTCTGTACGATCACCTCCTGGATGTGACCGTATCGTTCGTGAATCTCCCGGATGGCGAAGATGCTGTCGATGCGTTCCGCAGGCGTCTCGCCAATGCCGATCAGGATGCCGGTGGTGAAGGGGATGCGCAGGCGGCCGGCGGTTTCGAGCGCCTCGAGGCGCAGGCGCGGCAACTTGTCCGGGCAGCCATGGTGGGCTTCGCCGGGAGCGGTAAGCCGGGGACTCACCGATTCCAGCATGGTGCCGAGGCTGGCATTCACCGGCTGAAGCAACTGCATCTCCTCGCGGCTGAGCAGCCCGGGGTTGGAGTGGGGCAGCAGGCCGGTCTCCTCGAACACCAGGCGGCACATGGCTTCCAGGTACTCCACAGTGGAGCGGTAGCCGCGTTCGGCCAGCCAGGCGCGATGGGCGGGGTAGCGCAGCTCGGGCTTGTCGCCCAGACTGAAAAGCGCCTCCTTGCACCCGGCGCGGCGTCCGGCGCGGGCCGTGGCCAGGACCTCCTCCGGGGTCATGGTGTGGGCGGAAGGCTCGTCCGGCTGGCGCGCGAAGGTGCAGTAGCCGCAGCGGTCGCGGCAGAGGTTGGTCAGAGGAATAAAAACCTTCCGCGACCACGTGATGGTATAGCCGAAGTTCCGCTCGCGCACCGCGGAGGCGCGCCGGAAAAGCTCGAGCAGCTCGCCGCCGCGCGCACGAAGGAGGCTGCCGGCCTCCGCCCGGGAGATGTTCGTCGACGTACCGATAGTCCCCTCAGCCCATGGTGTGGGCGTGCAGGGGCTCGATCCTATAGAGCACCCGCACTTCGCCCGGGGCGCGATTGGGGTAGCGGTCCACCCCGAGGTATTTCTTGGCCAGCTTGTCGATGTGCTGGTCGGCGCCGTCCTCGGTGATCTCCGCTACGCGGCCCCGGATGGACAGATGCCGGTAGGGATTGTCGGGGTCCATCAGGTCGAGCGAGACGCGCGGATCGCGCCGGATGTTGCGGTCCTTCAGCCGGCCCTTGGCGCTGTTGACGAGGATGTAGCGGCCGTCGAAATCGCACCAGACGGGAGAAACCTGGGGGCTTCCGTCCGGCATCAGTGTGGCCAACTGCGCAAACGCCTTCTTCTTGAAGAGATCCTGGAAAGGTTCGGGAATCGGTACCATGGCGCCCTCCATCAATATCGAGAGTACAACACTCATAAAGCGCCTGGGCGGGGTATTTTGGTAACGATGTCGGACGAACGAACCATCGCGGTGATCGGCGGTACGGGGGCCGAAGGCGGCGGGCTGGCGCTGCGCTTTGCACGCGCGGGAATGCGCGTGGTCATCGGTTCGCGCAGCGCGGAGAAGGCGCGGGAGGCGGCGTCGCGGATCGCCGCGGCCGCGGGTGCGGGCGAGGTGACGGGCGAAGTCAACCCCGATGCCGCCGCGCGCGGCGACGTGGTCGTGTTGACGGTGCCGCTCGCCGCGCAGGTGGCGACCCTGAAGGACATCCGCGGCGCGCTGCGAAGCGGCACGATCCTGGTGGATGCCACGGTGGCGCTGGAGGTGGCGATCGGCGGGCGGCTCTCCCGCACGCTGAGCCTGTGGGACGGCTCGGCGGCGCAGCAGGCCGCGCGCCTCGTTCCCGAAGGCGTCAAGGTTGTGGCTGCTTTTCAAATGTTAAGTGCCGAAGCGCTGGCGCGGCTGGATGATCCCGTCGAGTGCGACGCGCTGATCTGCGGCGATGACGTTGGCGCCAAAGCCGTGGTAGCGGAGCTGGCGCGGAGCATCGCGGGAGTGCGGGCGGTGGATGCAGGCCCGCTGGAAAATGCGCGGTTGGTCGAGAGCGCCGCGGCGCTGCTGGTGGCAGTCAACCTCCGCCACAAGGTGAAAGGTTCGGGCATTCGGATCACCGGGGTGACGCTATGACCGGCCGCCGGGTGGTGGCGCTGGCCGGCGGCGTGGGAGCGGCGCGCTTTCTCGACGGGCTGGCGCGCGTGGTCGCACCCCAGCGCCTGTTCATCATCGGGAACACCGCCGACGATGCCGAAATCTACGGCCTGCACGTTTCGCCGGATCTCGACACCGTGACC
>JAWLGN010000386.1:0-4236 GCA_041685075.1 Bryobacteraceae bacterium
ATCCACCAGGGCCACGCCGTCTCCCACCACCCGCTGGATTACGCCCCGAAGCAAAGGGTAGTGGGTACAGCCGAGGATCAGGGTGTCGAGATCGGGACGCCGCGCCAGGTAGTGACGCGCCAGCATCTCGGCTTCGGCCGATCGGGCCAGGCCTTCCTCGACGACATGCACCAGCATGGGGCAGGCTTGGGCCCAGACCTCCAGACCGGGCGCCTCGAGGCGCCGCTGATAGGCGCCGCTGCGAATGGTGCCCTGGGTGCCGATCACTCCCACTCGCCCGCTGCGGGTGAGCCGGCGAGCAGCCTCCACACCCGGCTCGATCACCCCCCAGACCGGCGTATCGAAGGCGCTGCGCAACTCCGGCAGCGCCGCCGCCGAAGCGGTGTTGCAGGCCACCACCACGGCTTCCACGCCCAGCCGGACGAGGAACTCCGTGATGCCATGCGCGAACGCCGTCACCATGGCCGCGGGCTTGCGCCCATAAGGCACCCGGGCGGTATCGCCCAGGTAGACGAAATCGCGCCGGGGCATGGCGCGGCGCAGGGCCTTCAGAACCGTTAGCCCGCCCACGCCGGAGTCGAAGACCCCGATGGGGCGGTTGAGGGAAATGTCCAGGATGTTTTGCATGCGTCTCCAAGCGCGGTGGCAGGCGCCCTTCGGGTGTGTCTCTGAACCGCCTGCTCGCGATGACCGGCGTGTCGCACCGGGGCCACCGTGTCCTCGGATACACGCGGGACCACGGCCGCCGGCGCGTCCGGCGCGTGGGCACTGGAGGTTATTGCACGTTAACTGCCGTTAGCAAACTGCGGGAGTGGAGGACCAAGGGCGCGTCAATTGTTGATGCTGGCGGCGGTTTCCTCGATCACCCGTACCAGCCATGCGGGATCGAAACGGAACGCCTCCCAGGTGGATCGGGGCAATTGTCGCAGCGCATCGCAGGCCACCTGGCGGGCGGGACCTTCCGCGGCACAGCAGACCACCTGCCCCAGCACATCGGCTAGCACTTGGGCGGCGGCGATTTCAGCCGGCATGGCACAGTGCGAAGCGGCGGCGGGTGCGGAGGAGGCGGCGCTCTCCCGCAGCATATCGAGCAGGCTGCCCTGGTTGGGGCCGATCCCGCGCGCGGCGGCGAAACCGGCTGCCAAAAACCCGGAGGCCACGTCGTGCCGCCAGTAGCCCCGCATGGGCGCTCGCGCGGCGACCGGCTGCCGCAGACTCGCGGCGGCCACCAGCGCCTCGATCCGGCGCGGCCCCAGGCAGACGACCGCGTGCGCCAGGGTGCGGATCTCGCGCTCGAAACCGAACAGCAGCGCTTTCCCGGGCCGCAGCACCTCCGCGACGAACTCCGGATCCATGCGCAGCAGTTCCGCCACTTGCGCAGCCACCGCCTCCTCGCGAGAGAGGAGATCCAGCAGCTCGATCGAAACCGGTGCGAACGGCGGCAGTCCCGGCGGTGCGGGCATGGCCGCGTCCTTGAGCACTTTCACGTCAACCTCGGCCTGATACTACATAGGTGTCGAAAGCGCCTGAAAAATATAGCCGTATACTGGGAGGCTTGCCCGAGATCCGCATTACCGCCTTTCGTCCCTCGCACCTGGACCGCGTGATGGAGATCGAGCGCGCCTCCTTCGGGCGCCACGCCTACAGCCGGCGGCTGTTCATGGAACTCTACGAGCGCTGCGGCCCGCTGTTTATCGTGGCCCGGCGCGGCAGCGCGCTGGCCGGCTACGCTGTGGCCTGCACGGAAGGCGAGGATGCCGAGCTGGTCTCGATCGCCGTGGATCCGCGCTGGCGCGGAAGGGGCGTGGGCCGCGCCTTGATGAGCCGCATGCTGGAATTGATGGAGGAAGCGGGCGTCGCGCGCGCCTTCCTGATGGTACGCACCGGCAACACCGCCGCCATACGCTTCTATCGCCGCTTTCGTTTCCGCCGCGTGCGGCTGGTCGAACGCTACTACGAAGACGGCACCGACGGCCTGCTCATGCGCCGGGCGTTGTAGGAAACGGAGCGGGTTGCTATGCCGGCTTCAGGTCGATGCGGAAGGTGGTGCCCTGGCCGGGAGCGCTGGCCACCGAGATACGGCCGCCGTGGTCGCTCACTACGGACTGCACGATAGCGAGTCCCAGGCCCGTACCGTGAGAGCGGGTGGTGTAGTAAGGGGTAAAGAGGCGCTCGCACTCCTCCGGGGTGAGGCCCTCGCCGGTGTCGCTCACCTCCAGCCGCACGGCGCCCTCGTGCGCCAGGGTGCGGACCGTCAGGGTGCCGCCATCGGGCATGGCGTCCACGGCATTGAGCACCAGATTGCGCAAGGCGCGACCGATTTGTTCGGCGTCGGCGCGCGCGGCAGGCAGATCCTGCGCCAGCTCGACTTCCGCGCGGATTCCGGCCGAGGACAGTTGCGCATCGAACAGCTTCATGGCGTTGCCGACCACCTGGTTGAGGTTTACCGGCAGCAGCTCGGGCCGCGGCATCTTGGCGAAGTCGCTGAAGCGCGCCACGATGTGCTTCAGATCCGCCAGGCCGGCCAGTAGTGTGCCGGTGCTTTCGCGAAACACCTCGTCGAACTCTTCTGGCGGCAGCCCGCGGGAGCGCTGCAAATTTTCGATGGTGATCTGGAGGGGAAACAGCGGATTCTTGAGTTCGTGAGCCAGACGGCGGGCCAACTCCCGCCAGGCGGCCACGCGTTCTGCCTGCACCAGGAGGTCGCGCTGCTCGGCGAGCTGCTCGGTCATGCGGTTGAATGCGGCGCCCAGGCGGCCCACCTCGTCGCCGGTGTGGACGGGAACCCGCACGTCCCAGTTGCCGGCGGCGACTTCGCGCGCGCCGCGGGCCAGGTCCTCCACGGGCCGGGTGACGCGCGCGGTGGCCCATCCGGCCAGGGCCACGGCCAGCAGAATGCCGCCGCCGCCGGTGAGCAGCGCGGTCCACAGAAGGAAACGCTGCAGGTCGGCCAGTTCCTCGCGCGAACTCCCCACCAGCAGCACGCCCAGCAGGTTCTTCTCGCGCCCTTCGAGCGGAAAGGCGTGGAAGATCTCCTCCCCCACGGGGGAGGCGGCCTCGCGGCGATGCTCCCGCACCTCTTCCACCAGCGGCGCGAGGCGCTTGGCATCGGCCACCGGGCCGGATTCGTCGGTGAGCAGCCGGGGCGTGAAGCGCCGTTCCAGGTTGCGGTAGAGCAGCACCCGCATGCCTTCGGGAAGCGCCAGGGTCTTGAGGAAGCCGGCGTCCAGCTTCTCACCGCCGGCGATAAACAGCTTGCGGCCGCCGGCATTCACGACGCGCGCGGCAATCAGCGCCAGGGCGGTCTCCTCGGGCAGCTCCTCGCGTTTCAGAAAGGCGCCCGGCTCGCCGGCAGCCTCCAGCCAGTCGGCCTGGTAGCCGAAGCGCGCGGGCCATTGAGCGGAGGAGATGATGGAGCCGTCGGCGGCCACCAGTTCGAGAAAATCAAGCGCGTGGGCGCTGGCCAGCGCGGGAGCTTCGTTGACGTAAAGCGAATAGTCCGCGTCCGGCCCGCCGGCCGCGATGGCCATGTTGAGGATGCTTTCCGCTCCGGCGATGCGCTCGACGCGGCGGGCGATCTCCTGGCGGCGGCGGGCGAACTCGCGGCGGAACTGCTCTACCAGCGCCTCCACGCGTTGGTCTTCCAGGCGCTCGAAGGCGCGCCGGGTGGTGAGCCAGACTACCGACCCCACCAGCACGACGGCCGTCACCACGGCGGTGGTAAAGATCAGCAGCAGCCGGGTGCGGAAGGTCACTGCCCGCCTCCCTCCAGCCAGACGTCCGCCAGGCGCAGCCCGCCCAGGCGGCCGACGGCGGGGGGTGCCCAGACGCGCACCCGCGGCGCGGCGCCGTACTCCTCCGGCAAATGAAACAGCGGCACCACGCGCCCGTCTTCGAGCAGCGCGCGTTCCGAATCGTAGAGGGCCGCGGGCGTATCCTGGCGCGGCCAGTCCGGGTATCCCAGGGCGGCGGCGCATTCCACCAGCGCCTGCGCCGGGTCGGGGGAGGCCAGCGGCAGCATCAGCAACCGGGCATCGGGACGCTGGTGCCGCGCCGAGACGTGCACCGCGAGGCCGGCATCGCGCGCGTTCACCGCGATGCGTTCGGCGATGGCGCGGGCCAGCGGCTCGCCCGCGGGATAGGCCAGGGTGAGGGCGCGGGCGGCGGGCGGAATCCCTCGCGCGAGCCGCCGCGCGCGGTCCAGGTCCGGCTCCGAACGGAACAGGAACTCGTGCC
>JAWLGN010000387.1:0-4235 GCA_041685075.1 Bryobacteraceae bacterium
ATCATCGGCGCGGGCGGCCGCGGCATCTGGATCGGGGGGCATTTCAAGGAGCACAGCATGGCCCGGGTGGCGGCCTACGCCGATCCGTTCCAGGATCGCCTGGACGCGGCGGCGGAAAAGGTGGGGGTGGAGCGCTCCCGGCTCTACCGCGGGCTGGACGGTTACAAGGAGCTGCTGGCCTCCCGGGTGGACGCGGTGGCGATTGAAAGCCCGCCGTACTTCCATCCGGAGCAGGTGGAAGCGGCGCTCCGGGCGGGCAAACACGTCTACCTGGCCAAGCCAGTGGCGGTAGACGTGGCGGGGTGCAAGAGCATCCTGGGCAGCGGGGAGAAGGCCAGGGGGAAGCTGAGCTTCCTGGTGGATTTCCAGACGCGCTCGCGCCCGGTCTTTCAGGAAGCGGCGCGGAGAGTGCACGAAGGCGAGATCGGGCCGCCGGTGATGGGGCAGGTCTACTATCACACGCGGCGGCTGCGGCGCAAAGACGAGCCCGGGATGCCGGCCAACGAGGCGCGGCTGCGCAACTGGGCCTTCGACAAGGTGCTTTCGGGCGATGTGATTGTGGAGCAGCACATCCACGTGCTCGACATGGGGAACTGGTACCTCCAGGGGCACCCTTTGAAGGCCACGGGCACCGGCGGGCGGAAGGCGCGCGTCGACGTGGGGGACTGCTGGGATCACTTCCTGGTGATCTTCCATTACGACAATGGCGTGAAGGTGGACTTCAGCTCGAACCAGTTCACCCGCGGTTACGACGACCTCTGCGCGCGCATCTACGGGGCGGAGGGCACGCTGGACTCGCACTACAACGGCTTCGTGCGGATCACCGGCGACAGGCCGTGGGCCGGCAGCGAAAAGGACGATACGTTCACCGGCGGCGCCATCACCAACGTGAAGCGTTTCATCGAGAGCGTGCGAGCCGGCAAGCCGGTGAACAACGTGGCCGAGAGCGTGGAAAGCAACCTGACCGCCGTTTTGGGGCGCATGGCGGCTTACGGGGAAACCACGGTGAGCTGGGACGAGATGATGCGCTCGAACGAAAAACTGGAAGCGAACCTGAGACTGTGACGATTATCGAACAACTGCTGGCCGCCGGACCGGTTGTTACCGACGGCGCGTGGGGAACCGAGCTGCAGGCAGGGGGCCTCGAAAGCGGCGAGTGCCCGGACGGCTGGAACCTGTCCCATCCGGAGCGCGTGGAAGCGGTGGCGCGCGCCTACGTGGAGGCGGGCAGCCAGGTGATCCTGACCAATACGTTTCGCGCGAACCGGGTGGCGCAGGCGGGAACGGAACTGGCCGGGTGTCTGGAAGCGGTGAATCGCGCCGGGGTGGAGATCTCGCGGCGCGCGGCGGCGGGACGGGCGGCGGTATTCGCCTCGATGGGGCCGAGCGGGAAGATGCTGCCGGCGGGCGAGGTAACGGAAGAAGAGCTGCGCGCGGCCTTTAGTGAACAGGCGCGCGCGCTGGCCGCCGCGGGCGCCGATGCCCTGCTGCTGGAGACCATGTCGGACCTCGAGGAAGCCAGGATCGCGCTGGCCGCCGCGAAAGAGACGGGGCTGCCGGTGGTGGTCTCGATGGTCTTCGATGCGGGGCGCAAGAAAGACCGCACCATGATGGGAAATACGCCGGAGCAGTGCGCGGGCGAGCTGGTGGAGACGGGCGCGGATCTCGTGGGCGCCAACTGCGGCTGCGGCGTGGAAGGGTACGTCGAGATCGCGCGGCGCATGCACGCCGCCACGGGGCGGCCGCTCTGGATCAAAGCCAACGCGGGGCTGCCGGAACTGGTGGACGGTCGCCCGGTCTACCGCATGGGCGCCGAAGAGTACGCAGGGTTCGGGCCCGCGCTGGTGGAAGCCGGCGCGCGGTTCATCGGGGGGTGCTGCGGCACCGGCCCGGCATTCGTGCGCGCGTTGAGGACCCGGCTGGGACAATGCGGCTCAAGCTGATTGCCTGCGAGATCTTCTACCGCGAGATCTGCGCCGCGACGGCGGCTTCGCCCCACCTGGTGGATATAGAGTTCCTCACCAAGGGCCTGCACGATGCGGGTTCGCGCACCATGCGCGAGACGCTGCAAGCGGCCGTCGACAGGGTAGAGCAGTGCGAGACGCGCTACGACGCGGTGTGCCTGGGATATGGGCTGTGCGGCAACGGCCTGGTGGGGCTGCGGGCGCGCAGCATCCCCCTGGTGCTGCCCCGCGCGCACGACTGCATCACCCTGTTCCTGGGCGGCCGCGAGCGCTACCTGCGCTACTTCACGGAGAACCCGGGGGTGTACTTCACCACCACGGGATGGATCGAGCGCGGCGAAGGCGCCGAACTCACGCAGCTTTTCCACGATCAGCAGGGCTTCGGGATGAGCTATGCGGAACTGGTGGAGAAGTACGGGGAGGACAACGCGCAGTATCTCTACGAGCAGTTGGGGAACTACGCGGCGCGGTACCGGCAGTTCACCTTTATCGAGATGGGGGTGGAGCCGGACGACCGCTTCGAGCGCGCCACCGAGGAGCGCGCCGCCGAGCGCGGCTGGAAATACGAGAAGGTGCGGGGAGACATGAGGCTGATCCGGAAGCTGGCCGGGGGCGAGTGGGACGAGCAGGATTTCCTGGTGGTGCAGCCGGGGTTCCGGGTGGCGGCGCGCTACGACGACCGGGTGGTGGGGACGGAACCGGCAGAGACATGAACGGACGCGAAAGAGTACTGGCGATGATCGAGGGGCGGGAGGTGGATCGCACGCCTTTCATGCCCATTACCATGATGTTCGCCGCGGACCTGATCGGGGTGCGGTACCGCGACTACGCCTCCGATTACAGGGTGCTGGCCGAAGGGCAGTTGCGCGTGGCGGAGGAGTTCGGCGCGGACCACGTTTCGTGCATCTCGGATCCGGCGCGCGAGCCGGCCGATTTGGGGGCCGAAATCGAATGGTTCGACGACCAGCCTCCGGCGAACGACGAGTCGCGGGCACTGCTCCGCGATAAGACGAAGCTGGCGTGTTTGAAGCCGCCAGATCCGCTGGGCGGCGGGCGTATGCACGACCGGGTGAAGGCCGCCGCGCTGCTGAAGGAGCGGGTGGCGGGAGAGAAGATCGTGGAGGGCTGGGTCGAGGGACCCTGCGCGGAAGCCGCGGACCTGCGGGGTATCAACGCCCTCATGACGGATTTTCTGGACGATCCGGAGTTCGTGCGGGACCTCTTCGAGTTCGTAGTGGAGATGGAGCTGGCCTTTGCGCGCGCCCAGGTGGAGGCGGGAGCCGAGATCATCGGGGTGGGAGACGCCGCCGCTTCGCTGGTGGGTCCCCGGATCTACGAGGAATTCGTGTGGCCCTACGAGCGCAAGCTGGTGGACGGGATCCACGCCATGGGTGCGCGGGTGCGGCTGCACATCTGCGGGCGGACGCGGCGCATCTTCCCGGGAATGGGGCGGCTGGGCTGCGCGATTGTGGACCTGGACTCGATGGCGCCGGTCGCAGAAGCACGGCGGGTGATGGGTCCGGAGCAGGTGCTGGCGGGCAACATCGACCCGGTGGCGGTGCTACGCAACGGGACGCCGGAGTCTGTGGCGGCGGCCATGGCGGAGTGCCGCGCGCAGGCGGGGGCGCGCTACATCGCGGGCGCCGGCTGCGAGGTGGTGCGGGATACGCCGCACGCCCATGTGCGGGCCATGAGGATATGACGGACCGGGTGCGGGTCTCGCTGGAGCCGCTGGGCGAGAGTTTCGAAGTGGCTCCGGGGGCGGCGCTCCGGGACGTGCTGTTCCGCTACGGGGTGGAGTTTCCCTGCGGCGGGCGGGGGCGGTGCCGGCGCTGCCGGGTGAAGGTGCTGCGGGGCGAATTGCGGGCCACCCCGGCCGACGAGGCGGCGCTCAGCCCCGCGGAGATCGCCGGCGGCTGGCGGCTGGCCTGCCACGCGCAGGCCGAAAGCGATGTCACCCTCGAGATCGCCCAGTGGGAGACCGCCATCCTGGCCGATCATTCGACCTTCGAATTCACGCCGCGCGAGGGATTGGGCGTGGCGGTGGATCTGGGCACTACCACGATGGTGGCGCAACTGGTGGACCTGGCCACGGGACGCGTGCTGGGGGTGCGAACGGCGCTCAACCCGCAGGTGAAGCACGGGGCCGACGTGATGAGCCGCGTGGAGTATGCGCTGCGCGGCGGGCAACGGGCGCTGGAGGAGGCCATCCGCAACGAGGTGGGCGCGCTGGTGCGAAAGCTGGCGCCCCCGGGGCCGCTGCGGGAGGTG
>JAWLGN010000388.1:0-4226 GCA_041685075.1 Bryobacteraceae bacterium
CGTCCCGGATGGTGATGCCGGCGCGACCGTCAAGGTGACGATATGCGGGTGGATTGGGCTGCTATTGATCGGATGCGCACAGGCCTGTACGCCCCCCGTGTGGCCATCAACCAGGCCGAAGATGATGAGGTTAAGTTCGTTCGGTATGACTTCAACGACCGGAAGCGATTTCCCGACCAGCCGGCGGGAATCGAAATCTCCCACCTTACCGACCTGCAATACGGCAACAAGCGCTTCCAGACGAAGCGCTTCCTGCAATACCGTGACTGGATTCTCGCACAGAAGAATCGTTTCGTCGTGCTCGGCGGCGACTTGGTGGACGCGGCGACGATCCTCTCGGTGGGCTCGCCTTTCGAGAATACCGGCGAGCCCATCGAGCAGGTCGAGGGACTTGTGGATCTTCTTCGCCCTCTGGCTGATGCCGGCCGACTGCTCGGCTACGTTGGAGGCAACCACGAGCGCCGTACTCTGCCTACTTTTGGCGATTGCGGCCGACTGATTGCCCGCCAGCTAAAGGTGCCGTACAGCCGCGGCGTGCAGTTGATCGATATCCATTTTGGCCAGCACCGGCCGTTCAAGATCAGCGCCTGGCACGGCGCCGGCTCAGCGCGGACCAAGGGCGCCAAGGCGCAGATGCTCCACCGGTTCATGCAGCAGGCTGATTCCCACGTCTACCTGGTCGGGCACGTCCATGACGTGGTGTTGCTGTTCGACTGGCGGCAGATGCGGGTAGAGAACCGCATTAAGCTGCAGAAGATCGCCGGGATCATTAGTTCGAGTTTCCAGGGTTACTGGAACTCCTATGCCGAGACGGCGGCGCTGCCGCCATCGGAATCCATGATGGCGCGGATCATTCTCGAGCGGAATGGGAGATGGGAAGTAACCCTCCGGTGATGGCATTTGGGAATTGGGTGCGCGACCTGGCGTTCCGCGCCGAAATGTTCGTTCTCTCCAGACGGCCCGAGCCCACCCAGGATCCCGTGCGTAGGTTCGCGCTGACCGTCGACGATTATGCCTATCTGGCGGCAATCGACGCGGCATTCCGTGATGATGAGGCGTCGCGTTGATAGGGCGGCAGTGGCCGAGACGCGTGAAAGTGCGAAGTGGGAGCGGGTCGATGCAATGCGCATGGAGGCCAGCCTGGTTGGTAACGACGTACCGGAAGGCGCGTTTCATGTCTATGAGTATGCGGCCCGGTACCATGTTCTGCTCAAGACCGCGGAATACCAATTGGGACGATTGGTTGCGGCGGGTAAGCTGAAAACGGGCAAAGCGCTGCGGATTTCACCTAAGGGGCGCCGCTGTCTAATGCGGGTTTATTGGCCAGCCAATAGCTAACGCGGGGCCCAAATACCGCGACATGAGTGTCACGCATCTGCTTCAACCATCAGATTTACCTGTCTGCGGTCAAACCTGTGTGGCCATGGCCGCCGGCGTATCGCTGGAGCGTGCATATGAAGTGTTCGGCCACCAGAGTGGAACGACGACCCGCGAGGTGGTGCAGGCACTGCGGCACCTCGGGATCAATTGCGCGGATCGACTGCGGCGGTGCTCAAAAACGCGAGCCATTCCGGCCCGCGCGATCCTACACACCCGCGAGCAGGGCGGGCGGCGCGCTCATTGGATGTTGATGTGGGATGGCCGCGTGTACGATCCGGCGGATCGCTATCCGGACGACCACTGGCCGATTGTTTCGTACTTGGAAATCTTCTCATGAAGGCGCGCGCCAATTCCGCCAACCCAAAAGATCTGGTATAAACGGCGGAGCAATAATAGACCACGAAGCGCCGCGTGAGCGGCGGTTCGTGGCGGTCCAAAAGTAGACCACCACACCCCACTTCAAGAACAGGACAGGCGAGCTTTGTTTTCAAGCACCATGGGAGGTGTACAAGGTGGAAGTGTATGCGCGCGTAAGGCGGGCCGTGCAAGTGGACGGGATGAGCATCCGGCAGGCGGCGCGAGAGTTCGGTCTGGCCCGCAAGACCGTCCGCAAGATGATGCAGTTCTCCTTGCCGCCGGGATACGAGCGGAAGAAGCCGGTGGCGAAGCCCAAGCTGGGGCCGTGGCTCGGCATCATCGACCAAATCCTCGAGGATGACCGAGAGCAGCACAAAAAGCAGCGGCACACGGCCAAGCGGATCTGGCAGCGGCTGCGAGCCGAGCACGGCTTCACCGGCGGCTACACAGTGGTGAAGGACTACGTGCGCGAGGCGCGGCTGCGACACAAGGAAGTGTTCGTGCCGTTGACGCATCCCGCGGGCGATGCGCAGGCGGATTTCGGAGAGGCGCGGGTGGCGGTCGGCGGGGTGGAGCAGAAGGCGCAGTTTCTCTGCGTCGACCTTCCGCACTCCGACGACAGCTTCGTAATAGCGTTTCCCTCCGAGACGACGGAAGCGTTTCTGGAGGGTCACCGGCAGGCGTTCGAATACTTCGGCGGCGTGCCGCGGACGATTCTCTACGACAACACGCGGATCGCGGTGGCGAAGATCGCCGGCGGCGGCGAGCGCCGGCCCACCGAGGCTTTCAGCGCGCTGCAGTCGCACTACCTGTTCGCCGCCAAGTTCGGGCGCCCCGGCAAAGGCAACGACAAGGGGAACGTGGAAGGGCTGGTGGGCTATGCGCGGCGGAACTTTCTGGTTCCCGTGCCGCGCGCAGCCAACTGGGACGAACTGAACCGTAAGCTGCTGGAGGACTGCCGCGAGCGGCGCGGCCAGAGAATTCGCGGCGAGAAGGAGACGATCGGCGAGCGCTTTGAGCGCGACCGCGAGAGACTCCTGCCGCTGCCGCCCGCGCCACATGAAGCCTGCGCGCGGCGGAGCACGCGAGCCAGTTCACAGGCGCTGGTGCGCTTCGAAACGAACGACTACTCAGTGCCGGTGACCTACGCGCACCGCCCGGTGCTGGTGAAAGCGTTTGTGTGGGAGGTGGTCATCAGCGCGGCCGATGAGGTGATTGCGCGGCACGCGCGCAGCTACGGGCGCGAGGAGATGATCTTCGATCCGCTGCACTATCTGGCGCTTCTAGAGCAGAAGACGAATGCGCTGGACCAGGCGGCGCCGCTGGCGAAATGGGAGTTGCCGGCGGAGTTCGGCGAGTTGCGGCGGCAGACGGAGGCGCGCCAGGGGAAGCGCGGGCGGCGTGAATACGTGCAGGTGCTGCGGCTATTGGAGACTTTTTCGCTGACGGAAGTGGCGGCGGCGGTGCGGCAGGCCTTGGGGATGCACGTCGTCGGCTTCGACGCCGTGAAGCATCTGTTGCTGTGCGCGCTGGACCGTCGTCCGCCGAAGCTGGACCTGGAGAATTACCCGCACTTGCCGCTGGCGGAAGTAGCCCTGACGCGGGCAGCGGATTATCAGGCCCTATTGCGCGGGCCAGCCGCCGCGGGCGCTTCTGGCGGGGCGGAGGCGTACTGTGAGTGACGCGCCGCAGGTGCTGTTGGAGCACTATCTGAAGCAACTGCGTCTGCCGACGATGGTGCGCGAATACGGCAAGCTGGCCGAGCAGTGCGCCAAGGAGGGAGTGGCCTTCGAGCAGTTCCTGCTGCGCCTGGTGGAGTTGGAGATTCTGGACCGGGAGCGCCGCTCGACGGAGCGGCGCATCAAGTCGGCGCGGTTCCCGGTCACCAAGACTCTGGACACATACAACTTCCTGGCGCTGCCTTCGCTGAACAAGAAGCTGGTGGTCGAGCTGGCGCGGTGCGAGTGGATCACCAGGCGGGAGAATGTGCTGGCGCTGGGCAACTCGGGAACGGGCAAGACGCACATCGGACTGGCGCTGGGGATGGCGGCGTGCCAGCAGGGCTTCCGGGTGCGCTTCACGACGGCGGCCTCGCTGACGCATGAACTGATCGAGGCGCGGGATGAACGGCGTTTGATGCGCTACCAGAAGAGCTTGGCGCGGCAGGATCTGCTGGTGGTAGACGAGTTGGGTTTTGTGCCCCTATCGAAGACCGCGGCCGAGATGCTGTTCGAGATCTTCAGCCAGCGCTACGAACGCAGTTCGACGCTGGTGACGAGCAACCTGCCGTTCGCGGAATGGACGGAGGTGCTGGGATCGGAGCGGCTGACGGGAGCCCTGCTGGACCGGCTGACGCACCACGTGCACATCCTGGAAATGAACGGAGAGAGCTACCGGCTGAAGACGAGCAAGAAGAAGAAAGAAGCCGCCCAGTAAGCGCGCCCCCGCACGGGCAAGGCCGGTTTTGGGGGCGGGGGGGGCGCGGCGCG
>JAWLGN010000053.1:0-23993 GCA_041685075.1 Bryobacteraceae bacterium
TCGCCGGCGGCGCGCGGCGCCGAACCGTGGAGTTGAAGAAAACCGGCGCCCGCCAGACAGATTCCTGACAAACAGTTTGCAGCGGGGCGACGCCTGGTGCGCGCCGGAGCAGTACCCTCCAGTCATGAAGGTTCTGCTGTGGTGCACTGCTGTAGCGCTGGCCGCCGGGCCGGGCTTCGCGCAGCCGAAAGCCGTGGAGCTATACCTTACCGGGGGGTTTCTCAAGGGCGGGGGAGACGAGAGTTCCGTGGGCAGCGCCCCCTGCTGGGGAGGCGCCCTGACGGTTCCGCTGACCCGCAGGCTGGCGGTGGACATCGGCGCGCAAAACGCCCGGATAGCGCGGGAGCGACCGCCGAGCACTTACTATCGCGTGCGCCGGTGGGTCGTCAGCCCGGCGTTGCTCTACCGCTTTGGAAATGCGCGTGTCTACGGCTTCGTCGGCGGCGGCGTGGGGGCGGAGGTCAACCGCAGCGTCACCATCGAGGGCAACTTCCTCCCGGACTACCGCCCGGTGGGGTGGGAGGAGATCGGCCCCGGGGTGTGGAAGACCTCGAACGCGTCGCGGCGAAACACCTTTCATGTCCGCGGAGGCTTCGTCGCGGCGCCGGCCCGCCATTGGGTGGTGCGGGTGGACCTCGACGCGGCCTGGGCGTACGTGCTGCCGAACGTGGGGGTGAAGGTGGGGCTCGGGTACCGGTTTTAGCGCCGCACCTGTGCGTACCGTGACGGCCTTTTCGTACCTGGCGGAAGAGCATCTGCTACGTTGCCTGGCGGGCGGCAAAGTGAGGGCTCGGCGCCGGTTGGAGAGGCGCGTGCATTCCTGGTAGTCGCCCGGCAGGTAACTCGCAGGCAAGGGCACTTCAAGGTAAGGAGAAAGCCAAGTGTACACTGTCACGACCAGGGATGGGGCCGAGATCTACTACCAGGATTGGGGCGGGGCCGGACAACCCATTGTATTCAGCCACGGCTGGCCGCTTTCGTCGGATGCGTGGGCGGGACAAATGCTCTTTTTCTCGCAACGCGGCTATCGGGTGATCGCGCATGACCGGCGTGGTCACGGCCGTTCGACCCGGACATCCAACCACAATGACATGGACAGCTATGCCGACGACCTGGAGGCTGTGCTGGAAAAGCTGAACGTCCAGAACGTCGTGCTGGTCGGCCACTCCACGGGCGGCGGCGAAGTGGCGCAATACATCGGCCGCCACGGGACCAGGCGGGTGGCCAGGGCGGTTCTGATTTCCGCGGTGCCGCCCATCATGGTCAAGACAGAGACGAATCCCGAGGGGCTCCCCATCGAAGTTTTCGACGGCCTGCGCGCCGCCGTTGCGAAGGACCACTCCCAGTTCTACAAAGATTTCGCCGTGATGTTCTATGGCGCCAACCGGCCCGGCGCCAAGGTATCGCAAGGCTTGCTCGACGAGATCTGGCTATTGAGCATGCAGGCAGGGGTGCAGAACGTATACCAGTGCATCAAGGCCTTTTCCGAGACTGATTTCACCGAAGATCTCAAGAAGTTCGATGTTCCCACCCTGTTGCTTCATGGCGAGGACGATCAGATCGTGCCTGTAGGGGCGGCGGCAAAGAAAGCGGCCAAACTGATTCGCGACGCAGAGGCGATCTACTATCCGGGTGCTCCGCACGGCATTCCCGCAACCCACATGGAACAGGTCAACAGCGACCTGCTGCGGTTTCTGAACAAGGGCGGCCAGGCGTTCAGGGCTGCCTGAGGCTTTGCCGGCAGCAAGAGGTTCGTCATGAGCATAAAGATTGTGGTGATTGGTGGAACCGGCCTCATCGGTTCAAAGTTGATGGAAAAATTGGCGGCGCGCGGCTATGAAGCCGTTGCGGCTGCGCCCAACACGGGGGTGAATACTCTCACCGGCGAGGGGTTGGCCGAAGTTCTCAAGAACGCTTCGGTGGTGGTGGACGTCTCGAACTCGCCCTCCTTCGAAGAGAGAGCGGTGATGGAGTTCTTCCAGACCTCGACTCGCAACCTGCTCTCCTATGGAGCCAAGGCGGGGGTGAAGCATCACGTCGCGTTATCGGTGGTCGGCGCGGAGCGTCTCCAGGAGAGCGCATACATTCGCGCCAAGATCGCGCAGGAGAAGCTCATCAAAGAATCCGGAATGCCGTACTCGATCGTGCACGCCACCCAGTTCTTCGAGTTCGTGACGAGGATGGCCGATGAGGCCACTAGTGAAAACCAGGTTCGCGTTCCAGACGCGTTCATTCAACCCATCGCTGCCGGCGACGTGGCTGAGGCGGTCGCCAGGGTCGCGGTCGGCCCGCCGCTGAACGGCATGGTGGAAGTGGCGGGGCCGGAGCGGTTCCGATTCGACGAGTTTATCCGGCGAGGTCTCCGGGCTCGAAATGATGCGCGCGAAGTTGTGGTGGATCCTCATGCGCGATATTTCGGCGCCCAGATCGGCGAACTGACCCTGGTCGCCTCGGACGAGGCGCAACTCGGTGAGACGCGCTTCGAGAGCTGGCTCAGGCCGGCGATTTCCGCGAGGTAGTCGAGAAAGGCGCGCCCGCACCGGCACGGGCGAACACGATCGCCACCATCCAGGGTGCAGGCGGGCACCATTCCGTTTGTCCGGCTGTCAAGGCCTCATCCTTTTGACTAGTATCGGGCGCAAAACCGGTGAACAGGTCGACCGGTTGGCTCGCGCCACAATGCTGCAGATCATGAGACGATGGTATGCGTCATTGGCCGGAGCCAACGACGGAAAATTATGACTACCATTAGCAGGCGATCGATGCTTTATTCTCTGGTGCCCGCGGCGGTGCTGGGCGCCAACGACACCGTCAACGTCGCGGTGATCGGGGTGGGAGGGCGCGGCCGCGCGCACATCACGATGTTGGGCAAGCAGGAGAAATGCCGCATCGCCGCAGTCTGCGACATCAACCAGGAAGCCCAGGAGCGCGCTGTGGCGCAGGTAGCGAAACTGCAGGGCCATCAGCCGAAGGCTTATGGCGATATGCGGCGGCTCTTCGAGGACCGGGAAATAGACGCCGTCGCCATGGCTACCCCCAACCACTGGCACGCGTTGGGCATGATCTGGGCCTGCCAGGCGGGCAAGGACGTGTACGTGGAAAAGCCCGCTTCCCACAACCTGTGGGAGGGCCAGCGCATGATCGAGGCCGCGCGCAAGTACAAGCGCATGGTGCAGGTGGGGTCGCAAAGCCGCAGCACGGCGGTGAAGATCCGGGCCATCGAACTCCTCAAGCAGGGCGTGATCGGCAAGGTCTACATGGCCAAGGGGCTGTGCTACAAGTGGCGGCCCTCGATCGGCCGCACGCCGAACGAGCCGACGCCGCCCGGCGTCAACTGGGACCTGTTCCTCGGACCGGCGCCGATGCGCCCCTTCAGCCGGAATCGCTTCCGCTATAACTGGCACTGGTTCTGGGATACCGGCAACGGCGACCTGGGCAACCAGGGCGTGCACGAGGTGGATATCTGTCTCTGGGGACTCGGAGAAAACGGCCTGCCGAAATCGGTGGTCTCCACCGGCGGCAAGTACCTCTATGAGGACGACCAGGAGACCCCCAACGTGCAATCGGCGGTCTTCGACTACGGCGACCGGCGGATGGTCTTCGAAGTACACGGGCTGCACACCGGCACCGACAGCGACGTGGCCGGCAGCGGCGGCAATATCGTCGGCAATGTCTTCTATGGCAGCGAGGGATACCTGGCCGTCGATCCGGCAGGCTTTCGGGTTTTCAAGGGCAGCGGCTGCCCTGCCACGGCATCGGCACCGTCGCGCTGCCGGCGCGAGAAGGTGATGGAGGAAAAAGCCGTGGGACCCGAGGGCGGATACGACGGGACCGCGCATTTCGCCAGCTTCCTCAAGGCGGTGCGAAGCCGCAACGCGGGCGACCTTACCGCCCCGATTGAGGTAGGGGTGCGGGCCGCGGCGCTGTGCCACCTGGCCAACATCAGTTACCGGCTGGGCCGCAGGCTGGCGTTCGACCCGGCGCAGATGCGGTTCAGCGACGCCGATGCCAACCGCATGCTGAGCCGCGAGTATCGCGCGCCGTATGTAGTGCCGGACCGGGTCTGAAGCCGCGAGTATCGCGCTCCGTGTGTAGTGCCGGGTCGGGTATGATCGTGCCCGATCGGGTTTAAAATCCAGAAACTCAGAGGGACTTCATGAAGACAGCCATTGCTCTTGTGCTGGCTTTTGGCGCTCCGCTTGCAGCCCAGGACACGCGGGGCCAGATCGTCGGCCGTGTAGAGGACTCCTCTCAAGCGGTCATCGCGGGGGCGGAGGTGCGTGCCACGAACCTCGCCACCAACGTCACCACCACCGCCCGGACCAACCAGACCGGCGATTATCTGCTGCCGTACCTGGTGCCCGGAACCTACAGGTTAGCCGTAGCTCTCGAGGGCTTCCGCGAATTCGTTCGCGAAGAGATTCCCATCCGCATCGGCGACCGCGTGACCATCGACGTCGTGCTCCAGCCCGGCGCTATCACGGAGCGCGTGGTGGTGGAGGCCAGGGCTCCCCTGCTGGAGCAGGCCAGCGCTTCCATGGGGCAGGTGATCGATACCCGGCGCGTTGCGGAACTGCCCCTTCGGGAAGGCAACCCGATGCTGCTGGCCAACACGGTCCCCGGGGTGATGAATTTCGCGGGCACTTCCTCTACGGACCCCTCCTCCGTGAACGGGTCGTCGGCCTTTTCCACCAGCGGCACCCGTTCCGCGAATAACGACATGACCCTGGACGGCGTGGCCAATACGGCCCGCAGCACCGTGGCCTACGTGCCGCCGGTGGACGTGGTGGAGGAGTTTCGCATTCAGACCGCTTCGTTCGACGCCAGCCAGGGTTTCACTCCCGGAAGTGTGGTCAACGTGACCCTGAAGTCCGGGACCAACCAGTTGCACGGCTCGGCATACGAGTTTCTGCAGAACGACGCGCTCAACGCCAACCGGTTCTTCTCCAATATGTCCGGGCAGCCGAAGCCACCCCTGCGCTTCAACCGGTGGGGCATCAACGGCAACGGCCCGGTCTATATTCCCAAGCTCTACGACGGAAGAAATCGCACGTTCTGGATGTTCGGCTACGAGGATTCGCGCAGCCGCCAGCAGCGCGGCACGTATTCCAATACCGTGCCCACCGCCGCCGAGAGGGCGGGCGATTTCTCCGCCTTGCTCGGCATCGGCCCGCAATACCAGCTCTACGATCCCATGACCACGAAGCCGGCGGCCAACAACCGGTTTCAACGCGAGCCCTTCCCCGGCAACGTGCTGCCCGCCAGCCGCATCAGCCCCATATCGCAGAAGCTCGCCCAGCTCTGGTATGCGCCCAACGTGCCCGGCACGGTAGACGGCTCCCTGAACTACACCGACCCGGGGCCGGAAAGCGTGAACTACGGCAGCCAGTTGTTCCGCGTCGATCACAACATCAGCGAGCGGCACCGCTTCTTCGTGCGTGGCAACCTGGGCAAGCGCGATCAGCAGTTCGATACGCGTTTCGGGGAGGCGCAGGGTGCCTTGTTCCACCGGTTCATGCGGGGTCTCGCGATCGACGACGTCTATACCTTCGGCCCCGGGCTGCTCCTCAACGTGCGCTATGGCTATGCGCGATTCATCGAGCAGAACATTCCCTTGCAGGACAAGTTCGACCTGGCATCCCTGGGGTTTGCGCCGGAGTTCATCGCCGAAGTCGGGCAGGGGCCGGCCGGTTCGGTGAAGCTGCCGTACCTGAACATATCCGGCTACGCGCCCTTCGGAAACCAGGCGCTCAACAACCGCGCCAACGACGCACACACCCTCGGGGGCACCGTGACCCACGTGGTGCGCAGCCACATGCTGCGCTATGGGGCGGAGTACCGGGTGTACCGCGATAACACCTACCAGCTCGGCCAATCGTCGGGGCAGCTCGACTTCGGAACCAGCTTCACCAACGGGCCGCTCGATAGCTCCCCGGCGTCGCCCAAAGGCGGCGGGCTGGCCAATTTCCTCCTGGGCATCCCCACCGGCGGGAGCATCGTCAGCAACGATTCCTGGGCCTATCAGAACAGCGAGTTCGGGCTGTTTCTGCAGGACGACTGGAAGGTCTCCCGCCGCCTCACGCTCTCCGTAGGACTGCGGTACGAGATTCCGGGGCCCCTGACGGAGCGCTACAACCGCAGCGTCGGCGGTTTCGACTTCTCCACCCCCAGCCCGGTCGAGGCCGCCGCGCGCGCCCGGTACGCCATGAATCCGATCGCGGAGGTGCCGGTGGAGGCTTTCCGCGCGCTGGGCGGCCTGACGTTTCCCGGCGTCGACGGGCGCTCCCGGAACCTGCTTCGTGCGGATCGCAACAACTTCGCGCCCCGCATCGGTATTGCATTCACCCTGGATCCCCGGACGGTTCTGCGCGGCGGCTACGGCATCTTCTACGACCAGTTGGGCACCTCGCGCCTCAGCTTCAACCAGACCGGTTTCAGCCGCACCACCTCCCTGGTCTCCACGGTCGACAACGGACAGACCTACATCGCCAGCATTGCCAACCCTTTTCCGAACGGCTTCGAGCACGCCAGCGGCACCGCCGCGGGGCTGGCCACCAACATGGGCCGGTCGGTCAGTTTCTACAACGAGGACCTGGTGAATCCGTACATGCAGCGCTGGCAGTGGAGCGTGCAGCGCGAATTGCCCCAGAACGCCATGCTCGAAGTGGCCTATGTGGGCAACCGCGGGACCAAGCTGCGCACCAGCCGCCAGGCGAATCCCATCCCCCGCCAGTACCTCAGCAGCTCGCCGGTGCGCGACCAGAACACCATCGACTACCTCAGCGCCGCGGTGCCGAATCCTTTCTACCCGCTGCTGGCCGGCACGGGGCTCTCCGGAACCAATACCACGCGAGGCCAGCTACTGCGGCCCTACCCCCATTTCACGGGCATCAGCCGCGACATCCAGCAGGGCTACTCCTGGTATCACTCGATGCAGACGCGGTTCGAAAAGCGCTTCGCCACGGGCTATACGTTGAACGTGTCCTGGACCTGGTCGAAGTTCATGGAAGCCACGGGATACCTGAACGAGACCGACCCCATGCCGGAGCGGGTCATCTCGGACCAGGACCGGACGCATCGCGTGGTGGTGACCGGCGTGTACGAACTGCCATTCGGCCGCGGGCGGCGCTGGGGTTCTCAATGGCCCGGCGTGCTCCGAGCCGTGCTCGGGGGCTGGCAGTTATCCAACATCTACCAGTACCAGAGCGGCCCGGCGCTGGGCTTTGGCAACGCCATTTTCAACGGCGACCTGGCCGACATCCCGCTCTCAGCCGGGGAGCGCAGCCGCACCCGCTGGTTCAACACCGGCGCCGGCTTCGAGACCGATAGCCGCCGGCAACTGGGATCGAATATCCGCACCATGCCCTCGCGCTTTTCCGGCATCCGGGGGGATAGCATGAACAACTGGGACTTTTCGGTGGTGAAGATCTTCGGGATTTCCGAAGGCGTCAAGCTGCACTTCCGCAGCGAGTTCATCAACGCGTTCAACACGGTTATGTTCAATAATCCCAATACCAATCCGAGCAACACGGCTTTCGGGGTTGTCTCCGGAGAGGTGTCGAAACCGCGCACGGTGCAGTTCGCGCTGCGCCTGGTCTGGTAGCCATGTCACGGGCATGGCTGGCCATCTTCTTCTGGGCGCTCGCTCCGGCCGGCGCCCAGCTTCCCGACATCTATACCGGGGAGAGATATGGCGACCCTCCGTTCCTCTGGCAGTCCGGGTGGCGGCCCCTGCTGAACGGCAAGGACCTGAGCGGATGGCAGGGCGACGGAGGAAAGCCCCACGGCTGGACCACCACCCGGGGCGTAACCTGGCGGCGCATCTTCGACCCCAAGCGCCTGAGCTTCACCGTGGGATCCGGGGACCGCATCGTCAATGGCCGCGAAGGCCGCACCGTCAACCTGGTGAGCGAAGAGACCTTCGGCGACTTCGAACTATATCTCGAGTTCATGCTGGCCAGGGGATCTAACTCGGGCGTGTTTTTCAACGCCAGCTACGAACTACAGTTATTCGACAGTTACGGCTTCGATGGAGCGCTGATGCCGGGAGATAACGGCGCCATCTACCGGCTCTGGAACGGCACGGGTGGTTGGCCGCCGCGCACGAACGCCAGCCGGCCGCCGGGCGCCTGGCAGTCCGTGTGGGTCTGGTTTCAAGCGCCGCGGTTCGAGGACGGCAAGAAGGTCGCCAGCGCGCGTTTTCTTCGGGTTTTGCTCAACGAGACCCTGGTGCACGAAGATGTGGAAGTGGCCGGTCCCACCGGCAGCCGCAGAAACCGCGCCGAAACGCCCGAGGGACCCATCGTGCTGCAAGGCGACCACGGGCCGGTGGCGTTCCGGAACATCTATGTCCGGCCCCTGGGCGCCGGCAGCCGGCAATAACCGCCGCTCTACCCCAGCGCCACGTCCAGCACCATCATGACGGTGAAGCCGGCCAGGGTGCCGAGGGTGGCGAGGTCGGTGTTGCCGCCGCGCTGGGATTCGGGGATCAGTTCTTCCACCACCACGAAGATCATGGCGCCGGCGGCGAAGGCGAGGGCATAGGGCAGCACCGGGGCGGCCAGAAAGACCGCCATGGCCCCCAGCACTCCCGCTACCGGTTCCACGGTGGCGGAGAGCTGTCCCCACCAGAAGCTCTTCACGCGCGAGAGGCCCTCGCGCCGCAAGGGCAGGGAAACCGCCAAACCTTCGGGGAAGTTCTGAATGCCGATTCCGATGGCCAGCGCCACGGCGCCCGCCAGCGAGGCGCCCTCCAGCCCCGAGCCGGCGGCGGCAAAGGCCACCCCGATGGCCAGCCCTTCCGGGAAGTTGTGCAGGGTGATGGCCAGCACCAGCAGCACGCTGCGCCGCCAGTGGGTGGGCAGCCCTTCCGGCTCTTTCAGGTCCGGGTGGAGGTGCGGCAGCACACGGTCGATGCCCCACAGCGCCGCGCCGCCCAGCACGAAGCCGGCCGCGGCGGGAAACCAGGAGCCGTCCGAGAGCGCGATGGCCGGCGCCAGCAGCGACCAGTAACTGGCCGCGATCATGACCCCCGCGGCAAAGCCCATCATGGAGTCGAGCAGGCGCTTGTTATGGGTGTTGCCGGACCCGAACACCGTGGCGGCGCCGGCCGCGGTCATGAGCCAGGTGAAGGTCGTGGCCAGCAAGGCCTGAACGATCGGGTGCAATCCGCTGAACCAGGCGATCATTTCACTACCTCCACCCACACCAGCTCGGCGGCGCGAAGCCCCAGCACGGCATCAGCGCCGTCCACCGAGAGGGTGAACGTATCGTCCCAGTTGTGGCTGCGCACGGTCAGCGCCGTGCCGGGGCGCAGGCGAAGCTGGTCGAGATGCTCCAGCAGCGCGCGGTCGCGCTCGAAGACGCTGCGAATGCGGGCGCGGCTGCCCACGGGACACTCGGGCAGCGGCAGCCAGCCGCGGTCGCGCCGGCTCTCCGGGCTGTCCCCGCCCGGGGAGTTGCCGTGGGGGCAGAGGTCCGCGTCGCCCAGGCGGTCGCGCAGCTTGCGCTCGAAGTCGTCCGAGATGGCGTGCTCCAGCCGTTCCGCCTCGTCGTGTACTTTATACCATTCGAAATCGAACATTTCCGTCAGCATCCGTTCGAGCAAAAAATGACGGCGCAGCAGCCGCTCCGCCACCTCCCGGCCGGGGTCGGTGAGCCGGATAACGCCCCCGCCGTCGAGTTCCACCATTCCGTCGCGCCGCAGCCGCTTCAGCGCCATGGAGACCGCGGGTATCGAAACATCCAGGCGGCGCGCCAGCGTGGATGCGGTGGCCGTTTCACCCTCGGCTTCGGCTTCGGCGACGGTTTTCAGGTAGTCCTCTCTGGATACGGAGATTCCCACAACGGCAGTTTATCAGAATCGCATAATCCTGATTAAGCGATTCGAGCCAGCCAATGTATGTATTCGCACGGAGGCTTCCCCTGGCCGGGCCTCGGCTACAATCGAGATACACATGTGCCGCACGCCATTGGTTTTATCGATTGCGCTGGCCTTGGCGCCCGCGTTCGCCGCCGGGAAGAAGCCGGTGACCCTGGAGGCGGTGGCCTCCGCGCCGGCGGTCTTGCCGGGCTTTGAGACGGTCTACTGGTCCCCGGAGGGCAAGCGCCTGGCGTGGATCGAGGAACGGGTGGTGTGGCTGTATGAAGTAGCCTCCGGCCGGCGGACGCGGCTGGCCGGGTTGGCGGAGATGGAGGCGCGGGCGGCGAAGTATGAAGAGCCGGCGGCCTTCGGCTGGAAGAACCGCAACGTGGCGGAACGCGCGCTCGAGTGGTCGCCCTCCGGGGACAGACTGCTGGCCGCCGCCGGAGGCGATCTGTTCCTGGTCGAAGCCGCCACGGGCAACTGGGAGCCCCTCACCACCACCGCGGTAGCGGAGCAGGACGCCAGGTTCTCGCCCGACGGCCGGCGGGTTTCGTTCCGCCGCGGGCACGATCTCTACACCCGGGAGGTGGGGGGCAGGAGGGAGGCGCGGCTGACCCACGACGGCTCCCCCACGCGGCTGAACGCGGAACTCGACTGGGTATACCCGGAGGAGTTGAACCTGGGGACGGCGCACTGGTGGTCGCCCGATGCCACGCGCATCGCCTATCTGCAGTTCGATGTCAGCCGCGAGTGGATCTACCCGCATGCGGACCTGCTGAAGAACCCGCCGCTTGCCGAGCCGCAGCGCTATCCCAAGGCGGGCTCGCCGAACGCGGTGGTGCGGCTGGGGGTGGTCGATGCCGCCGGCGGCGAGACCCGCTGGATCGATTGGGGGCCGCCCGACGCGCTCATCGCGCGGGTGGCCTGGTCGCCCGACTCGCGCGCGCTGTACGTCCAGCGATTCAACCGCGTGCAGAACCGGCTCGAGCTGCTGCGCGCCGACGCCGCCTCGGGCGAGGTGCGGGTAGTGCTGCGCGAAGAGGATCCCTACTGGATCAACGTCGACGACGTGTTCCGTTTCATCGGGGACGGCCGCTTCCTGTGGGGAAGCGAACGCGACGGCTTCCGCCACCTCTACCTCTACACTGCCGAAGGGAAGCTCATCCGGCAGCTTACCCGCGGGCAGTGGGAAGTGACGGCGGTGGCGGGGGTGGATGAGCGGGCCGGCGAAGTGTATTATCTCTCGACCGAAGCCGGGCCCCTGGAGCGCCAGCTTTATCGGGTGGACCTCCGCGGCCGCCGGGAGCGGCTCAGCAAGCCGCGCGGCACTCACGGCGTCTCCATGGCCCCCACCTGCGACTACTACCTGGACGCGGCCACCAGCCTGGAGGCGCCGCCGCGGCGCACCCTGCACGCGCGCGATGGGCGCGAAGCCGGGCTGTGGCGAGAGGCGCCACAGGAGTATGAGATTCTGCCTACCGAAATTGTCCAGGTACAGGCGGGCGACGGTACCCTGCTCTACGGCCGCCTCATCCGGCCCAAGGGGTTCGAAAGCGGAAAGCGCTATCCGGTGGTAGTGATGGTGTATGGAGGGCCGCACGCGCAGAACGTGCGGGACGTCTGGCCCGGCGTGAGCTGGGAACAGGCGCTGGCGCACCGCGGCTTCGTGGTCTGGCAGCTCGACAACCGCGGCACCTCGGGACGCGGGCACGCCTTCGAGTCGCAGGTCTTCAGGAACCTCGGGGAACTGGAACTGGCGGACCAGCGGGAGGGCATCCGCCGCCTGCTGGCCATGGGCTTCGCGGACCCCGAACGGCTGGGCATCTACGGGTGGAGCTACGGCGGTTACATGACCCTGTACGCCCTGACGCACGCGCCCGATCTGTTCCGCGCCGGCGTGGCCGGGGCGCCCGTGGTGGACTGGCGCTTGTACGACACCATCTACACGGAGCGCTACATGGGGCTGCCGGACGAGAATGCCGAAGGCTACCGGCGCAGCGCCCCGCACCACCGGGCCGCGGCGGTGAAAGCCCGGCTGCTGCTGGTTCACAACCTGGAGGACGACAACGTGCACTTCCAGAACGCCATCCACATGGCCGATGCGCTGCAGCGCAATGGCAAACTCTTCGAAATGATGGTGTACAGCCAGAAGACCCACGGGGTGACGGCGCCGCTGCGGCGCCACCTGCTGGAGACCGCCACGGATTTTCTGGAACGGCACCTGCGTTGAGGCGGGAGATGCTGGAACCGGTATTCAACGATCTATGCCTGCAACTGGCGAGGTTGCGTACGGCGCTGCGCGCCGTACAGGTATCGGTGGCCGGGGACCCGGAAGCCGCCGGCGAGACGCGCACCCTGGCGCTCCTGCTGGGCGAAGTGATGGAACGCGCCGAGCGCGCCCGCAAGGCCAGCCGCCTGCCGGTGGATATCGACGGGGTCCGGCGCGCGCTGCCGCGCTGCCAGCGGCAGTTCGGCGAGTGGAAGGATCTCTTCTACGCCGGTCCGGGCTCGCCCGCGCGCGAGGAGCGGCTGGCGGAAGCCGAATGCCACGAGGCGCTCTATTACACGCGGCGGTGCAGCGAGCCGCTGTTCGCCGCCGAACGCGCGTTGAGCGCCTGCTGGCAGAAGGTGGGGTTGTACTCGGCGCTCAACCCCGGCGGCGTTGTCCCGGGGCTCCCGCCGCTCCCATAAAGCGGGTGATGAAGTTGGTATCGAAGCGCCCGGCCTGAAAATCCGGATCGGCGAGGATGCGCTGGTGCAGCGGGATGGAGGTGTAGATGCCCTCCACCACGAACATCTCCAGCGCGCGCGTCATGCGCCGGATGGCTTCCTGGCGGTCGCGCCCGTGGGCGACCAGCTTGGCCACCAGGGAGTCGTAGTAGGGCGGAATGTCGCAATCGGTGTAGGCGGCGGTATCCACCCGCACCCCGATGCCGCCCGGCAGGTTGAGCGCGGTGACGTGGCCGGGGGAGGGGACGAAGGTCTCGGGGTGCTCGGCGTTGATGCGGCACTCGATGGCGTGGCCGCGCAGTTCCACAGGGCCGGGCAGGATGGAGGAGAGCCGCTCGCCCGCCGCGATCAGGATCTGGCTCTTCACCAGGTCCACACCGGTGACGCATTCGGTGACGGGATGCTCCACCTGGATGCGCGCATTCACCTCGATGAAGTAGAGCTTGCCGTCCTCGTCCATGAGGAACTCGACGGTGCCCGCGTTGGTATAGCCGGAGGAGGCGATGGCGCAGGCCAGCGGTCCGGCGATGGCGCGGCGCTGTTCGGGGGTCATGGCCGGGGAAGGCGATTCCTCCAGCAGCTTCTGGTGGCGCCGCTGGATGGTGCACTCGCGTTCCCCCAGCACCTCGACATGGCCGTGCGCGTCGGCCAGCACCTGGAACTCGATGTGGCGCGGCGCGGGGATGAATTTCTCCAGGTAGATATCCGGACAACTGAAGGCCGCGCCGGCTTCCTGCTGTGCCTGGGTGAACAGGGATTCGAGAGCGGCGGGATCGTTCACCACGCGCATGCCGCGCCCGCCCCCGCCGGCGGAGGCCTTGAGGATCACGGGATAGCCGATTTCGCCCGCCACCTCGAGCGCCTCCTCGGGACTCTTGAGCACGCCGGTCGAGCCGGGCAGTACGGGCACGCCCGCATCGCGCATGAAGGCCCGCGCGCGTTCTTTGATGCCCATCAGCCGGATCACCTCCGGCCGCGGCCCGATGAAGCGGATGCCGGAGGTTTCGCACACCTCGGCGAAGTTGGCGTTCTCGCTGAGGAAGCCGTAGCCGGGGTGGATGGCATCCACGTTGGCGATCTCGGCGGCGCTGATGATGGAGGGGATGTCCAGGTAGCTGCGGGAACTCTTGGCCGGACCGATACAGATGGCCTGGTCGGCGAAGCGCACCGGCAGGCTGTGGCGGTCCGCCTCGGAGTAGACCGCCACCGTCTGGATGCCCAACTCCTTGCAGGCGCAGATGACGCGAAGGGCGATTTCGCCCCGGTTGGCGACCAGGACCTTGTTAAAGGGGGCGGATCGCAAAAATGGCCTCCCCGTACTCCACCGGCTGGCCGTTCAGCACCAGCTTGGCTTCGACGGTGCCGGAGACTTCGGCCTCGATCTCGTTCATCAGCTTCATCGATTCGATGATGCACAACACCTTGCCGGGCTGTACGCGTTCACCGATACGGACGAAGGGCGGGGCGCCGGGAGCGGGGGCCTCGTAAAAAGTTCCCACGATCGGCGATTTCACATAGAGCAGCGAAGGATCGGGCCCTTTTTCCTTCGACTCGGTCGCCTGTGCGGGGGCGGTGACGGCGGGCAGATGCGGCCCGGCGGGCGCTGGAGCGGCGGCCGCCGCCAGCGCGGCCTCGTGCTCGGCAGCGCGAGGCAGCCCGCCGCCGAGCGACAGGCGGATGCGCACGCGATTGGCGCCGCGTTGCACGTCCAGAACGGCCACGCCGGTTTCCTTGGCCAGGTTGATCAACTCGCGAATTTCTTCTACGGTCATCGCAACTGTACAGCTTAGCAGGGATGACGGTCCGGCGTGTTCGCCGGTTCGCAGCGGGTCTGCCGGCGGGGGGGAGCATGGCCCTCGACGTGCCAACTCTTCAGGTCAGCGGAAACAGGAGGGATCTGTATGAAAACCGCTCTTTCAACGTATATTCTGGTGACCACGATCGCGGCCTGCAGCGCGGCCGCGCAACAGCAACAGCAACACGAACAACAGTCCCAGCAGCAACAGCAGACGTCCACAGAGCAACATGGACAGATGCAGCAGCAGGGAATGACGCAACAGCAGGGAACGGCGCAACAGCCGGCGCAACAGCAGTTCGTCGGGATGTGGTACAACCCGCAGGCGGAGACCACCATCCGGGGCGAGGTGCGGTCGGTGAGCCGGCAGCGCCAGGACCGGTTGGGCCGCGGCACGCATATCAGCGTGCGGGCCGACGACGGCGTAGTTCACGACGTCTTTTTGGGGCCTCGGGATTTTGTGCGCAGCAGCGGCCTGCGGCCTAAGCGCGGCGACGAGGTGGAGATCACCGGTTACCGCGCCGTCTCCAACGGCAATACCGTTTTTCTGGCGCGGCAGATACGGCACAAAGACCGCACCATCGCGCTGCGCAACGAGCAGGGCATCCCGCAGTGGGGCGGGGCGGTGAGCAGTCCGGCACAGCCCAGCGCCGCGCGGACCGTTGATCCCAGCATGACCGTTGATCCCAATATCACGAGTGCGCAGGAGTACGACCCCGCATTTGAAACCACCATCCGGGGCACCGTCGAGCAGACCAGCACGTTCTCGCGAGCGGGCATGCAGGACTACTCGTATGCCGTGGTGCGCACCGACGACGGGCGGCGGATCAACGTGAAGCTGGCTCCGTCGTCCTTCCTGCAGCAACAGCAGCTCTCGCTGAACCAGGGCGACCAGGTGACCATCAGCGGCTCCCTGCTGGGGTCCGGCGCGGATCAGCACATGCTGGCGCGCGAGGTGCGAGCCGGCAACCGCGTCGTTGCGCTGCGCTCGCTCCAGGGCGTGCCGAGCTGGCCGGAGACCGCGGCGGTGGGGCAGGCGGCCCGCGAGATGACGTACCCGCAGGTGGAGGACGCCGACAAGGCGGCACGCATGGAAGGCGCCGTCTATAACCGCGGCACCGAGACCACCCTGGATGGCACCATAGAGGACATCCGGGTGTACAGCCGGCCGGGGGCGGAAGCGACGACGCACGCGACGCTGCGCACCCAGGATGGCGCCATGACGGTGTTGTTGGGCCCCTTGCAGTTTATCAACGAGCGCGGCGTCGCGCTGCAAGACGGCGACCGCGTCCGGGTGACCGGCTCGCGTGTGGAATTCGAGGGCCAGGACACCCTCATCGCCCGGCAGATCGTTAAAGACGGCAACTCCGTACTGATGCGGAACGAGGCGGGGCAGCCGCTATGGGGCAGCGCGCCGCAACAGCAGCAGCGCCGGTAGCCCACGGGCTCCGGCGCCGCCGGGGAAAGGGGGAGAGATGCAGATAGCGACCTTGTGCCTTGCCGCCGCTATGCTGGTCGCCTGCGCTCCGGAGGTCGAGGGACAGGCGCGCCGGCAGCGGCCGGCCGCGGTGGCATATAACAAGCAGGCCGAGACCACCGTTACCGGAACCGTGCAGAGCGTCACCCAGCAGCAGCGGGCGGGGTTGGGAACCGGCACGCACCTGATGGTGCGGACCACTGCCGGCCAGAACCTGGATGTACACCTGGGGCCCACGGCGTACCTGGAACAGCAGCAGTTGCGCATCGAGCCGGGCGATACCGTGGAGATCACCGGCGCCAGGACCATTATCGGGGGGCAGACCGTCATGCTGGCCCGCCAGGTGTGCCACGATAACCGCACCGTGACGCTGCGGGACAGTAGCGGCAAGCCCATGTGGGCGGGCAGCGGAAGGGGGCCTGGTTCCGGCCGCGGCCGCGGGCGCGGAGCCGGCCCCGGCTCCGGGCAGGCCTCCCGGGTGGTTCCCTACGATACCGCTACCGAGGTCTCTTTCCGGGGCACCGTGGAGAACATCCGGGTCTACGCCCGGCCGGGCATGATCACCTCTACCCACGCGACCGTACGCACGCCGGCGGGCGAGTCCGTAACGGTGGAACTGGCGCCGCCGGAGTACCTGGAGCAGCAACAGCTCACGCTGGAACGGGGCGAGGAGGTGGAGATCACCGGGGCGCGCGTGCAGTACGAAATCGATGAAGCCGTGGTGGCGCGCCAGTTGACCCAGGGCGACCGCACTTTCACTTTGCGCAGCGCCGACGGAGCGCCGCGTTGGCAGACGGCCCCGGCCGAGGGAGCGGCGGCGCGCCCGCAGCGGTAATGGTGCGGGCGGGCGCAGGCCTCCGGGCTAAATGGCGCGCAACTCTTTGTGGGTGGGGGTCAGGACTTCGCATCCGTCCGCCGTAACCACCACGGTGTCCTCGATGCGGATGCCGCCCCAACCCTCGATGTAAATGCCGGGCTCGATGGTAATGGTCATGCCCGGCTCGAGCAGGAGGGATTCGCCCCTGCCGAGGCGCGGGGGCTCGTGGATCTCCAGACCCAGGCCGTGGCCGGTGGAGTGGATAAAGGCCTTCGCCAGCCCGGCTTCCTGGAGGACGCTGCGCGCGGCGCGGTCCACCGCGCTGGCCCGCACCCCGGGGCGCACCGCCGCGATAGCGGCCTGCTGTGCCCGGAGCACGGCGGCATAGTAGCGCCGCACGCGCGGCCCGGGCGCGCCGATGTAGAACATGCGGGTCATGTCGCTGGCGTAGCCGCGCTCCATGGCGCCCATGTCCACCATCACCAGGTCGCGCGGCTTCATCCGCGCGGCGGTGGGGGAAGCATGCGGCAGAGCGCTGCGCGCGCCGGCGGCCACGATGGTTTCAAAGGCCGGCCCCTCGGCGCCCAACTTGCGCATGCGATACTCGATTTCGGCGGCGAAGTCGTTCTCGGTGGTGCCGGGCTGCAGGTGGCGCGAAGCCAGGTCGAAGGCCCGGGAGTTGGTCTCTACCGACCGGCGGATAGCCTCGATCTCCTCCGCCGACTTGATCATGCGCAACCGCTCGATCCACCCGTCCACCGGCTCGAGGGAACTCTTCAGCGGCAGGTGCGAGCGCAGCTTATCGAAGACATCGAAGCGCATCCGCTCGCGTTCGAAGCCCAGGCGGCGCACGCGCCTGCGGGCCAGCGCGGCAGCGATGTCGCTGAGGATGCGGCGCTTGCTGATCTTGACGCGGCAGTCGGCTTCGGCGGGGGCCTGCAGGGCATAGCGCGGATCGGTGAACAGCAGGGCGCCGGAGGGAAAGACCAGCAGCATGGCATTGCTGCCGGTGAAGCCGGTGAGATAGCGGATGTTGGGGAGGGCGGTCACCAGCAGCGCGTCCAGGCGGTGTTCGGCCAGCCTCTCGGCCACCGCGGCGCGGCGTGCGGCTCCGGGCGCCGGCCGGCGTTTGCCGGCGCTAGCGCGCACGACGCAACTCCCGGGCGAGCACCAGCGCGCGCTCGGATAGCGCCTCTGCCTGCCGCATGTCCTCGCGGCCGGCGGCTTGATCGGATAGCTGCAGGAAGGAGCGGACGCGCTCGACGATGGCGCGGTCGTCTTCGGAAAGCTGGCGTTGAGAGGCCTGTTGGAGGATGCTCTCGATTTCGCGCTTGCGGGCGGCGATCTCCCCGGCCAGCCGGCGTTTCTCTTCCGGCGGCACGATCTCCTGGAGGCGCGGCCGTTCCTCGGGGGCGGGCTGCTGCGCGTCGGAAGGAAGCTGCGGGCCGGTAGCCACCGGAGGCTGCGCGGGGCGGGCCGGCGGCTTGGGCGCGGGCGCCGGTTCTTTCGGCTCCGGTTGCGGCGCCTGGGCCGTTTCGAGCGCCCGCGGATCGAGCGGCTGCGGCGGCGGCAACACCACGCTGGTCTGTGGAATGGAGAGCGGGCCGGACGGTTCCGCGACCGCCGGAGGCGGGGGCGGAGGCGCGGGCGCCGCCGCTACGGTCTTCTTCCGCAGACCGCAGCCGGACAGGCACACGGCCACGACCGCCGTCATCGCTACCGCTCCCCAGGAAGTCATGGCTTCTCAGACAGCCAACGGAAGGCGCAGCACAAAGGTCGTGCCGCGGCCGGGTTCGCTGGAAACTTCGATTGTACCATCGTGGAGTTGCACCACCCGGAACGTCGTGGCCAGCCCAATCCCGGAGCCTTCCTTCTTGGTGGTGAAGTAGAGGCGGAAGATCTTCTCCCGCACCTCGGGGGGGATGCCCGGGCCGGTATCGCTGATGCGGATCTCGGCCTGGTCCTCCAGCACGGCCGATTCGAAGCGCAGCTCGCCGCCCTGGGGCATGGCCTCGATGGCGTTGACCACCACGTTGAGCACCGCCTGGGTCATGAGGTCGCGGTCCACCCGGATATCGGTGCCGGCGGCGTCGCGGGTGACGGCGATTTGAATGCCGTTGGCGGTGGCTTGCGGGCGCGCCAGTTGGGCGATGTCGTCGAGGAACTCGTCCACCCCCACCTCGCTGACATTGAGTTCCAGGGGGCGGGTGAAGTCCAGGAAGGTCTTCACCACACGGTCCAGCCGCAGAATCTCGCGCGAGATGGTCTCCATGTGGGGCTCCAGGTGGTGGTCGCCCTGCTCCATCTTGATGCGCGCCAGTTCCACGTGCATGAGGATGGCGTTGAGCGGGTTCTTCACCTCGTGCGCCACGCCGCTGGTGATGCCGCTGATGGCCGAGAGCCGGTCGGCCATCTGCAGCCGGCGGCTGAGCTGCTGGGTGGCTTCGGGGTCGCGCAGCCGGACGAGCATGCCGGAGCTGCCGGCGCCGGTGGGGCCGGAAAGCGACTCCAGAATCTCCACCGAGAGCAGCACCACGGCGCCGGAGCCGCCGTCGTGGACGATGGGAACGCGGCGGTTGTGCATGTCGCGCCCGGTCTGGGAGGCCTGCGCGAGCAGCAGCCCCAGGGTGGTATGGGGCGGGAAGATGTCGGCGAGGCCCTGGCCCAGCAGGTCCGAGCGCATGCGGCCGAGGAACTTCTCGACGGCGCCGGAGGCCACCACCAGGCGGCGCTCGCGTCCGAAGATGAAGACGGCGTCTTCGAGCTGGTCGAGCAGGCGCTCCAGGTTCCCGCGCAGGTCGGAGAAGTCGTAGCGCGCCCCGCGAAGCTGCTCGCCCAGCAGGCTCACCTTGGAAGCCATCACCCCGAGTTCGTCCACGCCGCCCTGCTGTACGGCGGGCGCGGTCTCCTGGGGTTCGTACTCGCCGCGGGCCAACTGGTCGATGAGGTTGCCGAGCCGACCCAGGGGGCGGAAGGCAATGGTGGAGAACAGCAGCGCCACCACCACGGCGCCCAGGATGGATCCCACCGCGATGACCACGTTCTTCTGGAATCCCGGCACGATGTCGCTGCGGATGAGCGCGGGGTAGACCACCACCCGAACCGAGAGCAGTGTCTCGCCGCCGGCTCCCAGGGGCTGCTCGAGCTGGTAGTACTGCTTGCCGCCGAAGAGGATGCGGAGCTTGTCGATCCAGGAGGTGCTCGCCACTACGGGGCCGAAGTCCGGGTAGGGTTCGAAGGTCTGGCCCAGGCGGGTGGGGTCGCTGCTGGCGAGAATCTCATTGTTGCGGTCGACCACCGCGATTTCGAGCACCGGGGGCGAGGCGGTGAGCAGGTCTACCAGTTGGGCCTGGAGGTCCGGATCGCGCAAGGCTTCGCGCAAGGGCGCGGTACGTTGGCGGTCGAGCGTCTGGAGCACCAGCACGGTCGCCACGCGGCGCATCAGTCCGGCGCGGTCGGTGGTGCTCTCGAAACGCTGTTGGACCTCGTTGATCAGGTCGATGGCGCCGATGACCCCCACGATCACGGCCATCAGCAGCACCGACCACAGGGTCAGCCTGGCCCTCAGGGACATCACTTCACGTTACTCCGGGGGCAGCAGCAGGAGTTTGCCCGTCGTCTTGCGCCCCTCCAGATCGCGGTGCGCCCGGGCGGCGTCGGCCAGCGGATAGGTGCCGCCGATGCGCAGCTTGAGCGCGCCCGAGGCCACCCAGCCGAGCACGTCGCCGACGCGCCATAACAGCTCCTCGCGGGTCTGGCAATAGTGCGCCAGGCTGGGCCGGGTGAGGAAGAGCGACCCCTTGGCGTTCAAAATGGTGGGGTCGAAGGGCGGCACCGGGCCGCTGGACTGGCCGAACAGCGCCATGAGGCCGCGCGGGCGGAGAGAGTTGAGGCTCTTCTCGAAGGTGGAAGCGCCTACCGAATCGTAGACCACGTCCACGCCGCGGCCCTCGGTGAGGCGCTTCACTTCGGCCTCGAAATCCTGGGTGGTGTAGAGGATCACCTCGTGCGCGCCGGCTTCGCGGGCCACCCGCGCCTTCTCCTCGGTCGAGACGGTGCCGAAGACGCGCGCGCCGCGCATCCGGGCCATCTGGACCGTGAGTCCTCCGGCGCCGCCCGCCGCGGCGTGCACCAGGCAGGTGTCGCCGGATTTCAGCGGGTAAGTGGAGTGGGTGAGGTAGTGCGCGGTCATGCCCTGCAGCATGGCCGCGGCGGCGGACTGGAAGTCCAGGTTGTCCGGCAGCTTGACGAGCTGCCAGGCGGGCACCAGGGCGAACTGGGCGTAGGAACCCCGCACCATGGCATAGGCCACGCGGTCGCCGGGCGCCACTTTCGAGACGCCCGCCCCCACGGCCTCCACCGTGCCGGCGCCCTCGCTGCCGAGCGCCACCGGCACATCGCTCGTATACAGGCCGGTGCGGAAATAGATGTCGATGAAGTTGACGCCCGCGGCGGCAATCCGCACCAGCGCCTGGCCGGGGCCTGGCATGGGGCGGGGCACCTCCGCAAGCTGCATCTTTTCCGGACCGCCGGTTTCGAATACCTGAATGGCTTTCATCGAAGACCTCCGCGCAACGCTCGCCGCGAATGAACGGCAGAAGCATAGAACAACAGGTACGTCAGGGTGAATGGGAAGAGGAAGAATCGCGCCAGTGTGCGCACAGCGCCGGAGCCGGTCAGGCCCGCTCGAAAGAGCAGGAAGTAGAGGATGATGGAGGCGTGCCCGTAATCGGCCCACAGGTAGTCGCCGTTTTCGTTGAGGACGAACACCTTGGCCGGGACCCGCAGGGCCAGGGACCGCTTCCACTTGGTCATCACCGGCTCGGCGGAGCAGATGATCCCCATGATGGAGTAGCGGTTGGCGGCCAACTCGCGGTAGAGCCGGCGGCGTCCCTCGCGCCCGCGGTAATCGCCTACCTGGTAGACGCGGGTGGTGGCGGGGTCGAAGCCTCGCGGCAGGCCGGAGTAGCAGGTGACCAGATCCACCGGGACGGAGTCGCCGTAGATGTGCCGGATACGCGGTATCAGCCCCTCCAACAGCCCTCGGGAGCCGCTTTCGACGAGAAGTATACGGGTGGCCTCCGGTTGGGCGCGGGTAAAGATGTAGCGCACTCCTTTCATCTTACCGCCCCTTAGCGGGGGCGCGCCGGTGGAGCGCCGGCCAGGGTGGAGCGCTCCCGGCCGCGAGCGCACCGCCCGGAGTAGCGGCGTCCCCTGGGCCGCAAGTACCGGCCAGTGTTGTAGAATGGAGTTTAGCTGGAGGTGAGTCTTCCCCAGTAGGCCCCATAGACATGGCGCGACCGATGCTCTCTCGGTAGTCCGATATCTCCCCTCGCGCTTTTTCAGCCTTCTTTTCCCCGACGAGTGCAGAGTTTGTAATCAGCCCCTGGACGGGTATACCCGCGTACCGGTGTGCGAGGCCTGCCTGCGCGCGCCCGAACCGCTGGTGGCGGAGTATTTCTGCACCGTTTGCCGGACCCCGTTTTTAAACCCCTACCCGCTGGATGCGGCGGGCCGCTGCGGCCCCTGCCGGCTGGGTCTGCGGGGGTTCGACGCGGCCTACTGCTTTGGCGCCTACGAAGGCGTGCTGCGGGACCTGATCCACCTGTTCAAGTATTCCGGGATGCGGCCGCTGGCCGGCCCGCTGGGCGGTCTGCTAGGTGCGGCGCTGCCGCGCGAGGAGCGCTTCGAGGTAGTAGTGCCGGTGCCGCTACACTGGCGGCGGCGGTGGTCCCGGGGGTTCAACCAGTCCGACCTGCTGGCGCGCGCCACGGCGCGGCGCTCCGGATTGCCGCTCTGCCGGGCGGTGCGGCGCGCGCGCGCCACCGAGGTGCAGGCCGGATTGAGCCATTCGCGGCGGCGGCGCAACGTGGCCGATGCTTTTCGCGTGACCGCGCCGGAGAAGATCGCGGGCCGGCGTGTGCTGCTGGTGGACGATGTCATGACCACCGGCGCCACCGCGGGCGCCTGCGCGGCGGCGTTGAAGCGGGCGGGCGCCCGCTCGGTGGCGCTGCTGGCCCTGGCCCGCGTGGACCGGCGCATGGCTGCCGCGCCGGAGCGATCGATCGAGCAAGGAGCTTCGTAAACGCATGGGGAGTACGGAGAGACTGCAAAAGCCGGTGCTGGTATTGAACGCCAGCTACGAGCCGATCAATATCTGCGCCGCGCGCCGGGCCATGGTGCTGGTGCTGAAGGGTGTGGCCTCGGCCGAGGAGGAGTCGCTATACCTGGTGCGTTCGGCGCGCAGCGCCATGCGGCTGCCCTCGGTCATCCGGCTGCTCGAATACCGCCGCATTCCGCACCAGACGCGGGCGCTTTCCCGCAAGAACATCCTCATGCGCGACCGTTTCACCTGCCAGTACTGCCACCGCGCGCTGCCATCCTCGGAGTTGACGCTGGACCACGTGATCCCGCGCTCACGCTCCGGTGAATCGGCCTGGGAGAACCTGGTGGCCTGCTGCCATCGCTGCAACAACCGCAAAGGCAATCGCACGCCCGAAGAGGCGGGGATGAAGCTGGCCCGGCAGCCGCGCCCCTTCAGCTTGCATACCAGCCGCCACATCATGCGGTTTCTTGGCAAGGGCGACGCGCAGTGGCGCAAGTACCTGTTCTACTGACCGGCTCGCCGGGCAAGTCCGCCGGAAACCCTTGCCCGGTCCAACCGCGCCTTCAGGTTGGGTAGTCCATGCCCGCCAGGCTCCGCTCGACGGAACGCTGCCACTCGCGGAGCTGCTCCAACATCCGGGCGGCACGGTCCGGCTGCTCTGCCGCCAGGTTGCGTTTCTCGCCCGGGTCGGCGGTCAGATCGTAGAGTTCGGCCTCGCGCCCGGGCGGCACATACAGCTTGTAGCGGTTGCCGGAGATTGCGGCGGTGCCGCCGAAGTCGTCCGTTCGCGCGACCGGATGTTTTACATTCCGGAAGACAATGAAGGGCACCTTGGAGGTGGGGATGTTGCCTGTCTGCGCCTCCGCGCTGAGATAGGGTTGCGTGTTCTCTCGCGATTCGCGCCCGACATCGTACCCCCAGTAGCAGATCGGGCCGGGTCTCTCTCGCATCGTCCCGTTCAGGAGCGGCACCAGGCTGATCCCGTCCAGCGGGCGCTTCGGCGGGGAGATATTCGCCAGTTCGCACAGCGTGGGCAGGATGTCGCTGGTCACCGCGGGCAGATTCGTGGTTCGCGCGCGGGAAATGCCGTTCGGCCACTCGATGATCGACGGCACGCGAATCCCGCCTTCGTAGTAGGCGCCCTTGGCGCCTCGGAACGGCGAGCCTGCCGCGTCCGGCCGGGGCGTCCCATTATCGCTGATG
>JAWLGN010000389.1:0-4144 GCA_041685075.1 Bryobacteraceae bacterium
CCGAGAGCACAGCTTCCACCTCCGCCGCCCCGGGGTTGTCCTCGAACTCGATCCAGAACGAAAGACTGTGGCCGTGGAACACCGGAGCCTGAATGAGCCGCAGGGACGGCATGGGAATGCGGAACTCCGACATGGCCAGCAGCGTGGCCAGGTGCCGCTCCAGGCGTCCTTCGGCCCGGTCGAGCGCGAAGGGCGCCTCTTCTCCATAGCGGGCCAGGAGATTGAAACCGAGCTGCTCGTCGTAGATCGCCTTGGGCAGACTCTTGAACGACAGCAGGTTCACGGTCTGCTGCTGCAACTCTTCGATGCCGGCGCGCCCGCGCTCGCTGGCCGGTTCGAAGACGTGCACCACGCTGCGGCGAATGGGGTGCATCTCGTTGATCCGCTCCAGAACCAAGGCAATGGCGATGGCGGCCGGATGGGCGATGGCCTGCACGATGGCGGGCGGCACGGCATAGCCCTCCGGCTCCACCATGGGAGCGCGCAGCCGCACGTCCTGCCGGTCCTCGGTGGCATGCACCAGGTCGATGAAAACCCCGGAGCCGCCCGCTGCCAGCGCCCGCTGCGCGGCTTCGGTCGAACCGGCCAGAAACACTACCCGTGCGCCCTCCAGGCTTGCCGCATCCAGTTCCTCGATCACCGCAGCTTCCCCGGCGTGCTCGGTGAGGACTCCGGCGTCTTCCTGCCCGGCGATGAGCCGCAGGTGGCGATCCAGTCCGGCCGCCGCGGCCAGGTCGCGGAGTTCCCGCCCCATCAACGATTCACTGCCCACCAGGACCAGGGTGCCCGTTCTAGCCAATTTGGTGCTCCGGATGGGGATGAGGCGGCGGCGGAGGGGTGCGCCGCAGCCGGCGCCGCAGCACGCCGCCGACGCGCGTCACCAGCCCGCTGCCGACGTATGCAATGGCCATCGCCAGTAGCACCGGTTGCGAGAAGCTCCAGACCAGGTAAATCCCCAACCCCATGCCGATGAAGATCAACGGCGAGCGGGGCCGCAGCAGGCTCACGCCCTTGAAGCTGTAGTAGCGCCACGTGCTGACCATGAGGAAGCTCAGCAACCCGAGCAGCGCCAGCCAGGCCACCGCATAGGGCCACCAGCGAATCGGCTCGGAGCCGGCCGCGTAGACTACCGCCGCCACCATGGCCGCCGCCGCGGGTATGGGCAGTCCCACGAAATACTTCCGGTCCGGCCGTCCGGGGTTCTTGGGCACCGGGTTCACCTGTACGTTGAAACGCGCCAGCCGCGCCGCGCCGCACAGCAGAAAGGTGAAGGCGAAGAAGTAACCGGCGCGGACCACCAGGTTGTGCGCCCACGGGTCCGTGCCCCAGTAGAGGAACTGCACGCCCCAGACGAAGGCCAGCACCGAAGGAGCGATGCCGAAGCTGATCACATCGGCCAGCGAATCCATCTCCCGGCCGAAGTCGCTGGTGGTGTTGGTGAGGCGCGCGATGCGCCCGTCTAGGCCGTCCAGAAAAGCGGCCACCCCGATGGCAACGGCGGCCACCTGGAAATGCTCCTGCCCGGAGCGCCCGGCGGCCTCCTCCAGCGCTCCCCGGATGGAACGCAGGATGGCCAGGTGGCCTAGAAAGACGTTACCCGCCGTGAACAGCGTGGGCAGCGCGTAGGCAGCCCGGCGCGGGCGCCGGTCCGGCGAGCGCGGGTCGATCAACCGTTCCCTGATGTCAATTCTGGGCATAGGGCGATGCATCCGGCTCCATGCGCCGGGCGATGATGCTGGAACCTGCGGTCACGCGGTCGCCGGGCCGCACCGTGATCCGCCACTCGGGACCGAACAGCACGTCCACACGCGAGCCGAACTTGATCAGCCCCACCCGCTCCCCGCGAGCCACCCGGTCGCCCGGCTTCTTCGTAAACACGATGCGGCGCGCAATGATGCCCGCAATCTGCTTGAACACCACCCGGGTGTCCTCGCCCCGCACCGTAATCACGCTCTGTTCGTTCTCGGTGGAGCAGATTTCGCGGCTGGCCACCATGAACTTGCCGGGCTGGTAGCGGAAGTCCTCGATCATGCCGCCGATGGGCGCGCGATTCACGTGCACGTCGAAAACGTTCAGAAAGATACTGAGCCGCACTTCCGACGGGGACTCCTGTTTCACCGCCACCACCTTGCCGTCGGCGGGCGAGACCGCCACCGGCCCCGCGGGGATGACGCGCTCGGGATCGCGGAAGAACCACAGGCAGAAGAGCGCGACCAGGAACAATGGCAGCCCCACCCAGGGGGATGCCACGTACCAGAGAAACGCGCCGCCCGCCGAGAGCGCCGCGGCGTAGTAGATTCCGTCTTTAACAATCACCTTCACATACATTTTCACATACACCGCCGGGCCGGGTACGGGGCGGCGCATAAGTGCAGGAGGGGTCAGGGTTTGTCCCACTGCGAACACCGCCGCTCCTTGACAGCCGCCGCGGCCGGGCACGGGGCACCGGCGCGTGCCGGGTGCGGGGCGCCGCGGCCGAGGGCCGGGCACGGGGCGCTGCCGCCAGCCAGGTGCAGGGCGCCACCGCCGAGGGCCGGTTCGGGGCGTCGCCGCGGGCCAGGTACTGGACGCCGCCGCCGGCCGGGTACAGACGCCCGCGGCCGAGAGCCGGGTGCGGGGGCCGAAACCACGGGCCGGGTACAGGGGCGCCGCAGGCGCGGGCCGCGGGTACGGGGCGCCACGTCAGTGCAGGCGCGATCCGGCTTTGTCCCGCCCCGGACACCGGCGCTCCCATACAGCCGGCCGCCTGCGGCCCGTTGCGCCATAATGGCTCCATAGCGCCCACTCGCCGGGCGGCAACGGTGGGTTTCAGGCGCCTCACTTCCAGCGTCATGAGCGAGAAGGACAGCACGCCGCAAACCAGCGCTCGTGACGATACACGCCCACCCCGCGAGCAGCCCTCCCGCCCCTGGCGCACCGAGGGACTACCCCAGGGCGAACCTCCTAAACGGCGGCCCCGGTGGATTCTCCTGGCCGCTCTGGTCCTCGGTTATTTCATCTTCTTCGGCCTCCTGACCGTCGAGGACCAGATGAGCGGGCCCCAAACCATCCCGTACACGGAATTCAAGGCCCAGGTGGCCAATAGGAACGTTGCCGAAGTCTTCGCCCGCGGCAATACCATCGAGGGGGCCTTGCGAAATCCCGCTCCCATTCCCGGACAGCAGGACGGCGTAGCCACCTACCGGGAGTTCACTACCGAGCGGCCCGTCTTCGCCTCCGACGACCTCCTCGCCGAACTCGCCGAGGGCAATGCCACGGTTCGCGCCACCCCGCTGGCCGCGCAGCGCGGCCCCTTAACCAACCTGCTGCTCTCTATGGCTCCCTTCCTGCTGCTCGTTCTGTTCTGGGCCTGGATGCTGAAGCGCCAGAGAGCCGCGATGAGCGGAGGGCTGTTCGGCGGCACGGCGCGCAAACCCGTGGACCCCCGGTCGGTCCGGGTCACCTTCGACGACGTGGCCGGCATCGACGAGGTGGAGGCCGAAATCAACGAGGTGGTCGATTTCCTGCGCGACCCCGACAAGTACCGCAAGCTGGGGGCGCGCGCGCCGAAGGGCGTGCTCCTGGCCGGCCCGCCGGGTACCGGAAAGACCCTCCTGGCGCGCGCCACGGCGGGGGAGGCCAATGTGCCCTTCTTCAGCGCCAGCGCCTCCGAGTTCATCGAGATGATCGTGGGGGTCGGCGCCAGCCGCGTGCGGGAGCTTTTCTCCGAGGCGCGCAAAGTGGCTCCGTCCATCATCTTCATCGACGAGATCGATACCATCGGCCGCACCCGCGCCGGCGCACGCTCCATCGGCGGCCACGACGAACGCGAGCAGACCCTCAACCAGATCCTCACCGAGATGGACGGCTTCTCCGGCCACGAAGGCGTAGTGGTGCTGGCCGCCACCAACCGTCCCGACGTGCTGGACCCCGCCCTGCTCCGCCCCGGACGGTTCGACCGGACCATCATCGTCCACCCGCCGGACCAGAAAGGGCGCGCCGACATCCTCCGGGTGCACACGCGCGGCGTCCCCCTCGCGCCGGACGCCGATCTCGAAAAGGTAGCCGCCGCCACGCCCGGCATGACCGGCGCCGATCTCGCCAACCTGGTGACCGAGGCGGCCCTGCTGGCCGCGCGGCGCGGGCAGAGTGCGGTCTCCCGGCG
>JAWLGN010000054.1:0-23235 GCA_041685075.1 Bryobacteraceae bacterium
TCCAGGGCTTCTTTGAACCCCGAGTAGCCGTTGCGCTCCGAGTCGTCGATGCCGTGCTCGCCGCTGCCGGAAACGAAGCACGCCACGCGCTCGCCGGTCTTCAAGGACCGGATCAGCGCGCCGGTCACTTCCTCTTCACTGAGGCTCTTGGCCTCTTCCTTGCGCAGCCCGCTGTCCACCAGGATGGGAGCGTCGCGGCGGAACCCCGCCTCGCGCGCCTGCTGCGGCTTGCGTACCGGGTCGATGTACTCTACCTTCAGCCGGGGCGAGAGCGTCTGGTAGCGGTCCAGCAGGTCGCGCGCCCGCGGGAAGCTCGTGCTCTCGTCGAAATAAGTGATCTTGATGTCGCGGTCGAGATTGCCGACTACCTTCCGGGTCTGGTCGGAAAGACTGTACTGCTTGTTGGATGTGGCGTCGTAGGACTTGTTATAGCGGTTCGCCAGAAAGTTTGCGGCGCCCAGCACCGCCAGCACAACCAGGATGTAAGTCGCGGCGTAGGCCGTATACTTGGTCTGTCGTTTCTTAAGCCAGCCGGTATTCATGTTATGCCCTCCACCTCAGGGATTCCATAGAACGCGAGGTGATAAACAGAGCAAAGAAAGTCATGGAAAGATAGAACACCACGTCGCGCGAATCCAGCACGCCCTTGGCGAACGTATCGAAGTGCGTCACGATCGAGAGATAACTCACCACCTGCGCCCACCAGCCGGTGTCGAAGGCGGTGAACCAGCTCATCAGCCACAGCAGCAGGCAGACGAAGAAGGTCACCCCGCCGGCGATAATCTGGTTGCGCGTGGTGGTGGAGATGAACGCCCCGATGGCCAGCAGGGTGCCGCCTTGCAGCAGCAGCCCCAGGTAGCCCACCAGGACCGGTTGCCAGTCCGGCTGCCCGAAGGCGAAGAGGATGCCGACGTTGGCCGCCGACACCACCAGGATGCTGGTGTAGAGCGCCATGGCCGCGCCCCATTTTCCCAGGATGATCTCGATGTCCCGCACTGGCGAAGTCATGAGCAGCTCGATGGTGCCGGTGCGCTTCTCCTCGGCGAACAGCCGCATCGTGATCATGGGGATGACGAACAGCGCCACCGTGGAGGCGAAGCCCAGCAGCGGCCGGATGATCTGTTCGTTGATGTTCATCGGGAAGCCGCGCCCCATCATCTGCGCCTGGAAGCTGAAGCGCACGAAGTCGCGCGTGGCGGTGTAGAAACCGAAGCCGAAAATCAGCGCGAAAAAGGCGATCAGCAGGTAGGCGATGGGCGAGGCGAAGTAGCTTTTCAGTTCCTTGCGGGCGATGATCCAGGTGTTTTTCATTGTGCCCCCTCGACGGCAACGGCCGCGTCTTTCTCTTTGGATTCCGACTCGGTCAATTGCAGGAAGATCTCTTCCAGGCTCAGGCCCACGGTGCGCAGTTCGATGAGGTCCCAGCCGGCGCCCACAACGGCGCGGGCCAGTTCGGCGCGCACCTGGCGCCCCTGCAGGCTCTCCACCTCGAAGGTCGCGTGGCCGTCCCGCGCGCCCTTCGGCAGCACGCGGCTCACGCCGGCCACCTGCTCCAGCCGTGTCTGCACTTCACCCTCGTTGAGCGAGCCGCCCGGAGACGCCACCTCCACCGCCACGGCTTCGGATCCCCGCAGCCGGTTGGTCAGGTTCTCCACCGAATCGGTCGCCACCAGCTTGCCGCGGCTGATGATGATCACCTGCTCGCAGGACTGCTCCACTTCCGACAGAATGTGGGTGCTGAGAATGATGGTATGATCTCCCGCCAGCGACCGGATCAGCGAGCGCGTCTCGATAATCTGCTTGGGATCCAGGCCGCTGGTCGGTTCGTCCATAATCAGCACGTCGGGGTTATGAATGATGGCCTGCGCGAGCCCCACGCGCTGGCGGTATCCCTTGGAGAGCTTGCTGATGAGGCGCTTCCGCACCTCCCCGATGGCGCAGCGCTCCACGACCTCCTCCACCCTGCGCGGCACCTCGCGGGAGGGAATGCCCTTCAGCTTTCCCACAAACGTGAGATACTCATCGACCTCCATCTCCGGATACAACGGCGGCGTTTCCGGCAGGTAACCAATGCGCCGCTTCACCTCCAGGGGTTGCTCCAGCACATCGAAACCGGCCACGCTGGCCTTTCCCGCCGTGGGCGGCAGGAAGCAGGTGAGCACCCGCATGGTGGTGGTCTTGCCGGCGCCGTTGGGTCCCAGGAAGCCTACGATCTGCCCCTTCGCGACCTGGAACGAAATGTCGTCCACGGCCACATTGCGGGCGTATCGCTTCGTCAGACCTTCGACCTTGATCATAAGATTACATCCCAGACTTGAAACGAATTGACCTCGGTGGCGTACCCCGCGCCATCAACTGCGGCGGCGCCAGGATACAGTTTGAAATTTCATCATAACACGCGGTACGAAAGTACTCTCGTGGGTGAAGCGGCTCAATCGGCTCTGTTTTCCCGCTGTGTCGATGGACGTTTCGCGACGGCCATCCCGGTACAGAATTGCCTGTATTTGTGGGGGCGCGCCCCCGGCAGGGTCCGGCTTGCATGCCGGGGGCACGGTCCCACTCACTATTCGCCGGCGGCTGTCGCACTAATCGCCGCCGGCTGTCGCGGGGCTGAGCGCCGACGTGCAGTGCGCGCAGCGCCGCGCGGCGATGGGAATCTCGCCCAGGCACTCCGGGCACCTCCTGGTGGCCGGATCCGCCGGGGGCTCCGTGCGGGCGCGCGTCATCAAAGCGTTCACCGGCAGCACCACGAAGTAATACACCGCCGCTCCGATGAGCACAAACGAGATGAGCGCGTTGAGAAATGAGCCGTAGGTGAACCGGCTGTTGTTGATGGTAAAGCTGAGCGCCGAAAAGTCGGGCTGGCCGATCAGCGCGGCAATCAGCGGCGTGAGCAGGTCTTTCACCAGCGACGTGACCACCGCGCCGAAAGCCGCCCCAATCACCACCCCGACCGCCAGGTCGATGACGTTGCCCCGCAATAGAAACTGCCTGAAACCCTGCATGCTGCTGTCCTCCATCGAGTGAGAGTATCCGATGAAGAACAAAGCCGCGCGGCGGCACGGTACGATTTCTCACACCAGCCGGGCGAGTTCCTCCAGGTCCAGCCGTCCGGTATAGACGGCCATGCCCAGCGCGGCGTTCACCCCCATGTCGACGAGCGTCCGGACCTCCTCCAGGGTGGTGATGCCGCCGGCCGCGGTCAACTCGAGGGGGGTGGCCGCCCGCAGCCGCCGGAACCACTCCAGGTCCGTTCCCTGGAGCATGCCTTCCTTGTCTACGTAGGTGCACAGGAAGCCGGAGCAGTAGGGTTCGAGCTGGTCCATCACCTCGGCCGCGGTGAGTTCGGTAGCTTCGCGCCAGCCCTTCACCACGATGCGGCCCCCGATGGAATCGAGCGCCACCACCAGGCGCTCGCGCCCCACCGCGGCGGCCGCTTCGGCCAGGAATGCGCGATTCACTCCGCCGCCATGGAACGCCGCCGTCCCCACAATCACCTTGCGCGCGCCCTGCTCCACCAGCGCCCGCGCACGCTCCGCCGTGCGCACCCCGCCGCCTACCCGGACGGCTGCCGCGGCGGCCAGCAGCCGCACGAGATCGTCATTCGATCCCCGGCCCATGGCGGCGTCCAGGTCGATCACCTGGATCTCCGGGAAGGCCGCGAACTTCTTCACCATCTCCAGCGGCGGCGCGCCCTCGAGCGCCTTCTCGCGCCCCCGGACTAGCTGCACCACTTTCCCGTCCATCAGATCGATGCAGGGAAAAATCACGCCTGTTTCCTCACCGGAATGCCCTGGCGGTCGAGATACTCCTTCAGCTCGCAGATCCGTATGGTGCCGTAGTGGAAAACCGAGGCGGCCAGCGCCGCATCGGCTTCGCCCTCGGTGAGCACCCGGAGGAAATCCTCCATCTTGCCCGCCCCTCCCGAGGCGATCACCGGGATCTTGGTGGCGCGGGAGACCGCGCGGTTCAACTCGCAGTCGAAGCCGCCCTGCACGCCGTCGGTATCCATGGAGGTGAGCAGAATCTCGCCCGCGCCCAACTCCTCGCCGCGCGCGGCCCACTCCACCGCGTCGATGCCTTCATCGTCGCGCCCGCCCCGTGTGTAGACGTTCCAGGCGCCCGTTGCGCGCCGCCGCGCGTCGACGGCCAGCACCACCGCCTGGGAGCCGAACTCCTTGCTCAACTCCGTAATCAGCTCCGGCCGCCGCACCGCCGCGGTGTTGACCGAGACCTTGTCCGCGCCGCTGGTGAGAATGCGCCGCGCGTCCGCCACCGACCGGATGCCGCCCCCCACCGCCAGGGGGATGAACACCACCCGGGCCGTGCGCGCCACCACGTCCGCCATGGTTTCGCGCGCGTCGCTCGAAGCCGTGATGTCCAGGAACACCAGCTCGTCGGCGCCCTCCCGGTTGTAGCGGTCCGCCAGTTCCACAGGGTCTCCGGCGTCCTTCAAATTCACGAAATTGACGCCCTTCACGACGCGGCCGCCGGTGACGTCCAGACACGGAATGATGCGTTTAGCGAGCATGCTCCATCTCCACGAAGTTGCGTACGATGCGCAGCCCCAGGTTGCCGGATTTTTCCGGGTGGAACTGCACGCCGAAGAGGTTGTCCTTTTCAAGTACCGCGGTATAGGGGACCGCGTAGGTGCAGGTCGCCGCGGTGGCCTCCACCACCGGGGCGTAATAGCTGTGTGCGAAGTAGACGTAGGGCGGCGCGTCGAGGCCCGCCAGCAGCCGCGCCGGCCGCACCGGCTCGAGCCGGTTCCAGCCCATCTGCGGCACGCGCGCGCCGGAGGGGAAGCGCCGCACCTCGCCGCCGAACACCCCCAGGCCCCGGACCTCCGGCGCCTCCTCGCTGCGCTCGAACAGCGCCTGCAATCCCAGGCAGATTCCCAGAAAGGGCACACCCGCCGCCATGCGCTCGAGCAGCGCGCTCCGCACGTTCATCTCATCGAGCGCCCGCAGCATCTGGCCGAAGTGCCCCACGCCCGGCAGGATGATCTTCGATGCCGCGGCCAGCGAGGCCCGGTCGCGCGCCAGGGTGTATTCAGCGCCGATGGCCGCCAGGGTATTCTCCACCGAGCGCAGATTGCCCGCGCCGTAGTCCAGGATGGAGATCACAGAAGGCCTTTCGTCGAGGGCAGCTCGCCGCGCAGCCGCGCGTCGCGCGAGCAGGCGAACTTCATCGCCCGCGCGAAGCACTTGAACACGGCCTCCACCTTGTGATGGTTGGAACGCCCGTACAGCACCTTCACGTGCAGGTTGGCCCCCGTGTGCACGGCGAAGCCGCCGAAGAAATCCTCCAGCAGTTCGGACTGCAAATCGCCCACCAGCCGCACCCGCACCAGGTCCTTGTAGACCAGCGCGGGACGGCCCCCCAGGTCCACCGCCACCACCGCCAGGGTTTCGTCCATGGGCATCACGAAGTAGCCCGCGCGGTTGATGCCGCGCCGGTCCCCCAGCGCCTTAGCGAAGAGCTGTCCCAGCACGATGCCCACGTCCTCGACGGTGTGATGCTGGTCCACGTCCAGGTCGCCCGTGGCGTCGAGCTTCAAATCGAAGCCGCCGTGCCGGGCGAACAGCTCCAGCATGTGATCGAGGAATCGGATGCCGGTTGAAACCTCGTAGCGGCCGCGCCCTTCAATTTTGAGGGAGCCGCGGATCTGGGTCTCCCGGGTGATGCGTTCGACAGCGGCGCTCCTCACAGTACCGTCTCCAGGCCGTTGATATCTTCCAGCACCGCCGCGGCGCCTTCGTTCTTCAATGTGGCCGCCAGTTCCGCATGGCGGGGGTTGCCGCACGCCGCAATGCCGACAAACCGTACGCCCGCTGCCCGCGCCGCTCGCGCATCGTCGACCGTATCGCCGACGTACCAGGCGTCGCGCCGGTCCTCGAGAATTCGCAGCAGGCCCTCCGGGTGGGGCTTCTGGTGCGTGACGCTATCCATCCCCACGATGGGATCGAACCTCACCTGCGGCACGAAACGCTCGAGCGTCAGCTTTGCCTCCCAGCACTGCCGCCCGGTGAACAGCGCCAGCCGATAGCGCTCGCTCAGGCGCTCCAGCAGCCCATCGCGCGCGATCCAGCGCTCCCGCAGCATCAGCCCATCGGTGCCGTTGCCGTGGAAGATGCTCTGGAAGTAGTTCACCACGGTCTCCAGCTCCACCTCCACGCCGCGGTCGGCGATCAGCCTTTGGGAGAGCCGCCAGTCGTCGTTCCAGCCGCCCCGGTTCTTGTAGTCCTGGATTTCGGCGCGTTCGGGCGGCCGCCCGGTGAAGTGCTCTACCGTGTGGACGATGGTCTCCCGGTAGGATTCGGTGACGTCCACCAGGACGCCGTCCATGTCAAAAATGAGGAAGGGCTGTTCCATCTCAGGTGTCCTGCCGCTGGCGCGTGGAGCGGCGTTGCGGCCGCAGCACGGCCTCCACCGCAGCCCGCGGCGCCTTGCCGGCCGGCTGCCAGACGCGCGCCAGCGCCTCCAGCAGCCGCCGCGTCTGCTCGCGGGTCCCCACGGTCATGCGCACGTGGCCGGGAATCTCGTAGCTGCGGTCGCGCACCAGGATGCCCTGCGCGCGCAAGGCGTCCCGCACTTCGACGGCGCGCCGGCCGAAGTTGCCCAGCACGAAATTGCCTGCGCTGGGGACGAAGGGGATGCCCAGCCGCTCCAGCCCCACGACCAGCAGTTCCCGCGCGGCCAGCACCTCCGCCACGTAGTGCTCGATGTAGCCGGTGTCGCGCACCGCCTCCTGCGCCGCCAGCACCGCCAGCGCGTTGACGCTGTAGGGCGACTGCGCCTTGTGCAGGTAGGCCACGTTGGCCGGGTGCGAGAACAGGCATCCCAGCCGCAGCGCCGCCATCCCGTAGACCTTCGAAAACGTGCGGCTGACGAACAGGTTGGGGATGCTGCCCACGTGCGGCAGCGCCGTCACCCCGCTGAACTCGAAGTAGGCTTCGTCGATGAACACCGCCGCTTTCCGCGCGCGCTTGAGGATCCGCTCGATGGCCAGCAGCGACATGCCCGTGCCGGTGGGGTTGTTGGGGTTGGCCAGCAGGATGGCGCGTGTCTCCGGGGTGATGGCGTCCAGCACCTCCTGCAGCGGGAACTCCATGTTGGGGGGGCGGAAGTCGACCTCCCGCACCCTGGCCCCCGCCACCTCCGCGTAGAAGCGGTACATGGCGTAGGCCGGGCGCATCAGCAGCACCTCCTGGCCGTCGTCCACGTACGTGTTGATGAAGACCTGGATGGCCTCATCGGTGCCGTTGGTGAACAGGAAGTGGTCCGAGGGCATGCCGAAAAACTGCGCCACGGCTTCACGCGCCTCGCCGTACTCCGGGTAGACCGCCAGGTCCGCCGCGTCCAGGCGCCGGCGCAGGAACTCGATCACTCGCGGGGAGCAGCCCACGGTGTTCTCGTTGAAATCCAGCCGCAGCTTGTCGGAGCGCCCCGCCGTGGGCGGCGAGTAGGGCGCCATGCCGAGCACCGCCGGGCGCGGCCGCACCGCGCCTTTGGGCAACCGCATCGCCTTAGCCATTGGTGCGCACCTCCACCGAGCGCGCGTGCGCTTCCAGTCCCTCGGCGCGCGCCAGCGTAGTGATGGCCGGCGCCAGCCCGCGCAGGGCCTGCCGGCTCAGGTGCTGCACCGAGATCACCTTCAGAAAATCGTTCACCGAGAGGCCGCCGCGCAGCCGCGCCGCGCCCCCGGTGGGCAGTACGTGGTTGGGGCCGGCGGCGTAATCGCCCGCTGCCTCCGGGCTGTAGGGTCCCACGAACACGCCGCCCGCGTGCTTCACTTCGTCCAGCATCGCGGGTTCGGAAATGCTCAGGTGTTCCGGGGCGAAACGGTTGGCGATCTCCAGCGCCTCCGCCGCCGAGCGCGTCACGATGATGGCCCCGTTGCGCGCGATGGACTTGCGGGCGACCGCGGCCGTGGGCAGGTCCTTCAACTGCCGCTCCACTTCCTCAGCTACCGCCGCAGCCAGCCGTTTGGAAGTGGTGACGAGCACGGCCGAGGCGTCGGTGTCGTGCTCGGCCTGAGCCAGCAGGTCCGCCGCCAGGTAGCGTGGCTCGCCATCCTTTGCCACGATCACGATTTCGGTGGGACCGGCGACGAAGTCGATCCCCACCTCGCCGGCGAGCAGTTTCTTGGCCGCCGCCACGTAGATGTTGCCGGGCCCCACGATGCGGTCCGCGCGCGGCACCGTGCGGGTGCCGTAGGCGAAGGCGGCGATGGCCTGCGCGCCGCCCATCCGGAAGACGTTCTTCACCTCCAGCACCGCCGCCGTCCCCAATACCTCGGGAGCGGGGCGCGGGCAGGCGATGGAAATCTGCGGTACTCCCGCCACCTGTGCCGGCACCACGGTCATGAGGATGGTGGAGGGCAGGGGATAGCGCCCCCCGGGAATGTAGGCCGCCACCGAATCCAGCGGGCGCACCAGTTGCCCCAGCCGCAGCCCCGGCTGCACCTCCAGCATGTGTTCCACCGGCATCTGGAACTCCGCGAAGGTGCGGATATTCTCCGCCGCGGTCTCCACCGCTTCGCGGAACTGCGGCTCCAGGCGCGAGGCCGCCTTGCGCAGCTCGCGCGCCGGCACTCGCACCGAATCGCCCTCCAGATCGTCGTACTTGCGGGCGAACTCGACCAGCGCTTTATCGCCGCGCTTCCGCACGGCTTCCAGAATCGGGCGGACAACCGCCTCGGCTTTGGCCAGCCGGGCCTTTCGGCGCGCCAGCAGCGGCGCCACATCTTTCGACGGCAGGATCCGGATCATAACACGATCTTGTTCAATGGGTATTCGACGATACCTTGCGCCCCCGCGCCCTTCAGCCGTGGGATGATCTCCCGCACGGCCGACTCGTCCAGGATGGTGTTCACCGCCAGCCACTCCGGCTCACTGAGCTGCGAGACCGTCGGCTGCTTCAGGGCCGGCAGCACCCCCAGCACGGCCTTCAGGTTCTCGCAGTGCACGTTCAGCATCAGCCCTACTTTGCCCAGCGCCGCAATGGCGCCTTCGAGCAGCATGCGCATATCTTCCAGCTTGTGCCGCTTCCACTCGTCCCGCCACGCTTCGCGGTTGACGATCAACTGCGTGTTGGACTCCAGCACCGTATCGATGATCTTGAGCTTGTTGGCGCGCAGGGATGATCCCGTTTCCGTGACCTCCACGATGGCATCGGCCAGCACCGGCGGCTTCACCTCCGTGGCGCCCCAACTGAATTCCACCTTGGCGTTGACGCCGTGCGCCGCCAGGTACCGCTTCGTGGTGGCCACCAGTTCCGTGGCGATGATCTTGCCCTCGAGGTCGCCGACGCTGCGGAAGCCGGAGGACTCCGGAACGGCCAGCACCCAGCGCACCTTGCCGAAGCTCTGCTTGGCGTAGATCAGATCGGCGATGGCCTCCACGTCGGCCCCGTTCTCTTCCACCCAGTCGCGGCCGGTCAGGCCCGCGTCCAGGATGCCGTCCTCCACGTAACGTGCCATCTCCTGTGCGCGGATCAGCATGCACTCGATCTCCGGGTCGTCGATGGCCGGGAAGTACGAGCGGCTGCTGGTGGTAATGGTGAAACCGGCGCGCCGGAACAGGTCGATGGTGGCGCTTTCGAGACTGCCTTTGGGAATGCCGAGCTTAAGCATCAGGCTTTGCCTCCGTAGACGGCCGCGGGGTCGTAGGTGCGCGGGTCGGCTTCCACCCAGCGGCCCTCCTCCAGGCGCCGGTAGAAGCAGCTCTGGTAGCCGGCATGGCAGACGCCGGGGCCGGCCGCCTCCACCCGCACCAGCAGCGCGTCGCCGTCGCAGTCCGCGCGAATTTCCTTCACCGCCAGGCGATGGCCGGAGGTCTCCCCCTTCAGCCACAGCTTTTGCCGCGAGCGGCTCCAGAACGTGGCGAAGCCCGTTTCCACGGTCTTGCGGTAGGCCTCCTCGTTCATGAAGCCGACCATGAGCACCCGGCCGGTGGCGTGGTCTTGGATCACCGCCGTCACCAGTCAGTCCGATTTACCGAAATCCAGAATCATGCAGCCGAAAACAAAAAAGCCCGCCGAACCGGGGCGGGCGTCCTTTCCATTTGGGTGTGGAGTGCGCTTAGAACACCGCCCCTGGCACGTGAATCGCACCATGATGATGGTGGTGATGCCCGGCGACGGTGATCATAAAAACGAGTATAGCGGGTTGTATGGAAAAACGCAAAAACCGCCGCGGCGTAGCAGTCCATGGGCGCGGCATCGACGACCGCTTCGAAGCTACTGGGGGATGCCGGGCGGCTGGGACGCGCCGGGCCGCCCTGCCGGGGATGCTATGTCGCGTCCCCGGGCGGTTGCCTCCGGGGCGGGACGCACAGCCACCGCCGTCGTCTCCACCGGCAGCGCGTCGCGGCTGGAGACCCGCAGCAGCACCTCCCAGTCGGATGGGAATGGCTTGTCCGGGGCGGCCGCGCGAATACGATCGCGGATGCCGCGCATCTCCGTGGGCTCGGTGAAGAACTGGACCGCCCCGGCTGTTCCCGCGCTGGTCGCACCGGACAGAAGCAGGGTCTTAAAACCGTACGGCGAGGTCAGCATCTTCAGCACGCCATACTCCACCCGCATTCCCTCTCCGGCAGGGCGCTGGTGGCGGTAGAATGCCTGCTCGCCGTCGAGCGGCTGCTCGTTCCGAATCCCGCCCCGTGCGATGGCGAAGTTCGACTTGGCGTCGTCCAGGTACGACCAGTCGTTGCTGGAAGGCCCGCCCAGCACGATCAGGTCGCGCCGCTGCACCTGGTCCCAGTTCAGTAAACGGCTCTGGGAGAGCCGTCCGGAGCGCCCCAACCGCTGAAACAGCCGGCCCAGATGATAGGCTCCCACGGCTTCCCCGATCCCGGTATAGCCCTCGCGCGAAACCGTCAGGAAGTGATGCGGGAGAGTCCGGTCGAACTGCTTCAGCGCAAAACCGAAACTGTCGAGCAGTTCGCGCGGCGCACGGGCCCGCCCCTCGGATTCGCCGGTCGGTTGATCCACCGCGGAGCCGTAAAAGGTGACGATCGGAGGGTTGCTCAACACCAGTAGGGTCTCCCGGCTCGGGATCGTGCCGAGCGTTCCCAGCAGATCCGAGTAACACTCGTATTCCGCTGCTCCGCGCTCGCCGGCCAGGCGCTCCACCGCCAGCCAGGCCGCGCATCCGGCCGACACGATCAGCCCCGTAACCAAGGCGGCGAACGCCAGCCGCCAGCGCCGGCTCAGCGGCACGCTTGCAGGCGAGGCCTCGGGAGCAGGCTCGCGCCGGCGAAACACCGGCACGTAGCTGCCCTTCGGTATCTCGATGATCACCGGCTCGTGCCGGCCCTCGTTGGAAAAATACGCTTCCAGGCGCTTCCGCAGTTCGCGCGCCTCGACCCGGACAATGTTGTCTTCGCTCAGGTTGTAATCCGGCGGGCGGCCGAACACGCGCGTACCGATGAACTGCGCGGTCAACTCCTCGTGCCGGCCGAGAATGGCGTTTTCGCAAGCGTACAGCAGAAAGGCGCGGAGCTTGGGCCCGCGGCGAAAATAGGAACTCTCCGCCACCCGTTGCGCCAGTTGCCAGTGCGGGTCGGGGTGTGCCGACTGCGTAAGCGGCCCGGGCGCTAACTCACTCATCTGAAGAGGCCGTTCCGTAAGATGAATGTAAAGAGCCTCAAAGTCTCAATCAGTATACGGCACTTTTCGCGGCCTCGGCAACACGAGCCGGTCGTTTGCCTTCCTCGATGCACCGCCGCGGCGGTTCACGCGTGTTCTTACCGCTAGCTCACTTGAAATCGGCCGGGACCCCGGCGATGATCGCACAGGCGGAGCGCCGGCGTGTGTGCCGGTAGCTTCATAACTCTATCGCGGAGGTGAGATTTGAGATTCGTGCAATCTATGGTTCTGTTCGTGACCATCTGCGGCCTGGCCGCCGGGCAGGACTACCGGGCCACAGTACAGGGCCTCGTGACAGATTCCAGCGATGCGATCGTCAGCGGGGCCGGGGTCACCCTGCTGAGGAACAGCACCGGGGTCACCACGTTCAAGCAGACCAACAGCTTAGGCCAGTACCGCTTCGACTTTGTCGAGCCGGGCACCTATACGCTAACGGCTGAATTGCCCGGCTTCACCAAGAGTGTGGTCTCGAACGTACTGGTGCAAACGCGGGGCGACGTTACCGTCGATTTTGTTCTCAAACCCGGCGGTGTCACCGAGGCGGTGACGGTCACCGCCGATCCGGTCGCGCTGCAATTCAACACCAGTTCCAAGGAACTGATGGTGGACCGCAAACAGTTGACCGAACTGCCGGTGATGGCTCGCAACCCGTTTACGCTCGCGGTTCTGGATCCGGCGGTGCAAAACACCTACCCGGGCGAGCGGAACCCGTTCTATATGTGGGCGGCCAGCCAATTGAACATTGGAGGGCGTACTGCCCGGCAGAACGACTTGCTGATCGATGGCGCGCCCGTGCAGGTAGGGCCGAAGGGTTCCTACACCCCCACCATGGACTCGGTCCAGGAGTTTACCATTCAACAGAACAGCGTGGACGCCGAATATGGCCACACCGCCGGCGGCATCGTCAGCATGGCCATGCGCGAAGGCACCAACGAGGTCCACGGCACTCTGTATTACTTCGGGCGGAACCCATCCCTGAACGCCGCCGACAACGCCCTCACCCATGTGCGCAGCCAGGTCCGCAACCACGCCTGGGGCGGCACCGTCGGCGGCCCCATCCTGAAGAACCGCCTGTTCACTTTCTTCGCCTACGAGGGCTGGAAGATGAAGGAGCCGCTCACCACCTACTACACCCTGCCCACCGACCTGGAGCGCAGCGGCGATTTTTCCAAATCGCTGAACAACATCGGCGGCCTGCGCACCATCTACGACCCCGACACCACTGTCTTCGACGCTGCCAACAACAAAGCTACCCGCCTGCCGTTCGCCGGCAACGTGATTCCCGCCGCGCGGATCGACCCGACGGCGAAGACGATGATGCAGCAGATCTGGACGCCGAACAATGCCGGCGACACCATCACCGGCCTGAACAACTTCAAGGCCAGCTATTCGGGCCTGGTGGACTACTGGAATTTTTCCAACCGCACCGACTGGCAAGTCAGCGACACACTGAAGGTGTACGGCCGCTACAGCCGCTTCCGCTCCCAGCCCGACCAGGAAGACTACACCCCCAACCAGTCGCTCGCCATGCCCAATAGCCGGGGTGGTCTCATGAGCTCGAGCAACATAGCCGGCGACGCGGTTTGGACCGTCAACGCGAACACCGTCATCAACGCGCGGTTCAGTTACGCGGGCTTCGCCGACAACTACGACTCGCCCAAGCAGAAGATCGGCCTCGACGGGCTCTCGCAGTATTGGCCCGGCAACGAGTGGTACATGCCCTACGCCGAGGGCGCGCCCGACGTTTACTTCCCCGCGCTCAACATCGGCGGCAACAGCTTCGGGAGGGGCTCCTACTGGGTCCAGGAGCCGCACAACTACAACTGGAGCGTCAAGGTGTCCCGGTACCACGGCAAGCACAATATCAAAGCGGGCTTCGAGAGCCGCCACCAGCGCATGTTCGGGGCCTATCCCAACCTGATGGGGTTCACCTTCGGAGCGGGAACGACCGCGGATACGTTCCTCTCGCCGGATACCGGCAGGAGCGGCGATCCATATGCAACCTTCCTGCTCGGCGCCATCGACGACAGCTCGTCGTCGACCTTCACTTCCTGGCAGGATCTCGCCCTGGACTACTACGGCGCCTATATCCAGGACGACTTCAAGGTGAGCCGCAATCTCACCCTGAACCTCGGCCTGCGCTACGAATACGAGGGCGCGCCGGTGGACAAGGAGAACCGGTACAGCCGCTACCTGGACCTGACCGACCCGATTCCGGAGATGCAGGCCGCTCCGCCCGCCATCCCGGAGTGGATCAACCAGCTCCGCGGCAAACCGGCGGCCTTCAACGGCGCCTGGGTCTTCGCCGACGAGAACCACCGCAGCCAGTACTCGCCGCAGCGGACCAACTGGTCGCCGCGCGCCGGCCTGGCGCTGCGCCTGAACGAAAAGACCGCGCTGCAGGCCGGGTATGCCCGCTACGTGGTCTTTCCCTCCACGGTCAAGGACGGCATGATCGGCAAGGCGAATTTTCCAGGCTTCAGCGTCACCTCGAATCCGCTTCCGGCGCTGGAAGGCATCCCGCAGGCCAGGCTCTCCGACCCGTTTCCGTCCACCAACCCGCTGCTGCCGGTGGTCGGCCGCTCCTTGGGCCGCTACACCAGCCTGGGCAACGCCGTCTCCTGGTATCAGCAGGATTACAGAAACGGCACCAACGACCGGTTCAATTTCACGATCCAGCGAGAGCTGCCCGGGCGTTTCAGGGCCGACGCGACTTTCTTTATGCATTTCGCCCACAACGTGGACCTCTCCACCACCTGGGACTCCAAGCCGATCAACATGGCCGATCCGAACTTCATCTACAACTTGAAGGGCGAAGTGCACGAAACCGTCCCGAACCCCTTCTATAACTATCTGACGCCGGACAAGTTTCCCGGAGCGTTGCGCTATAGGGCGGAAATCCAGGTGCTGGATCTGCTGCGAACGTACCCGCATTACGGCGACCTGCGCCTGGACCCGGCCAATGGCGGCAAGCATCGCTACTCGGCGCTCCAACTTCGGGTGCAGCGGGCTTTCGCCAACGGCATGAGCGTGCTGTGGGCCTACAACTACAACCAGGAGCGGGTCGCGTGGTTCCAGAACGACCTGGCCTGGTACGCGTTCAAGCCCATCTGGCGCGACGGCGAGAACTTCCGCCATCGCATGGTGTACGCCGGCACGGTCGATCTGCCGTTCGGTAAGGGCCGGGCGCTGATGAGCGACATGCACCCGGTGCTGAATGCGATTCTGGGCGGGTGGTCCACCAGCTCGATGCTTCAGATCACCTCCGGCACGCTCTCGAACTTCTTCGGGGGCATTCTCGTCGATGGAGAGCCGCGGGTCTCCAGCCCCACGCCCCAGCAGCGGTTCAACCCTGCGGCCTTCAAGCCACTCCCGGCCTTCACGGTGCGCACCGCGCCGCTGAATTTCGCCGGTGTGGGCGGGCCGCGAACCTGGAACCTCGACACCACGTTGGCGAAGAGCTTCCCTATCCGGGAACGCTTCAACCTGGAGTTCCGCCTGGAGGCCTACAACCTGACCAACAGCTTCATCTGGGGTATGCCGAACAACAACGTCCTCAGCTCGGCGTTTGGCCGGTGCACCTCGCAGCAAAACAAGGGCCGGCAAATGCAGTATACGCTGCGCCTGGTGTTTTAGGTCGAGCGGCGCATGCTTCAGCGTGCCGCGGCCGGCTTCGTTTCCCGCGGCACGCGAAGCCTGCGCCTCGCCTGTAGCGTTGTCCGGTGGCCGGTGAAAGAACCGCCGCTGCCGGCCGGTTCGAGCGAGCTTGCGCAAACTGGTGGCCCACCTGGCTTGCGGGCCGCAGCGGCCCTGCTTCACGCCGAAGTCAGAACAGGAACTTGAATCCCAGTTGCATGTGCCGCGGGAAGTTGCTCTGGCTCGGCGTCACGTAGCCGTACAGCGGGCTGTTCGGGTCCGTGTTCGGTCCTCCGAAGATGGGGGTGTTGAACGTGTTAAACGTTTCCAGCCGGAACTGGGCGCGATAGCGCTCCGTGAACGCGAAAGTCTTGTTGAGCGACATGTCATACTGGTTGGCCCAGTGGTTCCGCATCTGGCCGGAACGGAATGGTATGGAGCGCAGCGTGTAAGGCGCGCGGATGGCCCACACCGGATTGGCGCACGGCTCGAACCCTGTGCGCGCTGCATTCGGCTGCCGGCTCCCTCCGTCCAGTTGCAGCACGCAGCCGCTGAACCAGGATTCGATCGCGGGATTGGCGATTTTCGGGTCGCCGATCAGGTCCACGTTCGAGGCGTAGCCGGTGGGCACGCCCGATTGCAGGGTGGCGATCCAGTTGTACTGCCAGCCGCCGATCAGCAGGTTCAAACCCCTGCCCACGCCGCCGCCGAACCGCTTCCCCCTGCCGAACGGGAGTTCGTAGACGCCGCTGAATACCCACCGGTGCGTGCGGTCGAAGCTGATGGGCGCGCGCGTCGGCCGCTCGTCCTGGTCGTTGAGAAAGCCCATCTCCTCGATGTTCTTCGAAAGCGAGTAGGAACTCACCAGCGTGAGCCCGCTGCTGAAGCGCTTCTCCACGATGAACTGGAAGGAGTTGTACCAGGTCTTCCCGACGTTCTCCAGTCCTTGGGTGATGCCGCTGAATTGCGGATAGGGACGCAGCAGTTGCGACCGCGCCACGGTGGCCGAGTTCAGCCCGGTGCCCGGCAGCAATCCGGCCAGGGGATTCGGCACCGATTGCGTATACCATCCCGAGTCCTGGCGCGCGAGCGCAAGTTGCTCCACCGTGTTGCTGTTAATGCCGCGACCGCCGGCGGAGTTGTACTCGTTGGTCATCAGGGAGCGCGCCCGGCTCCCCACGTAGGAGGCGTCCATCTTGACGCGCCAGGGCAGTTCCCGCTGCACCCCGAAGGAGAACTGGTGCACATAGGGGACCCGCCGCTCCGGCCGGTTGAAGGTCAGGCTCTGCCCCGCCTGCGTCAGCAGACCCTGGGACGCTCCGGGAGGAGTGCGCACGCCGTCCGGGAACGGATTGCTCAGGGTATTGGCGGGAATGTAGCCGGCCGCGCCGCCGCCGGTGGTGGCCACAAATGGAGTGCTGATACTGAATCCTGTGGAACCGCCCATCTCCGCCTGGGCCATGTAGTAGATCCCGTAGCCGCCGCGGAGAACCGTGCTACGGCCCGCCTGGTAGGCCAGGCCCAGCCGGGGCTGCCAGTTGTTCCGGTCGGCATCGAAGGCCGCCCGCGGATGCCCCCCGGCGCCGGCAAACAGCAGCCCGCCCTTCAGATTCGCGCAGGCCGGGCACTCCCCGATCCCCGGAGCGTTCCGGATCTGCTCCGCCAGCGGGCTTACCTCGTCGAAGGCGAAGCCGCGGTTCATCCGGTCGTAGCGCTCGGTCGGCGCCGATTCGTAATCGTACCGGAGGCCCAGGTTAGCCGTCAGCCGCGAGGTGAGCTTGATGTCGTCCTGGAAGTAGAAAGCGTAGTAGCCCCAGCGGAAGGCCAGAAAGGCGTTGTTTTCGATCTGCCCACCATTGGGATAGCCGAGCAGCAGGGAGGCGATGGCGCTGCCGGAAACTGCGTCGGAATATTGCGGCAGGCGGCGCGTAAAGTCGCGGTTGAAGGTAAACCGTCCTCCGCCCCAGCCGCTGCCCTTGATGTTCACGCGAAGGTCCCGGACCTCCACCCCGCTCTTCAGCGAATGCTTGCCCGAGATGTGCGACAGGCTGCCCTGAAAGCTCAAGGTGTTGGTGATCTGTTCGTTCCAGGCGCCGGGCCCCCATTCGCGGTACTGGTTCGGCTCGATGCGGGGCACCATGGCCTGGGGCCGGGCCGCCGAAAGCGCCGCCGGGAATCCCAGGTCCGTCATGTCGAAGCCCATGGCCCGCTGCCGGTATGCCGCTTCGATGAAGCGGTTGTAGGAACCGCGCAGGTTCATGATGGTGGTCGGGGAGAGGGTGGTCACCGAGTCCACCACCCCGCCGTCGTTGATCCGCACCAGCGGGTCCTGCGCGTTCATCCCCAGCCCGGGCAGGCCGTTCATGTTGCGATCCTCATTCCTGCGGTTGTGCAGGTAGCGGAAGTACATGCGCTGTCTCGAACTGAAGTTATGATCGACGCGCCCGATCCAGGAACGGAAGGTATCGGTGGCGATGTTGGGACTCAACAGGAAGTTGTTGAACCGTTCGTTGGGGCCGCCGAGATTCGGTTCGGGATACAGGGAGGCGAACTTCGCACCGACGGCATCGATGCGCGCGCCGGGGATGCGGTTGTCCGGGAACTGGTCCCGGATGTAGCGCGGGTTGGAGGCGCTCTCCGACCTGCCCGGATCGAACCCCGGATTCAACCGCGAGGTCAGCGGATCCCAGATGGTGACGCCCGCCTGGGAGAAGTCTCCCGCGCGCTCCAGCATGGAAGGCACCGAAGAGATCGTCGGGTTCGGCGTGCCTTCGCGGTAGCCCTCGAAGCTGAACATGAAGAAGGTCCGGTCCCTGCCGTTATAAAGGCGCGGCAGCAGCACCGGGCCGGAGATCTGGGTGCCGTATTGGTCCAGGTAGTGCCCCCCGAGATTCTCGCCGGTCTTCGGATCGATGGCATAGCGCTCCACGCCGGCACGGTTGTTCTGGAAGTTGTTAGCATCCATCCAGTACCGGCGCATGAACTCGTAAGCCGTGCCGTGCAGCTCGTTGGTGCCGGATTTCAGGGTCACGTTAACGATGCCGCCCGCCGTCCGCCCATACTGCGCATCGTAAGTGTTGGACATGATCTTGAACTCTTCGGTGGCATCCACCGGTGGGACGAAGGCGATGTTATTGCTGCTGCGCGTGCGGTTCCCGTCCGAGTTGGTCACGGCGTTGTTCGGCGCGCCGTCCAGCAGAAACTCGTTATGCCGCGTCAGCCCGCCGTTGATCGACCAGTCTGCAATGGCGCCGTTATCGAAAGGGCGGAAATAAATCATGGAGCCGTTCCATTGCACTCCGGCCGCCAGGGCCGAGAGCATGAACGGGTTACGTGCGTTGAGCGGCAGCTCCGTCACGCGCCGGTTTTCGATCACCTGGCCGCGTGTGGCGCTGCTCATTTCCAGCGCCGAGGCTTCGGCCGTCACCGTGACCGACTGCCCGATTTCGCCCAGTTCCAACGCGAAGTTCAGGGTCGTCCGGTCGTTGATGTGCAGCTCGATGCCCTCCTGAATCGCGCGCTTGAATCCGGCGGCCTCCACCGAAACCCTGTACCGGCCCGGGATCAGGAACGGTACCGTGTAATTCCCGTCTCCTCCGGTGGCCGTGTTGAACTGCTCGTTGGTCAGCGTGTTCTCCACGGTAAACTGGGCAGCAGGCACGGCGGCTCCGCTCGGGTCGGTTACGCGCCCCGTAATAACAGCTCGAAACTCCTGAGCCGGCGAAGCAGCCGCGAAAAGGGTGACAGCACAGATCACCTGCACTAAGCAGCGAAGTAACATTGTCCGGCCCTCCTCTCCAGATCCAGCAATTGCTTGGCCCGGATTAGAGCACAGTCAACAGCAGGTGTCAACGGCAGTGAACGAGTTCCGGATGGGTTTGCTGATAGAAAAGTTACAAGAGAGACGACATCCAGATACCGCGCAGAAACAGCATTGGGAGTATGTGCTGCTACGCACAATTGGGCGGAGGGTTGGCAGTGCTCGATCGCCAGGGCAGGCGGGGGCGGCCCTCGTGGCGGCAGCCCTCGCCTGAGCGCGAAAGCGGGGCAGACCTTCTCAGGAGGGCTTACGCAGGCTGGATATCTGTTCCTTGATTTCCGCCACTTCGCGCTGCAGCGTTTCGATGGCCGCGGAAAGCTGGCGCAACTCGTCGTCGGAGGGCGATGCCGCGCGCTCCGGCGCGGGAGCCGCCTCGGCCGCGGCGGGTGTCCCCGCCAGCAGATGGGCGTAGCGCGCCTCGCGCGATCCCGCCTGGCGGGGTAGCCGCACGGCCAGCGGCGCCGGCTGCCATTCGAGCAGCCGGTTCAGCGTGGCCTCCACCGCGTCCAGGTCGTCGAAATGGTGCAGCCGCTCGGTGCGCCCCCGCAGTTCGCCGGGCGTCTGGGGGCCGCGCAGCAGCAGTACGCACAGCACCGCCGATTCGCGCCGCCCCAGGTTGAACACCTCGGCCAGGCGGTGCGCGTGCTTGGGCACCCGCATGTCCGCGCCGGTGATCCGCAGCGCCAGTCCCTTCTCGCGCAGGCGGTCGAGCGCCGCCTCCACCGTGTCCTGGTCGTAGGACACCACCGGGTCGCGGTTGGATTTCTGGTTACACGCGTTCACCAGGGCATTCAGCGACAGGGGGTAATACTCCGGCGTGGCCGCCTCTTTTTCCAACAGGCAGCCCAGCACCCGCACCTCTACAGCATCCAGTTCGAACTCCATGCTTTTCATTGAAACACGGCCGCGCGAGGGTCGCGCTACAGGCCCTCGGGGCCCCAGACCCACAAAGCCGCGAAAGACAGCCAGGCGATAATCGCCGATGCCGGGATGGTGAAAACCCACGCCCACACGATGTTCGTCGCGATCCCCCAGCGCACCGCCTTCAAGCGGTGGATGCTGCCCACGCCCGCGATGGATCCCGCGATGACGTGCGTGGTCGAAACCGGCAGGTGCAGCTTGGTGGAGAACAGGATGCTGATTGCCGCCGCCGTCTCCGCGCTGAAGCCACCGCGCGGTTTCAACCGGGTGAGCCGGCCGCCCATGGTATGGACGATGCGCCAGCCGCCGCTCAGGGTCCCCAGCGCGATGGCCGCGTGCGCCGAAAGAATCACCCATGTGGGCACCACAAAACTGTCCAGGAACCCCGCGGTCACCAGCACCCCGGTCATGATCCCCATGGTCTTCTGCGCGTCGTTAGTGCCGTGCGCGAAGCTATAGAGAGCCGCTGAAAGGAGCTGCAGCTTGCGAAAGTAGACGTCCATTTTCGCCGGGCTGGATTTGCGGAAAATCCAGTAGATCGCGATCATGATGATGTAGGCCAGCACCAGCCCGATCACCGGCGCCACCACGATGAACGCCAGCGTCCGCGGCCAGGCGCCCAGCGTCAGGGCGTCGAAGCTGTTGGAGAATCCCCGCACAAAGGCCGCCTTCGCCATGGCCGCCCCGGCATATCCCCCGATCAGCGCGTGCGACGAACTGGTCGGCAGACCCAACCACCAGGTGATGATGTTCCAAGCGATGGCGCCCACCAGGCCTGCCAGAATCACCCAGGGAGTGACGAACTCCTGCCCGTCCAGACTCAGGTTCACAAACCCATTCCCCATGGTGCTGGCCACACCGGTGCCGAAGGTGAAGGCGGAAACGAAGTTGAAGAAGGCTGCCCAGGCTACCGCCTGGATGGGGGTGAGGACGCGGGTGGCCACGATAGTGGCAATGGAATTCGCAGCGTCGTGAAAACCGTTCAGATAGTCGAAGATCAGCGCTACCGCGATGATCAGGACAGCCAGCGCCAAAGGGGACATCGCTTGCTAGCTGTTCTTTACCACCACATTCTGCAGCACGTCGGCTACGTCCTCGCAACGGTCGGTCGTGGCCTCGAGGAATTCGTAAATCTCTTTCAGCTTGATGAGCACGATGGGGTCCTTCTCTTTCTCGAAGAGGTCCGCCACGGCCGCACGCACCAGGCGGTCGGCCTCGTTCTCCAGCCGGTTGATCTCGATGCAGTGGACCATCAGCTTCTCGTTCTTCTCCAGCGCCTGAAATGCCTTTTGTAGCACGTTGCCGCAGGCGCGGATGATCTCGGCCAGGGTAATGACGATGGGCGGAATGGGTTCCACTTTGTAGGCCACCATGCGGTGGACCGCATCTTCGATGCCGTCCATCACGTCGTCGAGCGAGGAGGAGAGGGCGTGAATGTCCTCCGGGTCGAGCGGGGTGATGAAGGTCTGGTTCAGGCGGGTGATGATTTCATGAATGATTTCGTCGGCCTTATGTTCCAGGTCGCGAATCTCGGTCGCAACCACGGCCAGTCGCGAATTTCCCGCCCGGGCGCCGTCCAGCAACAACTGCGAGGCGTCCGCGATCAGCTCTGCCTGGCGAAGGAACAGGCCATAAAACTTCTCTTCGCGCGGAAGCAGTCTCATAAAAGTTCAGACATATCAGGAAGAAGCCACATTTAAGCACCCGGCGCGCCGCCGGTCAATGAATAGCCGGTTACAGTTCGGTGACGATTGAAAACAGTTCCCTCCGGTCGGTGCCGTTTTCCCCGTTGTCGAGAAAGCGCGTGTCCAGCAGCCGCTGTGGCTCGATGTTCCCCATGGCGGAAAGGATGTTCTCTTTCAGATGTGGATAGTCCTTCTCCAGTTGTTCGAACAGCCCGCGTACGGAACGCCGTACGGTGCCGGTCTTCTGCGAGCAGCCGCAGGGCACCACGGGGAAACCACGCTCTGCGGCGTATGCGCGCGTGAGTTCTTCGGTGACATACACCAGGGGCCGCACCAGGCGGAACTGCCGGTCGCGGGAATGGGTCACCGCCGGCAACGCGGTGAGGCGGCCGGTGAAGAGGATGTTGCGGATCAGCGCCTCGCAAAAATCGTCGGCCGTGTGGCCGAAGGCGATCACGTTCGCGCCCAGCCCGGACACCACTTCGTAGACGGCGCGGCGCCGGTACCGGCTGCACAGGTCGCAGCCGTGCCCGGGTTGCTCTTCCACCAGTTTGAAAGAAGGCACGTCGCGAAAGTAGGTCCAGGGCACCTCGCGCTCTTCCAGGTAGCGCGCCAGCGGCTCGATGGGCCGCAAAAACTTACCCTGCTCGATGGTGAAGGCGCAGACGGTAAACTGGATCGGCGCGGCCTTCTGGAGCAGCAGCAGCATCTCCAGCAGGGTAGCCGAATCCTTCCCCCCCGAGAGCGCCACCGCTACGCGGTCGCCATCCCGAATCATTTTGAAGTGGTGGATGGCCTTCCCCACTTTACGGAGCAGTCGCTTCTCAAGACGCACTCCATTTCATTATAACGGCCCGGCGGCGGTGGCGGCCCGAGTTATTCGAGCGAACCCGGCGGGCCGAGTCACTGCAGCGGGCTGTGGCGCGAGTCACCGCACCGGCCCGGCGGCTGGTGGCGGCATAGCTGGGGGCGGCTGGTGGCGGCGTGGCCGCGGCGGGCTACTGGCAGCGCGAATTGATGACGCGTGTCCTCGCTGCCGCTTGCCGGCCGGGGCCGCCCGGCTACCCTATCTGTTTCAAGTACGGCAAGCCGCGGTATCCCGGAGAATCGCGCTACAGTCGGTAATGCATGGACGTTTCTCCCGCGCGCCGGGCTGCCTATGAAGTCCTGCTCGCCGTCGAGCGCGGCGGCTATGCCGCCGACCTGCTCGCCGCGCGGGCCCGCGACCTCGATTCGCGCGACGCCGGCCTGGCCACCGAGATCGTCTTCGGCGTGCTGCGTCACCAGGCCCAGATCGACTACCTGATCCTCCATTTCTCCGGGCGCGATGCCGCGCGCCTGGACCCCGAAGTGCGCGCCGCCCTCAGCATGGGGGTCTACCAGATGCGCTATCTCGAGCGCGTCCCCGCCCACGCCGCCGTGGGGGAAAGCGTGGAACTGATCAAGCACGCCCGCAAGCGCTCCGCCGCGGGCTTCGCAAACGCCGTGCTGCGCAAGGTGACCCGGGAGCCTGTGGACTGG
>JAWLGN010000055.1:0-23039 GCA_041685075.1 Bryobacteraceae bacterium
TGAGCCCCAGCAGGTCGTAAGTGGCGGAGATGAGGCGCTCGAGGCCGGACTCCTTCAGACCATAGCTGGCGAGATACTCGCCCTGCTCCCCGGCGGGCAGTTCGGCGAGTTCGGCTTCAATTTTGCCGCAGACGGCGGTGACGGCGGTGCCGGCGCGCCCGGCCAGCGGGCCTTCCCGCCACTGCTGCTCGATCTCGCGCAGGCGCGCGGCGTCCTCTTCCCCCAGGTTCAGCACGTAGAGCATGGGCTTCTGGGAGAGAAACTGGAAGCCGCGCACGCGCTTCTCCTGGTCGGCGTCCAGGGCCAGGGCGCGGAGGGGGCGGCCGGCTTCGAGTTCCGCCTTGCAGACCTCGAGCACTTCGAATTCGTGGTCCAGGCCGGGGTCCTTCACCTTCTTGCGGTCTTTGTCGAGGCGTTCGAGGCGCTTTTCGATGACCTGGAGATCGCTGAGCATGAGTTCCATGTCCACGTCTTCGAGATCGCGCCGGGCATCGACGGTGCCGCGCTCGTGGGGCACGGTGGGGTCTTCGAAGAGGCGCAGGACGTGGGCGAAAGCGTCCACCACCCGCAGGCCCGCGAGATAGCCGGGGTCGCGCAGGTTTTCGCGCGAGATGGGGGGCATGTCGACGTACTCGACCACCGCGTGGGTGACCTTGGGCGGCTCGAAAACGCGGGCGAGTTCGTCCAGGCGCGGGTCCGGCACGCGGGCGACGCCGGTCCGCGCGGCGGTGGAGCCGACGCGGGTCTCCTGGTGCGCGCCGGTGAGGATGGTGAACAGGGAGGTCTTGCCCACCATGGGCAAGCCGATGATGGCGGTTCTCATAGTAAAGGGCTACAGGGGCACTTCCACCTGCGTGAGGATTTCTTCGATGATGCGGTCGCCCGCGTCGGTGCGGCGCTGGAGCAGGGCGCTGCGGGTGTTGACCACCACGCGATGGGCGAAGACCGGGACGGCCAGGCGCTTGATGTCGTCGGGGATGGCGTAGTCGCGGCCCTCGATCATGGCCAGGGCCTGGGTGGCGCGGTAGAGCGCCTGGGAGCCGCGCGGGCTGACGCCCAGCGCCAGGGCTTCGTGCGCACGGGTCTTTTCCACCACCGCGAGCATGTAGTTGACCAGCGACTCCTCGACCGAGACGCGGTGCACGGCGGCCTGAAGTTCGATGACATCCGCGGAGGACAGGACCGGGGCAACGCTCTCGCCGCCGGGCTGCTCGGCGTACTGGCGCAGGATCTCGCGCTCGGCTTCAGCACCGGGATAGCCGATGCGCAGGCGCATCAGGAAGCGGTCGAGCTGCGACTCGGGCAGCGGATAGGTGCCATGGTGCTCCACGGGGTTCTGGGTGGCGATGACCATGAAGGGCTGGGGGAGCGCGTGGGAAGAGCCATCCATGCTCACCTGCCCTTCGTTCATGGCCTCGAGCAGCGCCGACTGGGTCTTGGGAGTGGTACGGTTGATCTCGTCGGCCAGCAGGATGTTGGTGAAGACGGGGCCGCGCTTGAACTCGAAGGCCTCGCTGTGGGCGTTCCAGATGGTGACCCCCAGGACATCGCTGGGCAGCATATCGCTGGTGAACTGGAGGCGCTGGAATCCGCAGTCCACGGCGCGGGCCAGTGCCTGCGCCAGGGTGGTCTTCCCTACCCCGGGTACGTCCTCGATGAGCAGGTGGCCGCGGGCCAGCAAGCACACCAGAGAAAGCCTGATGACTTCGGGTTTGCCTCGAATGACGACACCGAGGGCCGCTTCCAGATCCGCGAGTTTTGCGTACATTCGATCGGAGGAGGGAAGCGGCGGAGCAAGCGCTGTTTCCCGCTCGGACATTCAAGCCTATGATACTAAAGTTGTGGTTCCGGCCACCACGGCGGCAGCGCGACGGCGTCGCGGGCACAGCCCGGCTGGAGCGGGCTAGGGGTTCCAGGCCAGCCAGTCGGCCTGGCCGAAGGGAACCCAGTTGAGATCCGGGAGCGCGGTCTCGCTGCCCTGCTTTTCCTTGAGGAAGCTCGCGGCCATGTTGCGCGCATGCTCCTTGGCCTGGGTTTCGCTGAACTGGCGGCGTCCGTTGACGATCGTGCCGGGAGCCTGCAACAAGACCCGGTACTCGTCGAAGTCGGCGGCCACGAACAGCGTCAGATCCTCGTACTGGGCTTTGAAGCCTCGAAGCGATCGGAACACGTCACACCTCCCGCCCGCACGGGCCCCAGGGGGGGCGCCGGTGCGATTGGTGGGATTGTATAGCGGCCGGGAGATAAAAGCAACGCCGGTCCGAATTGGGCGGTCCTGCAGGGGTGGGCGGCTGCGCGCCCCACGTTGCGCCGCGGGCGGAGGGGATTAGAATGGCTGTTGACTATGGACCGGAGAAGCTTTGTAGCGGCGATGGCGGCGGGGGTCGGGGCGGCGCAGGCTGCGAAAGCGGCGGGGCGGATCCCCCACGACCCCTCGCAAGCGCACCAGCGGGACTTCGCTCCCACCGGCGCGCTGCGGCGGCTGAGCGAGAACCTGTTCGTCTACGAGGATTGCGCCGATGTCTACATCGTGCGGCAGGGGCCGCGTGCCGTGCTGATCAACTTCGGCACGGGCGATGTGCTCCGGCGCCTTTCCGAGATCGGGGTGAAGCAGGTCGAGCGGGTGCTGGTGACGCATCATCACCGCGACCAGGTGCAGGGGCTGGCCGAACTACGGAACTACGATTTCGCCGTGACGGCGCCGGCCGCCGAAGCGCGCTTCTTCGAAAACGTAGAGGCCTTCTGGCAGACGGCCAAGATCTATATCGACTACGAGCACACTTCGAGTTGGAACACGCTGCGGCGGAGCATCCGGCTGGCGGAGCGGGTGCGCGGCGGCGATGCGGTGAACTGGCGCGGCATCGAGTTCCGGGTGATCGAGACGCCCGGGGCGAGCCAGGGCGCGGTTTCCTACAGCGCCACCATCGACGGGCGCAGGGTGGTCTTCACCGGGGACCTGATCGCGGGCGCGGGCAAGGTCAACAACTGGTACGACATGCATTGGGGCTACTACGGGTTCACCCGGGGCATCGACGCCTCCGACGCCGCCTTCGCGCGCCTGCGGGCGGAGCGTCCGGAGTGGCTGCTGCCCTCCCACGGCGGCGCCATCCGCGAGCCGGAGACCGCCATGCGGGAGAACAGCCGCGTCTACGCGCTCCTGCGCACCATGCTGCCGCCCAACTCCACCGGGAGGCAGCGGCCCGAAACGCGACGTATCCTGCCGCACCTCTACTACCTGGGCGCCACCTCCTACGCCATCGTCTCCGACAACGGTAAAGCCTTCATCTACGACTACGGCTACCTGGATTCGGAAACCCTCCGGAAATTTCAGCGAGAGTTCAAGATCCGGCACTTTACCGTGAGCTTCAGCCACTACCACGACGACCACCTCATCCGGGTCTATGAACTGTTGAGAGTGGCCGATCTCGAGATCTGGAGCCACGAGTGCCTGGTGGACGTGCTGCGCCACCCCACGCGCTACCGGTTGCCCTGCCTGATTCCCTACCCCATCGAAGTGGACCGGGTGATCGGCGAAGAGGAGGGGGTGGAATGGGAGGGCTATACCCTGGAGTTCTTCCACATGCCCGGCCAGACCGAGTACCACCAGGGCATGGTCGCGACGATCGACGGGAAGAAGGTGATGTTCACCGGCGACAACACCTGGAAGAAGGCCGACGAAGGGCGCATCCGCAACGGGCCGCTGGTGCCGCACAACCAGTACTTTCTCGACGGCGGGTTCATCACTTGCGCGCGGCAGATGCTGCGCCACTTGCCGGACATCGTCTGCCCGGCGCACACCGAAGAGTATTCGCCGTCGAAGGAGGACCTGGAGCAGTTTCTCGGCTGGGCGCGGCAATTGCGCGAGGTGATGACGGAGCTGATTGCGCAGCCGGACCCCAACTTCGGGACGGACAACCGGTGGTGCCACTTCTATCCCGTGCGGATCACCGAAGGCGCGGAGGAGTTCAGCGTAGAGCTGAGGGTGCGCAACCACCTGTTCCGGCCGGGCAGCGTGCGGGTGGAGCTGAAGCTGCCGGAGGGCATCGAGTGCCGCAACCCGGTCCGCACCCTGGCGCTGGAGCCGAAGATGGAGGCGGCGGAGCGGTTCGTGCTGCGCCGCAGCGGCGGCCGCGGGAGGCGCGCCGTCATCACCGCCGATGTGACCTTCAACCGCAGGCGGCTGGGCGAGGTGGCGGAGATGGTGGTGGAGTAGGGCTCACTCCACCCGGATGCGGAACTCCAGGGTCTGGGAGTCGCGCCCGACGGGCGTGGTGAGCGCGCCGACGGCGTTGCCGATGCCCTCCTCCGGGCCGTTGGCGTAGGGGCTGAAGGGCCGCACGGGCCAGACCAGGCGCGAAGCCGGGGGCACGTAGAGCCTCCAGCCGTTGTGCCGTATCCAGCCGCCAATCTCCCCGGGGGCAAGCTCCAGGGTGTCTTCGCCGAGCACGAACTTCTTCCCCGCCCCGGTTTCGAGCGGCTGCCCGGCCTTCAGGCACAACTGGAGATTGTGGGCGGCCTCGGCGCCCCGGTCGCGCACCTCGATGGCGAAGCGGAAGCGCGCCTCATCCCGGGACGGCCGCGGGATTTCGAGCACGCTGAAAAAGGAGTTGAAGGCCAGGGCCAGGCGGTCCTGCGGGCCATCCATCCAGAGGCGGGTGTCGGAGGGTATGGTGCGGACCTCGCCGCCGGTCGTCTCCCGGAAGGTGGCCAGCTCGGGCTGGTGCTTGGAGTTGGCTCCGGTGATGATGAGGCCGGTCTGGCGGTGAAAGATGCTGAGGTGGCCCTGGCGGTCGAGCCGCCAGCGGCTGGCGGTGGGGAGGTCGATCAGGCCGGAGAGCGCCACCACCCAGTCGCCGGTCTTGCGGATGCTTGCCGGCACGCTCATCCGGTGGACGTAGTTTTCGGTATCCAGGGGAATGGCTTCCAGGGGGCCCTCGTGATAGTAGAGGGCGTTCTGGGCCAGGCGGCCGAGCATTTCGAGCCAGGGCCTCTCGGGATAGAAGTCCATCAGGAACTCGCTGTAGCGGCGGCCGGAGGGGAAATTGGAGAAGCCGAACTGGCCCCACATGGTTTCGCTCCAGTAGCGATTGCGGTCGTTATGGACCTCGATGGGGGCGCCGTTGGGCCAGGTGTAGTGCATGTGGAAGTCGGTGTTGCGGCGGAGGGCCTCGAGCGCGGCGGGGTCGCGGCTGTGTTCCCAGTACAGCGCCACGCCGGTGAGGGTGAGGTAGTCGTAGCCGGGGGTGGGGTGGGCGGCGTTCTGCTCGCCCCAGAAGCCGTCCGGGCTCTGTTCTTCGGCGGCGAAGCGGTGCAGGACGGCGGCGCCCAGTTCCTCCCAGGATTTTTCGCCGAAGACGCGGCCGGCCAGATAGATGGTGGAGGACCACAGGGAGTAGTGATTGGGCGAGGTGCCGATGTAGGGCGAGATGTAGCGTGGATAGTCGCGGCGGCGCGCTACCTGCTCCACATACGGGGCAAGGTACTCCCGGAGTGCGCCGCGCCAGCGGGCGCGCCGTTTCTCTCCCAGTTGAGGTTCGAGCAGGCGGTAGGCTTCCAGCCACATGTAGGCGTCACGGTGCCGGTCGAGCGCGGCGGCGAAGCGCTTCTCTTCCTGCTCGCGGGCGAGCAGATCGCCGATGGCGAGCGCAATCTTGAGCACGGCCTCGTCGCGGTAGTGCGGGTTGGCGGGGTGCTGCCTGGCGTAGAGCACCGCGGCCACCAGGATGGCGGAGGGGAAATGGCGCCAGCCGCGGCGGGTTTCGAGCTTTTCGAGCGTGGCGGCGGGATCGGCGGCGAGCGCCTCCCGGACGTCGGCGATGCCGGCGCTCATCCGTTCGAAGTATCGGTCCGGCAGCTTGGCGGCCCCGAGAGCGGCGGCCAGCAGGAGGGAGACGGCAAAGGCCCTTGCGAACGGCATGCAACGAGTGTAGCAACCTCCCGGAGCCGGTTGAATCCTGGACCCGCGCTCGACTATGATCGAGCGGTGCGACCTCTACGCTTGTTGATGCTGGTTTTGAGCGCCGCCCTGGTTGCCGCGCCCGCCTGCGGCCAGGGACCCGTGCCCGACGTCCGTTACGAGCCTTCTCCGCCGGAGGTGGTGGAGGCCATGCTGAAGCTGGCGGAGGTCGGGAAAGACGATCTGGTCTACGACTTGGGCTGCGGCGACGGCCGCATCGTCATCGCCGCGGTGCAGAAGTTCGGCGCGCGCGGCGTGGGCATCGACATCGATCCGCAGCGCATCAAGGAGGCGCGGGCCAATGCCCGCCAGGCGGGTATCCGCGGCAACCGGCTGCGCTTCCGCAACGAGGACCTGTTCCGCGCGGATTTCCGCGATGCCACGGTGGTGACCCTCTACCTGCTGCCGCACCTGAATCTGAAGCTGCGCCCGCGGCTGTGGCGCGAGCTGAAGCCGGGCACCCGGATCGTCTCCCACTCGCACGATATGGGGGATTGGAAACCGGAGAAGGAGATCCAGGTGGAGGGGCAAACGATTTACTTGTGGACCGTTCCGGCGCAACCGCCCGAAGTGCAGTAGGGCGGGCCTCGGGCGGGGCCTTGGCCCCGCCGGGGTGAAGCCCGCCCCAGGGGGATCAGAAGTGGAAGCGGGCGGTGTACTGCGTCTCGCGGCCGTAGTTGCCGGCGGCGATGCCCGTGCTCCTGCCGAAAGTCGAGCTGGTATGGCTGAGGTTCGGCTGAGCCGGCATGAAGGAGTTCGGCATGTTGTAGAACTCCATCCGTAGTTCGAACCGCACCCGTTCAGTGAGCTGGAAGTACTTCACCGCGGTGGCGTCCCATTGCCAGAAGCCGAAGCCGCGCAGTCCGTCGAAGTACCACGGGTTGGAACGGGGCGTATAGGGCGGCAGCACGGAGAAGGCCGAGGTATCGAAGTACCGGTCCTTGGTCGGGTTCGAGATCTTCGGGTCGCCCGAGACCACTGCCGAGGTGCCGTGCCAGGAGAGCAGCGGGCCGCTGTTCCACATCACGATGTGGCTGGTGGCCCACCCGCCGATGACGGCGTCCAGGACGCGATTGATGTTGGAGCCGAAGCGGCGCCCCCGGCCGAAGGGCAGCTCATAGGTGCCGGCCATCCGGATGTGGTGCCGCGGCTCGCGCGTGTCGATCATGGTGAACTGCTTGTTGTAAGTGGCGATGTTATCGTAGAACTCGCCCCTGGTCTCCCGGCTGTAGTTATAGCCGAGACTTCCGGTCAATCCCCGGGACATGCGCTTTTCGGCCTTGAGCTGGAGCGAATAGTAGCGGCTCTTTTTCCCGGTGAGGAAGCGCTCGGTCAGGTCGCCGTAGTGCGGGTAGGGCCGCAGGAGGCTGTTCACCGATACCCGCGGCTGGGTGCGCAGTGAGCCGGGCATCTTATCGGCGGGCAGCAGCATGTAGAAGGGATTGTCGACCGTGACGTCCACCTGGCCCTTGTGGGTGTAGGCGTAGTTGGGGTCCACCATGTTCAGGTTATAGGTGTAGTCCCCACCCCACATGCTGGTGTCCTGGACGTTGCGGCCGAAGTTCATGAAGAACGTCGAATCGAACAGGACGTCAAAGGGCAGCTCGCGCTGGAGGGAGATGTTGACGCGATCGTTGATGGGGTGTTGCATGTCCTGCGGGAAGAAGGTCGCGCCGCCTCCCAGGTTCAGGTACCGTCCCAGGCTCTTGCCCACGGGCTGGAGCAGCGGGTTGGTAACGGGGAAGGGGTCGTCGGCCGTGGTACGCGGAACCCCCTGCAGCGGGCCGAGCATGTTGGTTTGGCGAGAGAAGCCGTCCTTCGGCCAGGAGTTGGTCTCCGGGTAGATGGTCACCCACGGCACAGCATAACGGGCGAAGCCGACGCGCAGCGAGGTGCGATCGTTGATGCGGATGGCGGCGCCGACGCGCGGCAGGAAGACGTTTTTCTGGGAATCGAATACGCCGGGGTGGTTGTCGTCGGTGTAGATCCAGGCGCCGTTGTAGATGTGCTGGCCTTTGTAGAGGGCGGTCACTTCGGCCGGCATCTGGACCACGCCGCCCTGGAGTTCCGGAATGGGATCGGTGAGGTCCAGGGTGCGGGAGTACATGCGGCTGTATTCGAACGGCGCGGTTTCCAGTTCGTAGCGCAGCCCCAGGTTGAGGGTGATGCGGCGGGTGAGCTTGATGTCGTCCTGAAAGTAGAAGGACCACATCCGCTGGTGCGAGTCCACCATGGGAACGAAGTTGGCATAACCGCTGTTCACCGCGCCGAGGAGGGCCGAAGCAAACATGTTGCCGCTGCGGGAGGCATCGAAGCCCAGGTAGCTTTGCCCGGTATCGACGGCGTGGAAAGCGAGCCTGCCGGGCGCCGGCGCGCCGTTCTGATCGTACTGGTATTTGAACTGCCAGCCGGCCTTCATGTGGTGGATGCCGCGGTCGTGGGTGACGGCCAGTTGCGAGTTGTGGGAACGGCCGCGCACCAACCACCAACTGGCCTTGCCGGTATTACCCAGGGAGCCGTTGCCGTTGAAGTAGAACGCCGGGTGATAGATGCCCGGCAGCGCTTCAATCACGGGCTTGTACCAGCCGTTGGGCCAGAAATCGGCCCACACGCTCTCCGGCACCTTGGCCCAGCCGGAGTCGTAGTCGTCCTCCAGGTAGACGGCGCCGTAGCGCATGTTGACGGTGGTCCTGGGGCTGGCGATCCAGAGGAAGTCGATAGCCGGCTGGAGCGCGTCCATCAGGCCGCCGTTATCGGAGGGCACTGAGAGGGTATCTCCCCAGTTCGGGTTATCCAGGCGGGTCTCGTACTTGGAGAAGCGCGCATACATGCGCCAGTCGTTGCTGATGTTGTAGTCGACGCGGTTGGAAAAATTCCAGTACTTCAGCCACCAGGGATAGGACTGCCTGACGTTGTTGATTCCGGTGATATCGTCGCCCGGTCCGTTGGGCCTCCAAAGGCTGTTCACGATCTTCTGGCCGGTGGGGTTGATGCGGTCGACGGGGATGACGTTGCCGGGGAACGGCATGCGGGTGGCGGTGTTGGTAGCGGGGTCGAATTCAGTGGTCCAGGGATCGTAGATCAGGCGCAGGCTGCCGTCTTTGGCGAACGACCTGGAGAAATCGCCCTGGCGCTCGAGATCCGTGGGCGCGGTGCTGGTGTGGGACTGCGGCTGGGTGTTTTTCCAGCGCTCGTAGGTGGCATAGAAAAACAGCCGGTTCTTGAGAATGGGTCCGCCGATGGTCCCCCCGCCGATGTGGTTCTTCACCACGCTGAAGGCGCCGGTGGTGCGGTTGGTGACGGCGTTCAGCCTGGGGTTGCGGCCGAAGTAGTAGGCGGTGCCGTGGAAATCGTTGGTGCCGGATTTCATGGAGACGTTGAGGGTGCCGCCGGCGCTGAAGCCGAACTCGGCGTCGAGAGCGTTCTGCTGCACGGCCACTTCCTGCACGGCATCCATGGACGGCATGTAGGAGCCGCGCGCAGAGACCCCCAGGGAGACGCCATCCAGCAGCATGTCATTTTTGCCCCCGGTGCGTCCGCCCACGTCGAGGCCGTTCGACGACCACATGTAGAACGGGTTGCGGTGCGCCACGTCCCAGTACCTGTTGATGACGGCCGGGTTGAGCATGGCCAGGGTGAAGGGATTGCGCGCGAGGACGGGGATGTCCCGCAACATACTTCCCTGCACCGTGGTGGTCATGGTGGAGGTGTTGAACTGGATCTGCCCGGCCTGCTCGGTGACGGTAACGGTTTCCGCCAGGGTTCCCACCGTGAGTGCCGCGTTGACGGTCACGTCGGCGCGCGTCAGGACCGTGATGTTCTCCTGAACGAAGCGCTGAAAGCCGGCGGCCTCTACCGTGACCGAGTAGGTGCCGGGCTGGACGAAGTCAAACAGGTAGTGGCCGGTCGCATCGGTTTCCCTGGTTGTTTCGATTCCGGTGTTGGCGTTCCTCAGGGTTACCCTGGCAGCCGCGATGGCAGCCTGGCTAGGGTCGCTGACAAGACCCTGTACCCTGGCCCGATACTCTTGCCCGCTCGCAATCCCGATAAGCAGGACAGTTGGGGCGAGGCAAGACACTAGCAGACGGCAAAGTAGTTTTGCATACATTTGTCTTGACTCCGGAGCCCATTTCATATTGCGTTAGTAGTCTTAAGTAACCGGTTTCGCGACCGGTAACTTCTGACTGGTGTGCTGGATATATCACAGCCCTGGCGTAAGGTCAAGCAATTTTCGCACGTGCAACTTTCGCATATGCAGGCTTCGCGCGCACTTATTTCATGCTGGGGTCTACTCGTGTAACATCTGCAACATCGCAGTAAGAGCGAAGTACACCTTTGAGCGGCCAACGCCTAGATGCGATTACAGCCCGACTCTCGTGGGAGTTGCACCCCGTGAGCGGTTACCACCTGGCGCCCGGCCGCAGTCCGGTCGTCCGGGAGAGGCTGGGATGACAAGACCGCGACGGTTCGCCGGCGCGGGCCAGGTTCAGCGTTCCCAGGACAATGTCTGGCGGGTGGTGGAGCGCCACTGGCTGAGCGGCGGCGCGCCCGAGGTGCGGAAGAACTGCGCCAGGTCCTCGCGCAGGGCGGCGAGGCGGGTGGCGTAGGCGGCGTCCGCAATCGCGTTTCGGGTCTCGCCGGGGTCGGCCTCGATATCGTATAACTCGCCGGGGTAACCTTCGGCGCGCTCGATGTACTTCAGGTTGCCTGTACGGACGGCCCGCACATAGGCATATTCGAAGTAGAGGCGGTCGCGCCAGGCGGGGGTGTCGCCGCGCAGGAAGGGGGCGTAGCTGCGGCCCACGCGGCGGGCATCTTCGGGCGGCTGGATGCTCAGGTAATCCAGCAAGGAATCGAAGAAGTCGTAGCTGGAGACCAGGGCATCGACCGTGCGGCCTCGGCGGATGCCGCGGGGATGGCTCCAGATGAGCGGCACCCGGATGGCCTCCTCGTACATGTTGAAAGGCACGGTGCCGTTGCCCTTGCCCCAGACGCCGTGGTGGCCGGCGCTCCAGCCCTGGTCGGCGGTGAAGATCACCAGGGTGTTGTTGCGCAGCCGCAGCTTGTCGAGCCGGGCGAGCACGCGGCCGATGTTGTAGTCGACGCCGGAGACCAGGGCCGAGTAGGCCTGCTTGGAGTCGCGGCTGCCGTGATGGCGGGCCAGGCCCTTGTTCTGCCAGGGGTGCGGGGGAGTGTCTGGGAAGCAGGTAAAGTCGGCCTCGAGGTAGTGCCGGCGGTCGCGCTCGGGCTGGAAGTTGTAGGGGGTGTGGGGGGCGTAGAAGGGAACGAAGAGGGCGAAGGGCTGCTGCTTGTGGTGGCGGTCGAGGAAGTCCAGGGCGAAGTCGGTCTGGACGTCGGTTTTGAAGCCCGGCACCTTGCGGGTGACGCCGTTGTGGACGAAGGTGCAGTCGCGGTAGGGACCGCCGCCGCCCGGCACGGTGGCCCACCAGGTGAAGCCCGCCTGCGCGGTATCATCGTGGCCCATGTGCCACTTACCGCACATCCCCAGGGTGTAGCCGGAGTTGGCCAGGACCTCCGACCAGGTGCGGTGGCCGTCCAGCCAGCGGCGGGATTGGGGGCCGAAGCTGTCCTGCGGGATAAGCCAGTCCTGTACGCCGTGCAGGGAAGGCAGCCGGCCGGTCATGTAGGTAAGGCGGCTGGGCGAGCAGACAGGGGTGGCGGCGAAAGCGCGGGTGAAGCGCGCGCCGTTGGCTGCCAGGCTGTCGATGTGGGGCGTGCGGATGCTGGAGCAGCCGTAAGCGCCGGTAGCCCAGGCGCCGTGATCGTCGGTCATGAAGACCACCACGTTGGGGCGCCGCCGCGCCGCGCGCGCCGTGTGGATGAAAGGCGCGGACGCCGCCGCCGCCAGGAAGGCTCTTCTCCCGAGCGCCATGCTCCCAGCATACACGGGCGGCCGCAAGGGCGCGCCCGCGGCCTGGCGGCAAATGGGGTCTGAAAGTCGGCAGCAGCGGGCGCGGGCGGGGGTGTGATATGGTGCAAGTTTCCTCAAGGTTGTTGCTATATGAGTCTCCTGGCAAGTATGTTTACGGCCAAGTCCGCCGGTGACATCGTGGCCGAATCCGAAGCCGGCGAGCACCGGCTACGGCGCACCCTGGGTCCCGGTAACCTTATCGCGCTGGGGATCGGGGCCATCATCGGGGCGGGACTGTTCTCGCTCACGGGGCTGGCGGCGGCCGAACACGCCGGGCCGGCGGTGGCCATCTCGATGATAGTGGCCGCTATTGGCTGCGGTTTCGCGGGGTTGTGCTACAGCGAGTTCGCCTCCTCCATCCCGGTGGCCGGCAGCGCCTATACCTACGCCTACGTGACCATGGGGGAGTGGATCGCCTGGATCATCGGCTGGGACCTGGTGCTGGAGTACGCGGTGGGCGCGGCCACGGTATCGATCAGTTGGTCCGGCTACGTGGTCTCGCTGCTGCATGACCTGGGGCTTCACCTGCCGCCGCAACTGGTGGCGGGTCCCTGGGAGCCGGTGACCCTCTCGGACGGCAGCCAGATCTACGGCCTCATCAATCTGCCGGCGGTGCTGATCATCACGGTGATCTCGTTTGTGCTGATGTTGGGGATTCGGGAATCGGCGCGGGCCAACGGCGTCATCGTGGTCATCAAGCTGGCGGTGGTGCTGGTGTTCATCGGGGTGGGATGGATGTTCGTCGAGAGCTCGAACTACACGCCTTACATTCCGCCCAACACCGGGGAGTTCGGCCGTTTCGGGATCAGCGGCATCATGGCCGGGGCAGGAATCATCTTCTTCGCCTACATCGGTTTCGACGCGGTTTCGACGGCGGCCCAGGAGGCCCGCAATCCGCGGCGCGATATGCCCATCGGGATCATCGGCTCGCTGGTGATCTGCACCGTGCTGTACGTGCTGTTCGCCGTGGTGATGACCGGCATGGTGCCGTATACGGCGCTGGGCGTCTCGGCTCCGGTGGCGGTGGCGGTGGATAAGACCCCGTACCTGTGGCTGAACGGGCTGGTGAAGCTGGGGATCATCGCGGGCTTCACGTCCGTGATCCTGGTGATGCTGTTGGGGCAGTCGCGGGTGTTCTACTCGATGTCGCGCGACGGGCTGGTGCCGGAGGTGTTTTCGGCGGTGCATCCCCGGCTGCGCACTCCGTGGCGGTCGAACCTGCTGTTTTGCCTCTTCGTAGCGCCGCTGGCCGCGTTTGTGCCGCTGAAGGTGGTGGGGGAGATGACCAGCATCGGGACGCTGTTCGCCTTCGTGATCGTCTGCGCGGGCGTGTGGGTGATGCGGGTGAAGAACCCCGGCATCGAGCGGCCCTTCAAGACCCCGCTGGTGCCCCTGATCCCCATCCTGGGGATCGTGTGGAACGCCGCCATGATGTACTCGCTGGGCTGGGATAACTGGCTGCGTCTGGCCGTGTGGCTGGTGATCGGACAGATCATTTACTTCGTCTACAGCCGCCGCCACAGCCATCTGCTGAAGCGTTAGAAACGTATCATGCCATTTCTATCCATTCCTGACACGTCGCGGCGGGGTTTCCTGCGGGCGTTGGCGGGAGGCGCGTTGCTGTGGCGAGGCGGAGCGCGCGCGGCGGACGGATCGGTGACCTGGGCACTGGCCTCGGACACGCACATTCCGGAGGATCCGGAGACCATGAGCCGGGGCTTCCACATCCACGGCAACATGCGCCGCGTGTTGTCGGAAGTGGGCCGGGCGCGGGTATCGGGCCTGGCCATCACGGGCGACCTGGCGCGCACGGAGGGCCGGGAAGGCGATTACCGCACGCTGCGCGGCCTGCTGGAGCCGGCCGGCCGCAAGATGCCGGTGGTGCTGGCGCTGGGCAATCACGACGACCGGGCCAACTTCCGCAAGGTATTCCATGAGCATCCCGGGAAAGCGGCCCCCGTGAAAGGCAAGCACGTGCTGGTGATCGAGACGCCGGTGGTGCGCATGCTGGCGCTCGACTCCATGATGTACGTCAACCGGACGGCCGGGCTGCTGGGGAAGGCGCAGCGCACCTGGCTCGAGGAGTACCTGCGAAATACCGCCGACGACCTGCCGACGGTGCTGCTGATGCACCATACCCTCGAGGACCACGACCGCGCGCTGCTGGACGGCGACCGCCTGATGGATATCGTCAGGCCGCACCGCAACGTGAAGGGGATTGTCTACGGCCATTCGCACCGCTACGAATACAAGGAGCGCGACGGGGTGCAGATGATCAATCTGCCGGCCGTGGCTTTCCATTTCAGTCCCGAACAGCCGGTAGGTTGGGTGGAGGCGAAGTTTACCCGCGAGGGCGCGGCCATGACGCTGCACGCAGTGGCCGGCGACCGCTCCGCGGACGGAAAGACCGTTGCGGTCCGCTGGCGCTAGCGCGGCGGATAGGGGATAAGAAATAGAGGAGGAGAGCATGCCATATCTGTCGGTTCCGGAAACATCGCGGCGGGGTTTTCTGCGCAGCGCGATGGGCGGCGCGGCGGCGCTCATCTGGCGGAGCAACGCGCGCGGCGCGGACGATTCGGTGGTGTGGGCGCTGGCTGCCGATACCCATGTGCCCGAAGACCCGGCGCACGTCGCCCGGGGCTTTCGCATCCACGACAACATGCGGCGCGTGGTATCGGAGGTGGGCCGGGCGCGCGTGTCGGGTCTGGCGATCGCGGGCGACCTGGCGCGCACCCAGGGGCTGGCGGGCGACTATCAAGCGCTGCGCGGCCTGCTCGAGCCGGTGAGCGCCAGGCTGCCGGTAGTCCTGGGGTTGGGCAACCACGACGACCGCGCCAACTTTCGCAAGGCCTTTGCCAACCATCCCGGCAAACTCGCGGAGGTGAAGGGCAGGCACGTGCTGATTGTCGAGACGCCGGTGGTGCGGATGGTGGTGCTCGATTCGCTGCTCTACGTCAACCGCACGGCCGGGCTGCTGGGCAAGGCGCAGCGCGAGTGGCTGGAGCAGTACCTGCGGGATGCCGCCGACGGTTTGCCGGTGGTGCTGCTAGTGCACCATACACTCGGCGATAATGACGGCGGGCTGCTCGATACGGACCGGTTGATGTCCATCATCAAGCCGCACCGCAGCGTCAAGGCGATCATCTACGGCCACTCACACCGCTATCACTACGGCGAGCAGGACCGGGTGCAGCTTATCAATCTGCCGGCGGTGGGGTATCATTTCAGCGCCGAGCAGCCGGTGGGCTGGGTGGAGGCGAAGTTCACCCGGGAAGGCGCGGCCATGACGCTGCACGCGGTGGCGGGCAATCGCGCCGACGACGGGAAGACCGTTACGGTCCGTTGGAGTTAGGAGGCCGGCGGCGCAGCTTCCAGGCGCGGTAGAGCAGCGCCAGCCCGCTCCAGACCCCCACCGTCACCACGGGATAGATCAGCACGGACGGAAAGAAAAAGAAGATCACCGCCAGGGCGCAGAAGAGAACGCCGCCCATGGCGGTGAGTTGTGCCTCGACCGGCTCCAGCACGCGGTGATTGGTGAAGGCCGCGCCGATGGCGTGGCCGATGCGCATGGCGCCTGCGGCGGCGCGGTTGCCGCTGCCCCGGCCGCCGGAGGTGACCAGGCGCAGCCGGTGCGGCTTGCGGGGCGCGCGCATGCGCCGGCGCTCGTCGAGCACGATCTCGGTGACGTTGGCCAGGTCCTCCAGGTACATCTGCTCCATGGCGGCGCCGAAGGCGTCGTCCTCGATCACCGCGTCCAACTCGCAGTTGCCGAACCAGCTCGCCAGGTTCAGATTGGTGGAGCCGACGCGGGCCCAGTGGCCGTCGGCCACGGCGGTCTTGGCGTGCAACATGGAGCCGTTCCACTCGAAGATGCGCACGCCGGCTTCGAGCAGGGGCCGGTAGCCGGCGCGGCTGAGGGGCTGGAGCAGGGGGATATCGGTTCCGCCGGGCACCATGAGCCGCACGTCCACGCCGTCGCGGGCGGCCGCGCGGAGCGCCTGCACATAGGAGGACGTTCCGGCGTAGTAGGCGTCGGTGAGCCACAGGCGCTTGCGGGCCAGGGCGGCGACGAGCTGGTCGAGCCGCAGGGTACCGGCGGTGGCGGGTTCGCCCGCCACGATGCGCACGAAGGTGCCGCCGGCCGCCTCGGGCTCCGGCAGCGGTTCGCCGGGCGGGATCGGGTCGCCCATGAGGGCCCACATGCGGGCGAAGGCGCGCTCGATTTCCACCACCGCGGGGCCCCGGATCTCTACCCCGGTATCGCGCCACGGGTCGAGACCGCGGGCGGGATTGCCGGCCCACATGCGCCCCACGCACAACCCCGTAATAAAGCCGACGAGGCCGTCGATGGCGATCATCTTGCGGTGGTCGCGCGAGAGCCAGCCGAAGGGGCTTTCCAGGCGCGGAGGATTGTAGCAGCGCACCTCCACGCCTCCCGCGCGGAGATCCTTCCAGAAGCGCCGGGAGGCTTTGCCGAAGGCGCCCATCCAGTCGTAGATGAGCCGCACCGCCACGCCTTCACGGGCCTTGGCGATCAGGGCTTCGGCGAACTCCCGGCCGGTATCGTCTTCGTGGATGATGTAGCTTTCGAAATGGATGTGACGCCGGGCGTTGCGGATGGCTTCCAGCCACGCGGGGTAGTTCTGGCCGGCATCTTTCAGCAACCGGACGGAATTGTCCCCGATGAGCGGCGCCCCGGCCGCGCGGGTAAAGGCCTGGTCGGCGATTTCGCGCAGCTCAGGGACAGCGAAGCGCTTGTCCCGATGTGGCTGGCGCAAGGCTCTCATCGCCTGTGTCCTTATTGTCTCGCAGATCCGGTGCGGCGCAAACCCCGATAATCCCGCGCGGTCGTGAACGCGGGCAGTTTCACCGACAGCGCGCGCCTGCCGGGCGTATGATCGGCGTAGACGAGGGTATTATGCCTGTTCTACCGATTTTGGGCGATTTATCACGGGACTGGTGGACGCTGGCGCTGCGTGGTTTGGCCGCGGTGATCTTCGGCGTCCTGGCGTTCTTCTGGCCCGGGTTGACGCTGGCGGTGCTGATCTGGCTGTGGGGCCTCTTTGTGCTGGTTGATGGTGTGATGGCGGTGATTGCCGGCGGGCGGGGGCACTGGTGGGCGTTGTTGCTCTTCGGGCTGCTGGCCATCGCGGCCGGGCTGATTGCGCTCTTCCAACCGGGGCTGACAGCGCTGGCGCTGCTGTTTGTGATTGCGGCGTGGGCCCTGGTTCGAGGAGTGCTCGAGATCGTTGCGGCCGTGCGGCTGCGTCGGGAGCTCAATAACGAATGGCTGCTGGTAGCCAGCGGCCTCCTCTCCGTGCTGTTGGGCGTGCTGCTGGTGATGTTCCCGGCGGCCGGCGTGCTCTCGCTGGTGTGGCTGATCGGCGCCTACGCCATCGTCGTGGGGATACTGATGCTGGCGCTGGCGTTCCGTCTGCGCGGCGTGCAGCGGCGGCTCGAGCCGGGGCTGGCGACGTAGCCGCGAACTACGGTCCCACGTAAACCGGCGCGGTGCCGTGCGCCACACCGGGCACGGGCGGGGAGTTGGTGACCGCGAACGACACGGGCCGGGTGGAGGACTGCAAATCCGCCGGCAGACGGAAGTTTACCTGAATCACACCCGCCACGCTGCCCGGGGCGGCGCCGGAGTAGAGCACTTCGGCGCTGCGGTTCTCCAGGCGCACCTCGCAGCATGGGTAGTGCCGGGCGGCGGCGGCAACTGCGCCGTCGGCGGGGAGGGGATCGACGGTTCCCATGCCCGTGACCCACGCGGAAACGACCGAGCCCGGGCGGGCGGGGTTGGCCTCCGAGTTGACGGTGCCGTCTTCGTTCAGCACGGCGGACGTGCTGGTGAAGCGGAAGATCATGGGCCACGCCGGGAAGACCACCGCGGGGTAGTCGGGCGCGGTTCCGGAGGCGGTCGAAACTGCAGCGGTGAGGTGCTTGCCGGGGGTGAGGGCGAACGGCGCCACGGCGGTGATCGCTTCGCGCGAGACCGAGAGCAGCGGCGCGGGCAGGCCGCCGATCAATACCCGGGTGCCGGCGAGTTCGAAGGGCATTCTGCCATCGGGACCGGGGACCCCCGCGACGGCCTCTTCCGGACCCAGTTCGGTTCCCCATAGGGAGATGACCCCGCCGGGCGCCAGCGCGGGACCCAGCGGCGGCCGCCCGGCGGCGCTCATTATGCCGAACAGGCGCGGGGCGGGCGGGGCGGCGGGGTCGAACGCCGAGATCACGCCGGTGAAGCTCACGCCGCGAACGCGGCCGCCCGAATCGAGTGCGAAGGCCTCGGAAATGGTGGCGCGGGGGGCGGTGAACTGCACCGCCAGTGCGGATTCCGCGGGATCGAGGGCGTAGATGAAGTCGCGGTCGTCGTCGATAGTCTCTGGCGAGAGCGCCGAGGCGCCCGCCACCCAGGCGTTGCCGGCGGCATCGAGGGCTACGGCGGTGGCCTCGTCATCGCCGGTTTGGCCCAGGTAGGTGGCGTAGAGCAAGGCGGAGCCTTGTGGGTTCAGCCGGGCGAGGAAGCCGTCCCATCGCGGGAGTGACGGGGGCCAGGCATCGGGATCGTAAGGATCGTTGTGAGCTGCCTGGATGGCGCCGGGGGTGGCGGGGAAGTCGGGGTCGGTGGTCTTGCCGGCGATCCAGGCGTTGCCGGCGGCATCTACCGCCAGGGCGGTGGCCCAGTTGCCGGGGTCGGGGAGGGGCGGCGAGGGTATCCGGCTGGCGGCGCCCAGGTAGGTGAGGTAGTCGAGACCGTCGCCGGAGGCCTTGACGCGCGCCACCCAGGCGCCGACGCCGGTACGCAGGAAGGCGCCCGGCGTGGTGGGGAGATCGCTGACATTGGCGTTGCCCGCCACGTAGGCGTTGCCGGCGGCGTCGAGCGCGATGGCGATGCCGTCGATGTGGCGCATGCTGAGGAAACAACTGCTGCCCCCGCTGCACTGGATGGCGTTGCCGGAGATGCGGCCGGAGTAGAGCAGGCGGCTGCCGGTGGAGTCGAGCTTGGCGACGAAGGCGGCAAAGACGCCCCCGGGGGCGAAGCCTGTGGCGGCGCCGGCGGGCATGCCGGGGGTTACGGGGAAGTCGCGTGAGCCTGTGTAGCCGGTGACGTACAGATTGCCGGAGGCATCGGCGGCCAGGGCGTTCACCTGGGAGATGGAACTGGTGCCGCCGAAGTAGGTGGAGTAGAGCAGTTGGCTGCCGTCGGGGCTGAGCTTGATGAGGAAGCCCGTGGTGCCGGCCCCGGGCTCCGGCTGGATGGCGTTGCGGAGAGGGAAGTTGACGGAGGTGGTGACGCCGCCGAGGTAGATGTTGCCGGCCGGATCGAGAGCGATGGCGCGGCCTTCGTCATTGCCTTTGCCGCTGAAGGTGGCGAGGAACAGGAGCGCGCCGGCGGGATCCAGCTTGGCCACGAAGACGTCGGAGGGGCGGATGCTGCCGCCGCCGGGCGGGTTCATGAAGTAGCGGCTGCCCACGGCATAGGTGTTGCCGGCGTCGTCGGTAGCGACCTGCGCCACCGAGCACTCGGCGGCATGGCAGGGGAAGGCGTGGAAGTCGGCAGGAGCGGCGGCCGCGGGCGCGGGTGCGGCCGAATGGGTCCACCCGGCGGGATCGGCGCCGGAATACATGTGCAGCGGCGCGATGGCTGCCAGCAGAAAAGGCAATAAAGGCATGCTTAACTCTAAGACCGGCGGAGCGTGAGTTCAATTACAGGCGGCGGCGGGACGGCGGAAAATTCTTCTTTCCTTTTTCTTCGCCCTTTGGTACATTTCGCTGCATGAGTCCACAAGCTACTTACGACTATGCCAGCCAGCTCCTTGCCAGCAAGGAGTTCTTCGACCGCTCTACCCGGGTCCTGGAAGAAGCCGACTCCGGCTTCCGGCCTCAGGAGGGCACCATGACCGTAGCGCAGCAAGTGGCGCACACGGCCCAGTCGGTCGAGTGGTTCATCGAAGGCGTCTCGCGCAAAGAAGGCTTCGACCTCAACTTCGAGGAACAGGCCAAGGCGCTGGAAGCCGTCACGTCGCTCGCGGCCGCGCGGAAGATGCTGGACGCGGCATACGCGAGGGCGGTCGAATTCCTCCGTGCGCGCAGCGCGGAAGAAATGGCCCGCCCGCTGCCGCCGGGTCCGATGTTCGGAGGCCAGCCGTTGAGCGAGATCGTGTGGGCCATGGTGGAGCACAGCGCGCACCATCGCGGCGCCCTGACGGTCTACGCGAGGCTGTTGGGCAAGGTCCCGCCGATGCCCTACGGGGACTAAAAACTTGAGAGGCCGGCGCCCGCCCGCCACCCACACTATATGCGGTGGGCGCCGGTATGGGTAGTAGTATGGGTGACGGCGGCCCTGGGCTGGGCTGAAGCCCCGGCCGGGCCGAAGCCCGCTCCACAACGGCAGGACGAGCGCATCGAAGCCGCCATTCGCGCGCGTTTCGCCAAGTCCAAAATCGCGCAGAACAACTTCCGGGTGCGAGTGGAGAAAGGCGTGGCCACGCTCGAAGGCCGTACGGACGTGATCCAGCACAAGGGCACGGCGACGCGCCTGGCCAGGAGCGCCGGGGCGGTGCGGGTGGTGAACCGGATCGAGGTCAGCCAGGCGGCACGCAACCGGGCGGCGCGCCGCGGATCCAGAACGCGCCCCCGGGCGCAGGTGAAGCGCAGGGCCGAGCCGGCGCGGGGTGAATCGCGCGCCGCGCGCTAACGCCGGCTGGCGCGGGTCTTCAGCAACGGCTCCAGGTGGGCCAATACGTTGTGCGCCACCTTCACGTTGCCCTCGGCGGTGGGGTGCAGGCCGTCGCGCTGCATGTAGCGCTCCGTACCCCCGACTCCTTCGAGCAGAAAAGGAATCAGCGGCAGTTCATACTGGGCGGCCAGGTCGTGGTACATGCGCTCGAACTCCCGGATGTAGGCCGGGCCGTAGTTGGGCGGTAGGGTCATGCCGGCCAGAATGACGGCGGCGCCGGCGTCCTCGAGCGCGGCGATCATGCGGTCCAGGTTGGCGCGGGCGCGCGTTACCGGTATACCGCGCAGGCCGTCGTTGGCGCCGAACTCCAGGATCACGATTTCGGGTCGGTAGGAGAGCACGGTGGAGAGGCGCTGGAGGCCGTCGGTGGTGGTATCTCCGCTGATCCCCAGGTTCACCACGCGGTAGCGGTAGCCGCGCGCATCGAGTTCGCGCTGGAGCGCCGCGGGGTAGCTCCTCTCGGGATCCACGCCGAAGCCTTCGGTGAGGCTGTCGCCGAAGGCGGCGATGACGGGCCGGGTGTCCGGCGGCGCGGCGGCGAGGGGCTCGGAAGAGCCGTTCCGTTCGGGAACTGTACCTCCGCAGCCCTGAAAAAGCAGAACCGCCGCCAGCAGATAGTGTGGCTGCCTCACTAATGCCATAATATGCATAAACGCTCAGAGCCACGCCTGTGATTCGCGTTCGGAACCTTACCAAGACGATCGAGAGCGGCTCCCGCAGAGTGGAAATCCTGAAGGGCATCGACCTGGAGGTGGCCCGCGGCGAGTTCGTAGCGGTGGTGGGCCCCTCGGGTAGCGGCAAGAGCACGCTGTTGGGGTTGCTGGCCGGGCTGGACAGCCCCACCTCCGGCTCCATAGAGCTGGACGGCGAGGAGATCGCCGGCATGGACGAGGACGAGCTGGCGCTGGTGCGGGGGCGCAAGATCGGGGTGGTCTTCCAGTCCTACAACCTGATCACGACGCTCACGGCGCTGGAGAACGTGATGCTGCCGGCGGAACTGGCGGGCAACGGCGGCGGAGTGCGGGCGCGCGCGCGGGACCTGCTCGACCGCGTGGGGCTGAAGGAGCGCCACGATCACTACCCGGTGCAGCTTTCCGGCGGCGAGCAACAGCGGGTGGCGCTGGCGCGGGCCTTCATCACGCGGCCGCCCATCCTGCTGGCCGATGAACCCACCGGCAACCTGGACTCGGAGAACGGGCGCATGGTCTTGGAAGCGCTGCTGGCGCTCAACGAGCGCGAGGGCGCGACCCTGGTGCTGGTGACCCACGACGCCGAGCTGACGCGCCACGCGCATCGCACCATCGCGCTGCGCGACGGGCGCATCGCGGGGGCCTGAGATGACCTGGATCCGGCTGGCCTGGCGGGACCTGCGGGCGTCGCCGGCGCGCTTCCTCTTCGTGGTGCTGGCGGTGGCGGTGGGGGTGGGGGCGCTGACCGGAGTGCGCTCCTACAGCCGCGCCTTCCGCTCGATGCTGCTGACGAATGCCCGCGTCCTCATGGCGGCCGACATGACGCTGCGGATGTTCGGGCAGCCGAGGCCGCGGGAAGAGGCCGCGCTGAGGGAGCTGGAGGCCGCCGGGGTACGGCGCACCTGGGTGACCGAGACCGTCACGATGGCGGGGTCGGAGCAGGCGTCGCAGCCGCTGCTGGTGACGTTGAAGGCGGTGGACCCGGCGGTCTATCCGTTTTACGGCGCGGTGCGGTTGAAGCCGGCGGGCGAGCTGCGGGTGGCGCTCGACGATCATGCCGCCGTGGTTTCGGAGGACCTGTTGGCGCGGCTGGGCCTGCGGGTGGGCGATACCGTCCGGCTGGGCGGGCAGCCCTTCCGGGTGGCCGCGGTGCTGGCGGGCGAACCCGACCGCCTGACCGGCACCCTCAACTTCGGCCCGCGAGTCATGATCTCGCGCGGCGGTTTGGAACGCACCGGCCTGATCACCACCGGCAGCCGCGCCTCCGAGCGCTTCCTGTTGCGCCTGCCGCCGGGGGCGTCGGTCGCGCGGGTGCGGGAGTTTCTGCGGCGGCGGATCCCCGAAGCCGGCATCACGGATTACCGGGAAACCCACCCCATGATCACCCGCGCGCTGAACCGCGCCACCACCTACTTGAGCCTGATCAGCCTGATTGCCCTGATTGTGGGGGCCCTGGGGGTGGGGATGGCGATCAGCGCGCACCTGCGGCAGAAGATGGACGCCATCGCGATCTTGAAGTGCCTGGGGGCGCGCAGCGGGCAGGTGCTGCGCATCTACGTGCTGCAGACCCTCATGCTGGGCGTGGCGGGCGGGCTGGTGGGCGCGGCGATGGGGATGGGACTGGCGGGTGTGATTCCGCTGCTGATCGAGCGGCTGTTTCCGGGCGCGCCGGCGATGGGGTGGGATCCGCTGCCCGCCCTGCAAGGAGTGGCCGCGGGG
>JAWLGN010000390.1:0-4042 GCA_041685075.1 Bryobacteraceae bacterium
CGTGCCCGCAACGAGCGATCCCACCGGCGCGCCCAGCGCCTTCGAGAGGCAGAACATCACGGTATCGGCGCCGGCGGCGATGCGGCTCACCGGCAGGCCGGTTGCGGCGGAGGCATTGAAGATGCGGGCGCCGTCCATGTGGACCGGCAGGCCGCGCTCGTGCGCCCGGTGGCAGATCTCATCGAGCACCTCCTGCGGGTAGACCGTGCCGCCGGCCATGTTGTGGGTGTTCTCGACGGCGATGGCGCCGGTCGGCGCGCGGTGCGGGCCGGCCGGGACGATGTGGAGGGCCACGTCTGCCCAACGCAGGATGCCGTCCTGAGCGGCCACCGGGCGCGCCACGCAGCCGGAGAACCAGGCCAGCATGGACAACTCATAGTCGAAGACGTGGGCGCGCGCCTCGCAGACGACCTCCTGACCGTGCGTGGTGTGGAGCTTCAGCGCGATGGTGTTGCCCATGGTGCCGCTGGGCACAAACAGGGCGGCCTCCTTGCCGGCGATTTCGGCGGCCCGGCGCTCCAGTCGGTTAACGGTAGGATCCTCCCCGTAGACGTCGTCGCCCACTTCGGCTTCGGCCATGGCCCGCCGCATGGCGGCGGTGGGCCTGGTGACGGTGTCACTGCGCAGATCGATCATGCGATGAAATCCTGGAAAACAGTATTGGAAAGCAGCACGCCGCGGCTGGTGAGCCGCAGGAAGCCATCGTGCCTTTCGAGCAGCCCTTCGCGCACGTGGCGTTCGATGGGCTCGCCCCAGCGCCGCCACTCGGCGGGTGCGGGACGGATGCCTTCGGTAAGGCGCAACCCCACAAAGAAGCGCTCTTCGTCCAGGTGCGCGGGAGTCTCCACAGCGGGGCGGCCGGCCAGATAGTCGGCTACTTCCTCGGGGTTCTCGCGGCGCACGCGGCCGTCGAAGGAATGCGCCCCGGCGCCAAAACCGGCATACGGTTCCAGCCGCCAGTACTTCAAGTTGTGCCGCGATTGGTGACCCGGGCGGGCGAAGTTGGAGATTTCGTAACGCGGGATGCCGAGCGCCGCCAGTCTTTCGACGGCCATCGAGTAGAACTCCGCGGCGAGGTCGTCCGAAGGCACGTCCGGCGCGCCGTAGCGAGTGCCGCCGGACAGGATCTCCCGGCCCAGGCGGCTGTCCTCATCCACCTCCAGCATGTAGACCGAGACGTGTTCCGGGGCAAGGCGGGCAATCCAGTCGAGCGACGCGCGCCACCCGGCCTCGGTCTGGCCGGGCAGCCCGGCAATCAGGTCGATGTTGATGGCGTCAATGCCCGCCGCGCGCAGCAGCGCGACGTCCCCGGCCACGGTTTCCGCGGTATGGCGCCGGCCGGTGCGCGCCAGCTCGGCACGCACGAAGGACTGCACCCCCAGGCTCACGCGGTTGATTCCGGCCTCGACCCAGCCGCGGGCGCGTTCGGGCGTGATGGTACAGGGCGCGGCTTCAAGGGTGGCTTCCACCCATGGCCGTCCGGGAACCAGCGCCAGGATGCGCTCGAGGTCCGCCAGATCCATGGTGCCCGGCGTGCCGCCCCCCAGGTAGACGGTTTCCGGGCGGAAGGCCCAGGCGTGCCGGCCGATCTCTTCGCACAACGCGCGCACGTATTGCGCTTCGGTCGTGCGGGGGAACACCCCGGAGGCGAAGTTACAAAAAGTGCACTTCTGCGCGCAGAAAGGATAGGCGAGGTAGACGCCAGCCACTCCTTTCAGTGTATCAACCGGCCCTCCGGCAGGTCGGTATAATGCCTCCATGCGCATCTTCGATCACGTGGGAATCCCGACCGGGGAAGCACAGCCTCGGGAGATGTGGGTGGAGGCCACCCGGGTTTGGGTGACCGATCCCAGTGAGCACCCCAACCGCATCGAGTACCTGCGCTACGAACCCGACAGCCCTGTGAAGGGGCCGGTACGCGACCTGCCGCACATGGCCTTTCAGGTGGACAACCTGGAAGCGGCCATGGAAGGCGCGGAGGTGCTGCTGGGGCCGTTTCACGCCACCAACACCGTGCGGGTGGTCTTCGTGCTGCGCGACGGCGCGGTCTTCGAGTTCATGGAAAACGCCGCCGGGGGCAACTGGTTCCAGGAAGCCGGCTAGCTACCGCTTCAGCTTGGAGGCGAACTTCTCGCGGAACTTCCGCACCTTCGGCTCCACCACGACCATGCAGTAGGGCTGGCGCGGGTTGTTGCCGTAGTAGTGCTGGTGGTAAGGCTCGGCGCGGTAGAACTCCTCGGCGGGACGGAGTTCGGTGACGATGGGGGCGTTCCAGATGCGCGCCTGGTCGAGTTCCCTGATGGCGCGCTCGGCCGTCTCGCGCTGCTCCGGGGAGTGATAGAAGATGACGGAGCGGTACTGCTCTCCGACGTCGTTGCCCTGGCGGTCGCGCGTGGTGGGGTCGTGGATGGTGAAGAAGACGTCCAGGATCTCGCGGAAGGTGGTGACCGCGGGATCGAAGGCCAGGCGCACCACTTCGATATGGCCGGTAGTGCCGCTGCAGACGTCCTGGTAGGTGGGGGACGGCAGCTTGCCGCCCATGTAGCCCGATTCGACCGAGAGCACCCCTTCCATCCTTTCGTAGACGGCTTCCAGGCACCAGAAACAGCCCCCTCCGAGCGTGGCGATTTCGCGCTCCGCCATGAGTTGTTTCCCCCTCCTGGTTACAGCATCGCATGGGGCATGGAACGGGTACAATGGGGCTTTCATGTCCATCACGCAGTCGGCCGCCGAGTTCATGGCCTGCCAGGAGGCGCGCGTGCGCGCGCTGGGGGTGCGGAAGCGCATCGTCTTTCCGGAGGGCGGCGATCCGCGGGTGCTGGCCGCGGCGGGCAAACTGGCGCACGAGGGCCTGGCGGAGCCGGTGCTGGTGGGCCGCAAGCCGGCCGGCGCGCCGGAGGGCGTGACGTTCATCGATCCGGAAAACTCGCCCCGGCTGAAGACCTACGCGGCCCTCTACTACGAGCGGCGGCGGGCGCGGGGCGTGACGGAACTGGAAGCCGCCCGGGTTGCGCGGCAGCCGCTCCATTTCGCCAAGCTGATGGTGGCAGCGGGGGATGCCGACGGCAGCGTCGGCGGAGCCGCCACTTCCTCGGCCGAGGCGGTGCGCGCCGCCATCCACTGCATCGGCACGCAGCCCAACGTGCGCACCGTTTCGAGCGCGTTCCTGCTGGCAGTACAGCATCGCTCCTTCGGCCACAACGGCCTCTTAACGCTGGCCGACTGCGCCATCGTGGTGGATCCCACGCCCGCGCAACTGGCCGATATCGCTATCGCCGCGGCCGAAACCACGCGGCTGCTGCTCAACACCGAGCCGGCCGTGGCGCTGCTTTCCTTCTCCACCCGCGGCAGCGCGCGCCACAAGCTGGTGGAGAAGGTGGCGGAGGCGCTGCGGGTGATTCGCGCCCGCGCGCCCGAGCTGCACGCCGACGGAGAGATGCAGGCCGACGCCGCGCTGGTTCCCGCGGTGGGTCGCTCCAAGGCGCCCGGCTCCACGGTGGCGGGGCGCGCCAATACCCTGATCTTTCCCGACCTCGCCTCCGCCAACATCGCCTGCAAAATGGTGGAACGGCTGGGCGGCGCCACGGCCATCGGCCCCTTCCTGCAAGGCATGGCCAAGGCCGGCAACGACCTTTCGCGCGGCTGCTCGGCCGAGGATATCTACAACGTGGCCGTGATTACGGCGCTCCAGGCGGCGCTGCGCTGAAAGTAGCGCGCATCACTCGAAGTCGAACCGCAGCAGCACATCGCTGGCCACCTCTCTCCCGTTGGCGCGGGCGGGGGTGAAACGCCATTCGAGCGCCGCGTCCGCGGCGGCTTTCACCAGCGGCGAATCGGCGAGTTTGGCGGGCACCTCGGCAAACAGCACACGGCCGGATTCGTCGATATGAACCCGCACCTCGACGGAAGTGTCGGCGGCCAGGACCGCCGGGACCGCGGGCTTCACCTGGTGGACGGGCCGCGGCGCAACGTAATCCGGCGAGGCTTCCTTTTGCAGGCGGCGCAGCAGCGGCACTTTGCCGACCAGGCCGGTGAGGCCCGA
>JAWLGN010000391.1:0-3991 GCA_041685075.1 Bryobacteraceae bacterium
CTCCGGCCGGCTTAACCGGCCCCCCTCCGGCACTAATACTTCAGGTAAACCGTCTTGTAATCGCTGTAGAATTCCAACCCCGCGGGACCTTGTTCTTTCGGGCCGAAGCTGGACTCCTTGGTGCCGCCGAAGGGAAGCTGGTACTCCACTCCGGCGCTGGGCAGGTTGACGGTGAGCAGGCCCGCTTCCATCCCGTGGATGTATTCGAAGACGCGCGAGAGGTTGGTGGTCTGGATGGAAGCCGCCAGGCCGAACGGCACGGCGTTGGCGATGCGCAGCGCATCGGCGAAATCGGCCGCGCGCATCACCGCCAGCACCGGCCCGAAGATCTCCTCGCGGGCGATGACGGCATTCTCCGGCACGCCGGCAAAAATCGTAGGGGCGATGAACCAGCCCTTGTCATACTCCCCGCCCGTGAGGCGGTGGCCGCCGGTCAACGGTTCGCCGCATTCCTTGCGGCCGATCTCGATATAGCGCAGCACGGTCTCCATCTGCGCCCGATCCACCGCGGGGCCGATCTCGACCCCGGGTTCCATGCCGTTGCCCACCTTCAACTTGCGGGTGCGCTCCACCAGCGCCTCGAGGAAGCGGTCGTAGATCGAGTCTTCAACGATGGCGCGGCTGGTGGCGGTGCACTTCTGGCCGGTGGAGAAGAAGGCGCCGTTGACGACGTTCTCGACGGCGGCACCGAAATCCGCATCGGCCAGCACGATGGTGGGATTTTTGCCACCCATTTCGAGCTGGACGCGCAGGCGGCGGCGGGAGGCCTCGCCGTGCAGCCATTGCCCGACGGCGCAGGAGCCGGTGAAGGAGATGCCCTTGAGCGGCGGGGCATCGACCAGCGCCTGGCCCAGCGCGCGGCCCGGTCCGGCGACCAGGTTCACCACGCCGGCCGGCAGACCGGCCTCGTGGAGCGCCTCGACGATGCGCCAGGCGCTGAGCGGCGCCGGGGTGGCAGGTTTCAGCACCACGGTGTTGCCGCAGATCAGCGCGGGCGCGAGCTTCCAGGCCGGTATGGCGCTGGGGAAGTTCCACGGGGTAACGAGCCCCACCACGCCCAGCGGCTTGCGGATGGCGAACGTCTGCACCCGGTGGCGTTCGGAAGGCGCCAGGATGCCGGCCAGACGCGCTCCTTCCCCCGCGTAGTAGCGCAGGATGTTGATGGAGCGGCGCACTTCGCCCTTGGCTTCCGGGAGGGTCTTGCCCTCTTCACGAGTCATCTCGGCGGCCACCTGTTCGAAGCGGCTCTCGAGAATCTCCGCGGCTTTGAAGAGAATGCTGCCGCGTGCGGGGGCGTTCATGGCCGCCCAGGAGGGCAGCGCCCCGGCGGCGGCGTCGGCGGCGCGGGCGATGTCCTCCGCCGTCCCCTCGACGAAGAGCCCCACCACCTCGTCCGTGTTCGCCGGATTGCTGTTTTCAAAGCGAGGGCCGCTTTCGATCCAGCGCCCCCCGATGTAGTTGCCGTAGACCGTGGTGCCGGACATCAGAACTGCACCGCCGGAACCGACCGCGCGTCCGGGTCGGTCTTGAAGTACGCATCGTTGCGCGTGAAGCCGGAAAGCGCGGCCACCAGGTTGTTGGGGAAGAGTTCCAGGTGCGTGTTGTAGCGCTGCACGGCCTCGTTATATTTGCGCCGCTCGACGGCGATGCGGTTTTCGGTTCCCGCCAGCTCGTCCTGGAGGCGCAGGAAATTCTCGCTGGAGCGCAATTGCGGGTAGTTCTCCACGACCAGCAGGAGGCGGGAGAGCGCGGAATCGAGCCGCTGGTTGGCGGCGATGCGCTCCTCCGGGGTGCGCGCCCCCATCAGAGCGGCGCGGGCGCTGGTCACCGAGTCGATCACTGCCTTCTCCTGTGCGGCGAAGCCCTTGACCGTCTGCACCAGGTTGGGAATGAGGTCGGCGCGGCGCTGCAGCGCCACGTCCACCTGCGACCAGGAGGCGTTGATGGCTTCCCGGTTGGTCACCAACTGGTTGCGCACCCCCACAAACTGCGCCCCGAAGATGACCGCCAGGACCACCAGCACGATCAGGACAATCCAAAGCACTCTCATAGTTTTCTGTTCCTCACTTCTGGAGGCGGTCCACCGCCTCCGCGACGGTGGAGATGGCGGCCATGTAGGCCGGCAGCGCCGTAACGGGATCGAAATCCCGCGGCTTGGCGCGCTCCTCGCGCACGTCGAGCAGCTTTTCGAAGGGCGCGGAGTCGATGCCGAACAACTCGCGGGCGCGGGCGACGACCTCGCGCTTGTGCGGGTCGGCGTTCACTCCGTGCAGCAGCAGGGCGTGCCGGAAGAGTACGCAGAAAGTGGAGACGGAGTCCACCATCAGGCGGCGCAGGTGGTCCTTGTCGCTCAGCAGGCCGGCGGCCTTCTGGCGGAGGCGCAGCAGCTTGGCGCGCAGTTCGTGCTCCACCTGCATGCGGTAGAAGGAGTCGTCGAGTTCGAGCGGCGCGATGACGTCCGTGCCGGCCAGGATGCGGTGCCGGTCCTTCATGTCGTGGAACTCGATGGCGAAGCAGTCGGTTCCGTTGCGCACTTCCTCCTCGGTGAGGAGCACCGGGGAAGGGTTGCCCTGCTCGCGCCACCACCGGAAGATGGGTTCGGCCTCCTTCATCTCCACCGGGGTGAGGCGGGTGAGCACGCAGAGGATGTTGAGATCCGAGTACTTGGTGTAATCGCCCACGGCGGCCGAGCCGTAGAGCACGACCGAAACCAACCGGTCGGAGAAAGCCGCCCGGAGCTTATCGCAAAGCTGGTTTAGCAGACGTTCCATGTCGTTACCAGTCGCTGGAGGCGCCGCCGCCTCCGGAGTCGCCGCCGCCGAAGCCGCCGAAACCATCGGAGGAATCGAAGCCGCCGAAGCCGCCGCTGCCGCGGGAACCCCACGTGGAGCGGCCCATCGATCCGGCCATATGGCCCAGGAGCAGGCCGGTGAGCAGGCCGCTGAAGCCGCTGCCGTAGTAGCCGCGCTGCCCGCGCGCACCGGCACGCGTGAGGAAGAGCAGCAGAATGACGGCGCCCACGACCACCTGCCAGGGAAAGGGTTCCTCCCGGCGCTGGCGCGGCATGCGCCGCTGGAGCGTGGCGTCGATGGAGACGCCCTTCGCCTGGGCGATGCGCTCTCCAATGGTCTGGGCGGCGGCCATGAGGGCTTCGCCGTAGAGCCCGGCGCGCAGGGCGGGGCGCATCTGGCGCAGCACGCTGCCGGCATAGCCGTCCGGGATGTACGGCTCCAGGCCGTAGCCCACCTCCAGCCGGCTGCGCCGCTCGCCGGTGACCAGCAGCAGCATGATGCCCTCGTCGCTTTCCTTCCCGCCCACGCCCCAGGCGCGGAAGATGGTGTTGGCCACGTCCTCTATGGGTTCGCCTCCCAGGGTGGGGAGCAGCACTAGGGCCATTTGAGCGCCGGTGGACCGTTCGACGGCGGCGCAGTAACGCTCCAGTTGCGCGCGGCTGGCGGCATCGGTAACGCCGGCGAAATCGCTGACGTAACCCTGCGGCCGAAGGGACTTCCAATCGGCCGGCAGCGCCGCCGCAGCCAACAGCAGCAGTGCGGCGCACGCCCGCATACACTTACCTATCATTGAAACCCCAGTGTACTACGGTGCCGGCGCGCCGACGGCCGGATCAGCGTTTCAGCGGTGTGTTGACTTCGATGAGATTGCCTTCCGGGTCGCGCAGGTGGGCGGTGCGCACGGTCCACTCTGGGCGGTCCACCGGCTCGGCAATGAGCTGGGCGCCGCGGCGCTTGAGCGCGGCCGCCTCGGCGTCCACGTCCCCTACCTGAAAGACCAGCATAAAGCGGTCGCCCGCGGCGGCGCCGGCCTGCGCGGAAACGCCCGGAACCACCGCGATCACCGAACGCGCCGTCACCGCCAGGCGGGTCTGGGCGCCGGCTTTGAACTCGGCGTAGACATTGTTTTCATCCCCCAACAAGACTTCGAACCCCATGATGTCGCGATAGAACCGGAAGCACTCGGCGAAGTTATCGGC
>JAWLGN010000056.1:0-22575 GCA_041685075.1 Bryobacteraceae bacterium
GTTTCGACCAACGCGGTGGTGATCGATGCCGAGGGCACCGTGATCCACGACGTCTACCTGCGGACGGCGGGGCGCCCGGTGGAAGCCGTGCAGCAGTGCCTGGAGGAGGTGGAGCGGCTGTGGGGCAAGCGGCTCCAGGTCCTGGGGGTGGGGACTACCGGATCGGGGCGCGAGCTGGTGGCCGAGTTCGTGGGCGCCGACGTGGTGAACGACGAGATTACCGCGCACAAGGCCGGCGCCTGGCACGTCAGCCAGTTGCATACCGGTGAAGCCGTAGACACCATCTTCGAAATCGGCGGGCAGGACTCGAAGTTCATCTCCATCGAAAACGGCGTGGTGGTGGACTTCGCCATGAACGAAGCCTGCGCCGCGGGCACCGGCTCGTTTCTGGAGGAGCAGGCGGAAAAACTCGGCATCAGCATCAAGGGCGAGTTCGCCAAACTGGCGCTTTCGGCGCCGGCGCCCACGCGGCTGGGCGAGCGCTGCACGGTGTTCATGGAGCGCGACGTCACCGTCTGGCTGCACAAGGGCGAATCGGTGCCCAACATCGTGGCGGGCCTGGCCTACTCCATCGTGCTGAACTATCTGAACCGCGTGGTGCGGGGGCGGCACATCGGCAAGGTGATTTATTTCCAGGGCGGCACGGCGTACAACGACGCGGTGGCCGCGGCCTTTGCCCGGGTGCTGGGGAAGAAAGTTACGGTGCCGCCGTTCAACGGGGTGATGGGAGCCATCGGGATGGCGCTGCTGGCCCGGCAGTGGCATACCGCCACCGGAGGGAAGACGCGCTTCCGCGGCTACGACCTGCATAGCCTGGAAATCTCCACCCGCGACTTCGTCTGCAAGGCCTGCTCGAATACCTGCGACATCCGGGAGTTCACTATCGAAGGCCAGAAGAGCTTCTGGGGCGACAAGTGTTCGGACCGCTACCGGAAGCCCTCGCGGTCGGACCGCAAGCCGGTGATCGAGGACCTGTTCGCGCTCAGGGAGTCGTGGCTGGCGGAGATCCGGGCGCGCGGGGTGAAGGGCGGGTTCCGGGTGGGGCTGCCGCTGGCCATGTCCACCTTCGACCGGCTGCCGTTCTGGTTTACGTACCTGACGGAACTGGGGATGGAATGCGTGGTTTCGCCCCAGACCGATCCGCGCATTTCGGCGCGCGGGGTGGAACTGGCTGTGGCGGAGCCGTGCTACCCGGTGCAGGTGGCCCACGGACACGTGGCCGCGCTGCTGGAGATGGGGGTGGACTACGTGCTGGTGCCCAACGCGTTGAACGCGGAGAGCGTCGGCGATTCCGACGCCTCGCACTACTGCCCCTGGAACCAGACCCTGCCCTACGTGCTGGTAAGCGCGCCGGGCATCGAGGAGCACCGGAAGAAGTTTCTGATCCCCACCCTGCACTTCAGCCTGGGTCCCTGGCAGGTGAAGGACGCGCTGGGGACCACGGCGCAGCGGCTGGGGGTGAAGCGGCGCGCGAGCGACCGCGCCGTGGATGCCGCCTACACCGCGCAGCGCGAGTTTCAGGAGAAGCAGTACGAGGCCGGGCGGCGCGCTCTGGCGGTGCTGGAGGAGACCGGCGAACCGGGACTGGTGTTGGTGGGGCGCAGCTATAACATCTACGACCGCGCCGTGAACTGCGACGTGCCGCGCAAGCTGCGCGCCCGCTACGGCGCCAACGTCATCCCGCTGGACTTCCTGGTGACCGGCCGGGAGCCCGCGCCGCCGGAGCAGAACATGTACTGGATCTCGGGGCGCAAGATTCTGGAGGCCGCGCGGCTGGCCGCGGCACGCAATCTGCACCTGGTCTACATCACCAATTTCAAGTGCGGCCCGGATTCGTATATCAAGACCTTCGCGCGTACCGCCGCCGGCGCGCCGATCCTGGTGTTGCAGTTCGACGGGCACGGCAACGACGCCGGCTACATGACGCGCTGCGAGGCGTATCTGGACAGCAAAGGAATCCTGCGATGCTACAAGACGGCGCCGCCGCCGCAACCCAAACCGGCCAACCTGCGAGCGGCGATTCACTAAAAGGGAAGACCATCTACATCCCGCCCATGGCGTATGGGAGCGCGCGGCTGTTCGCCTCCGGCTTCCGGGCCATCGGGCTGGAAGCGGATATCACCCCGCCCTCGGACCATCGCACGCGGGAGCTGGGCGCCAAATACACCTCCGGTGAGGAGTGTTACCCGGCCAAGGTGACGGTGGGGGATTTCATGCGGCTGCTGGAAGATCCCCAGACCGACCGCAGCCGCACGGTGCTGTTCATGCCCACCGCCGAGGGGCCCTGCCGTTTCGGACAGTACGCGCCCTACCTGCGGCACGTGCTGGAAGCGAACGGGTACGGCGACGTGATGGTGCTGGAGCCCACCAGCAAGAACTCCTACCAGGGGTTGGGCGCGCTGGCGGGGGCGTTCGTGCGCACCGGGTGGCGCGCGCTGCTGTGCGGCGACATCCTCACCAAGCTGCTGCTGCAATACCGTCCGTTCGAAGCCAACAAGGGCGAGGCCGACCGCGTCTACGAGGAGTGCCTGAACGACGTTTGCCGGACCATCGAAACCACCTCCACGCTTCCGCCGGTGCAGTTGCGCGCCTTGCGGGAGAGCCTCACGCGCTGCCGCGACCGCTTCCGGCAGATCCCCACGCGGCAGGACCGCTCGGCGCCGCTGATCGGGGTGGTGGGGGAGATCTTCTGCCGGCTGAACACCTTCTCGAACGAAGACCTGGTGCGGCGGGTGGAAGAGTACGGGGCAGAGGTCTGGCTGAGCGATATCGCGGAATGGGTGTGGTACACCAACTCCGAACAGTTCCGCAAGTTCCGGCTGGAGAAGCGGCTGATTTCGCGCGACGCGCTGGTGGCCTGGATCCGGAAGTGCGTGCAGAAGCGCGACGAGCACGTGCTGCTGGAGCCGTTCGAGGAAGATTTCGTGGGCCATGAAGAGCCGCCCATCGAGGAGATCCTGGAGGGCGCGCGGCCCTACCTCCCGCAGGACGGCGCGCTGGGCGAGATGGTGCTGAACGTGGGGAAAGTGGTCTACCTGGCGAAGAAGGGCGCCGACGGGATTATCGACATCAGCCCCTTCACCTGCATGAACGGGATCGTCTCGGAGGCCATCTACCCGCGGCTGAGCCGCGACCTGGGCGGCATCCCCATCCGCAGTTTCTACTTCGATGGAACGCAGTCGGACCTGGAACGCGACCTGGGGGTGTACCTGGAACTGGTGCGCACCTACCAGAAACGCAAGCGGCACCAGCGGACCTATCCCCGGGTGCCGGCGGCGTAGCGGGGGACCCGGCGCGCAGCCCTGGTTCGCGGTTACCCTGGAGTTATGCGTTGGGTACTGCTGTTGGCGGCCTCTTGCGCCTGGGGCCAGACGTTTGAGGCGGCGCCGGCAACGGTGCGGCAGGGGGAGACCATCCGGCTGCGCGCGGCGGCCGCGGCGGTGGAAGCACGCATGGGGGGGCGCGTGGTGCCGCTGTTTGCGCAGGCGGACGGCAGCCGCGCCGGGCTGATGCCGGTGCCGGTGGACCACGCACCCGGGCAGCATTCCATTGAATTCCTGGATGCCTCGGGCGGCGTGCTCCATAGCGCCGCCGCGACGGTGCGGGACGGGCGCTTCGCCACCCAGAACATCGTCATCGCGCCTTCCAAAACGCAGGTGAAGCCCTCGCCCGGGGAGATGGAGGCGGTGGCGGCGCTGCGGGCTACCGTAAGCCCCGTGCGCCATTGGGAGGAGCCGTTCGCCCTTCCGGTGCCGGGGTGCATGAACTCGCCCTTCGGGGTCCAGCGGCTGCACAACGGCAAGCCCACGGGCAACTATCATCGCGGCGTGGACCAGCGCGGGCCGAAGGGACGGGCCATCCGGGCGGTGGCCGCCGGCGAGGTCAAGATCGCCCGCATGTTCAATATCCACGGCGGCACGGTGGGGATCGATCATGGGCAGGGGGTGACGTCGTTCTACCTGCACATGTCGCGCTTCGCGGTGAAGGAAGGAGCCATGGTGAAGAAGGGCGAGGTGATCGGCTACGTGGGCGCGACGGGCTTTGCCACGGGGCCGCACCTGCACTGGGGGCTGTACGTGAACGGCGTGCCGGTCCAGCCGCGGCAGTGGGTGAAGCTGGCGCCGTGCGCGGCGGTGAAGAAGAAGGCCGGCAAGCGGTAGCGTACGGGCGTTCAGTATACTCGGTTTGTGAAGCGCAGGTGCGAGTGGGCCGGAGCAGACCCGGTCATGATCGCCTACCACGACGAGGAATGGGGCGTCCCGGTTCACGATGACCGGAGGCTGTTCGAGTTTCTGATTCTCGAAGGCGCGCAAGCCGGTCTGAGCTGGTCTACGATTCTGAAGAAACGCGCGGCTTACCGGGCCGCGTTCGACGGCTTCGATCCGTGCAAGGTGGCGCGGTATGGCGAAAAGAAAGTCGCGGCCCTGCTGGCGGACGCGGGAATCGTGCGTAACCGGCTGAAGATCCGCGCGGCGATACAGAATGCGCAGGCGTATCTCGAGGTAGCGGGCGAATTCGGCAGCTTCGACCGGTACATCTGGAGCTTTGTGGGGGACCGCCCTCTACAGCCGCGCCGGAAGACTCTGCGGGACGTTCCGGCCCGTACGGCCGAGTCGGACGCCATGAGCGAAGACCTGGCGCGGCGCGGCTTCAAGTTCGTCGGTTCGACCATCTGCTACGCCTTCATGCAGGCGACCGGCATGGTGAACGATCACGTCGCGGACTGCTTCCGCTACAGGGAACTGGCGTAGAGCAAAGCACCGCTCTGCACAGTCACCTGGACAAAACGTGCGTGGACGTGAAGGGGCCTGTCGGGTTGAACCTCAGACCCAAGACCGCGGCACCCCATGAGATCTGGAACACGGCTGTGCCGGCTCTGTCCCTGGTAAGCGGCCACTTCTCCGCAAGCGCGTACGCTTCGTGCTGCAGAGGGGCGAGGGTGAACTGGTCCAAATGAAAACGCGTCCCATTTCCGTCATAGAAGGCCACCGGGATCATTGACCGCTCCTGCCCGTTCTTCTCTTCAATCTCCTGGGGTGGGGCTATTCTCCTTGATGGGCCCAGGTTGCCTCAGCGATTGAAAAGCGCGCGGCGGGGGCCGGAATTGGGAAATCCTTGGAGGACGGGTTGTGGTCGGCTCGTGACGCCACCCTGACGTCAGTTGCGACCGTTTGGAGCGCGATGACAATTCGGGCTGTTCCTGTTTGAAATACCATCCAGCCAGGCTGGCAATCCCAACCCCCCGTGGCATCCCGCACCTGATGTCCGGGGTCCGCGGCTTGCGTAGAGTCGGGTAGTGACAATGGTGCGATAGTTTTAGTAATATCTAAATATCCGTGACAGTGATGGAGAACGTGAGGGTTGCATGGCGTCGCGATTAAAGCAGGAAGACGTGAGCCGGTACGCCGATATGTTCGCGGCGATGGGCAGTGAGCCGCGCTTGCGCATCTTGCGCCTGTTGCTCTCGGCGCACCCCGAGGGGATGGTCGTTGGCGAGATTGGCGCAGAAGTGGACGTGACGGCGGGCACGCTGTCGCACCATTTGGAGAAGCTCAAAAACGAGGACTTGGTCCGTGTCCAGCGCGAGGGGACCTTTTTGCGGTACACCGCAAACACCGAGGGACTCCAAGAGCTGCTCGGGTTTTTGTACGCGGAGTGTTGCACGCGCAACAAGGCCGTGGAGCCACAGAAGATCTTCTGCTGCAAATAGAAAAGGACTGGTGAAACAATGAGCGCTATCAAAGACGTTGTCCAAGAAAAGTACGGACAAGCAGCCTTGCGCGTTGTGGCCGGCGAGGGCAACGCGTGCTGCGGAAGCAGCCCCTCATCGTGCTGCTCGGGAAACGACCCTATCACGTCGGACCTCTACGACCAACTCCAAAAAGACGAGCTGCCCGAGGCGGCCGTGCTGGCCTCCTTGGGGTGCGGGAACCCCACCGCCCTTGCCGAACTCAAGCCCGGCGAAGTAGTGTTGGACCTTGGAAGCGGGGGCGGCATCGATGTCTTGCTCTCCGCAAAGCGCGTCAGTCCCGGCGGGAAGGCGTATGGGCTGGACATGACCGATGAGATGCTCAGCCTCGCGCGCGATAACCAACAAAAGGCGGGCGTGCACAACGTCGAGTTTCTCAAGGGCGAAATCGAGAACATCCCGCTGCCCGACAACTCAGTTGATGTGATCATCTCAAACTGCGTGATCAATCTCTCGGCCGACAAGGACCGCGTCATGCGTGAGGCCTTTCGAGTTCTCAAGCCGGGTGGGCGCTTTGCTGTCTCCGACGTGGTGACGCGCGGGGAAATCCCAGAAGAGATCCGCAAAAACATGCTGTTGTGGGTCGGTTGCGTGGCCGGGGCGCTCGACGAGAACGAGTACCGCGCCAAGCTTGCCGCTGCCGGCTTTGCAAACATTGGCATTGAGCCCACGCGCATCTTTCGCGCCGAGGACGCGATCTCGTTCCTCGCGGATAAGGGTATTGATGCCGACACGATCGGGCCGCTCGTTGATGGCAAGTTCATGAGCGCGTTCGTGCGCGCACAAAAGCCCGTACAGCACGAAGAATAACGGGGGCCTTTGATGACGAACGTCACGCGCAAGCTCTCCTTTTTGGACCGGTACCTCACGCTGTGGATCTTCGCAGCCATGATTGTCGGCGTGGGTGCAGGATACGCATTCCCCGGTGTGTTGCACCTCGTCACGGGCTTTCAGGTCGGCACCACCTCGATCCCAATCGCTGTCGGGCTGATCCTGATGATGTACCCCCCGCTTGCCAAGGTGCGCTACGAGGAGATGGGTGCCGTGTTTCGCAACACGAAGGTGCTGGCGCTCTCGCTCGTGCAGAACTGGGTGATCGGTCCTATCTTGATGTTCGCTCTTGCGATCATCTTCTTGCGTGATTACCCCGAGTACATGGTCGGGCTGATCATGATTGGGCTTGCGCGGTGCATCGCGATGGTGATCGTGTGGAATGAGCTTGCCAAGGGCAACACGGAGTATGCTGCTGGGTTGGTCGCGTTCAACTCCGTGTTTCAGGTACTGTTTTATTCGGTGTACGCGTGGGTCTTCGTGACGGTCCTTCCGTCGTGGTTTGGGCTGCAGGGCATGCTCGTGCACATCTCGATTGGCGAGATTGCCAAAAGCGTGCTCATCTACCTCGGGATTCCGTTTGTTGCCGGCATCATCACGAGGTTTACGCTCTTGCGCCTTCGCGGGCGCAAGTGGTACGAGGAGCGCTTTCTCCCGCGCCTGAGCCCCCTGACGCTTGTCGCGCTGCTCTTCACGATCATCGTGATGTTCTCACTTAAGGGCGAGTACATCATTCGCTTGCCCCTTGACGTGCTGCTTATTGCGGTGCCGCTGCTGCTGTATTTCGTCGTGATGTTCTTCGTCTCGTTTTGGATGGGGCACAAGCTTGGGGCGGACTATTCCAAGACCGCCACGCTCTCCTTTACGGCGGCCAGCAACAATTTTGAGCTTGCCATCGCGGTGGCGATAGCGGTCTTTGGCATCCAATCAGGCGTTGCTTTTGCCGCCGTGATTGGCCCACTCGTGGAGGTCCCCGTGCTCATTGGGCTGGTCAACGTTGCGCTCTACTTCCAAAAGCGCTGGCGTTGGACGCACGAGGAGGTGCCGCGTGCAGCGCGTGCTCATCTTGTGCACCGGTAACTCGGCACGAAGCCAGCCGAAGGGCTCCTGCGGCACCTGGCGGGGGATCGTTTAGCGGTGTTCTCGGCGGGCACCAAGCCAATCGGTGTGCGGCCAGGAGCGATCAGCGTCATGCGCGAGATCGCTCATCCATATCGAGCCGGGTCGGCCCATGCAGAACGGCTACGTGGAGAGCTTCAATGGTCGGTTCCGAGATGAATGTTCGAACGCGAATTGGTTCGGGAACATCGTAGACGCCAAGAAAAAGATCGAAGGCTGGAGGATGGAGTACAACGGCGAACGGCCGCACCGCAGCGTGGATTACCGGACGCCAGAGGAGTTCGCCAAAACCTGCTCAGAGCTCACCAGCAGGATGGTCGCCACCCCACCGGAGCCGCCCGTCGAGTCCGGTGGATCGCACGGCGGTGCTCGCGGGCAAGGGTTCGCTCCGCCGCGCAAAAACGGCGCGCCCTTGCCCGCTGTGCGCCGCCGTGCAGTTTCACCGCGCGGAGGACGGCAATCGTTCGAATTCGGCGGCTATGGGGCGATGGTCGGAGGCTACGGGTTCTTCCGGCACTTCGACGCTGACCACGCGCCAGCGGGCGGCGGGGCGGTAGAGGATGAAGTCGATCTGGCGGCGGGGCGTGGCGGACGGGATGGTGTGCAGCTCCTCGCCCGCGATGGACCATTGCCGCGCGAAGACCTCCAGCGGCTGGCTGCCCCGGACGGCGTTCAGGTCTCCGGCGAGAATGGCGGGCAGGGCGGCGCGTGATGCGATCCATTCGTTGATGCGCTCGGCCGCGGCCACGCGCGCGGGTTCGTTGCGGCCGGCGTCCAGGTGGGTGCCGAGGAAGAGCAGGCCGTCTTCGGTGCGGATCCAGATGAACGCTCGCGGTTCGGAGCCCGGAAGCGGCACGTTCCCGTGTTCCGCCACGGGGAGGCGGGTGAGGATGGCGTTGCCGTAGTCGCCGCCTTCATGGTCGATGGCCTTGCCGAAGTAGGGACGCAGGCCGGTGAGGGCGGCAAGGCGCGCGGGCTGATCGACGCCGCCCGTGCGCGCGACGCCGCGGTCCACTTCCTGGAGCATGGCGACGTCGGGGGCGGCGGCGCGGATCACCCGGGCGATGCGTTCGAGATCCAGGCGGCCGTCGGTGCCTTCGCCGTGGTGGATGTTGTAGCTCAGCACGCGCAGGCGGCGCGGCGCGGGGAGGCCCAGGAGACCCAGCAGCAGGGTGCGGCGATGCATCGTCATAGGGCGAGGAACTCCAGCAGCTTCCGCAGCGCCTGGCCGCGGTGGCTGACGGTGAACTTGCGCTCGGCGGACACCTCACCGAAGGTGCAGCCGAAGGGCGGGTAGTAAAACAGCGGGTCGTAACCGAAGCCGCCGGTGCCGCGCTCCTCCTCGAGGATGCGGCCCTCGACGGCGCCGCGAAAGGCGCCCAACAGACGCTCGCCTTCGACCAGGGCGATAACGCAGACGAAGCGCGCGGTGCGGTTCTCGACGCCGCGCAGCTTTTCGAGCAGCAGGCGGTTGTTGGCCGGGTCGGTGGCGTCCGGTCCGGCGAAGCGCGCCGAATGGACGCCGGGCGCGCCGCCGAGGGCGTCCACCTCCAGGCCGGAGTCGTCGGCGAAGAGCAGCCCGCCGCCCGGGACGTGGGGGCCGTAGTGCCGCGCCTTGAGGATGGCGTTCTCTTCGAAGGTGGCGCCGTCCTCCCGGCAGGGCGGGAGGGCGCGAAAGTCCGGCAGGATATCGAACTCGACCGCGCGGCCGGCTGCGGCGAGCCGAAACTCCCGCAGCTTGCCGGGATTGCCGGTGACGCACCAGAGCTTCATGCCAGTTGGACCACGCGCTTCTGCACTTCGACGAGTTCGGCGATGCCGCGGCGGGCCAGCGCCAGCATGCGGGCCATCTGCTCGTCGTCGAAGGAGGCGTGCTCGGCGGTGGCCTGCACCTCGATGAAGCGGCCGCCGGCGGTCATGACGACGTTCATGTCCACGTCGGCCTGGAAGTCCTCCTCGTAGCAGAGGTCCAGCAGGGCTGCGCCGGCGGTCATCCCCACGCTGGTGGCGGCCACGTAATCGGTGACGGGCAGGCGGCGCAGGCCGCCGTATTCCACCAGCTTCTGGAGGGCCAGCACGAGGGCCACGAAGGCGCCGGTGATGGAAGCGGTGCGGGTGCCGCCATCGGCCTGCATGACGTCGCAGTCCACGATGACGGTGCGCTCCCCGAGAGCGGCGGTATCCACCACCGAGCGCAGCGAGCGGCCGATCAAGCGCTGGATTTCGTGCGTGCGGCCGGAGGGGCGGCCCTTGGTGACCTCGCGGGGCGTGCGCTTGGCCGTGGAACGCGGCAGCATGGCGTACTCGGCGGTGACCCATCCTTTGCCGCTGCCGCGCAGGAAGGGCGGCACGGTCTCTTCGATGGATGCGGCGCAGAGCACGCGCGTGTTGCCCGCGCTGATGAGCGCCGAACCTTCGGCGGTTAACAGGAAGCCGGGCTCGATCGAGACCGGCCGCATCTGGTCCGGGCGGCGGTTATCGGGGCGTAGGGATGTCATTGGGCCGAGTATTTCATTACGAAGTAGATGAAAAGCATCACGAGCACGAATGCGGAGACGAGCAGGATGATGCACGGGATGCCCGCGGCACGCGACGGGGGCGTACTCCGGGCTCTGCGTCCGGCAGGTCTATACTTCGGCATACGCCGATGGTACCACCGGGGCCGCGGGCGGTAGAATGCGGTGTGGTCTCGCGACGGAAACTTCTGGCAGGCGCGGCGGCGCTGGCGGGTTGCCGGGCGCGGCGCGATGCGGCGGCGCTGCTGCCCGAAACGGTGGGAGAGGAGTGGCGGCGCACGGCGTTGCGCAACGTGGAGCCGGCCGAGGCGCTCGAGCCGCCCGCGCGGTCGGCCGTGCGGCGCGTCGTGCAGGCCGACTACAAGGGGCCGGGGGAGGTGGAGGTGACGCTCTACGAGCTGACCTCCTCGGCCGCGGCGCTGGATGCCGTGCAGCGCTTCCCCGCGGCGCCGGGCCGCGTGTTCTTCTACAAGGACGAGTACTTCGTGCTGGTGGGCTGGCGCAACGCGGAGCGGCAGGCGGTAGGGGAGTTCGTGCGGGCGCTCCAGCGGCACGTGGGCGGGGACGCCGGGGCCGCTTGATAAAATGAAAGAATGGCGCGTGCCGGGGCGAGCGCGGCGGTTTCGGTAGAGCGCTTCTTCCAGTTCTCGCTGCTCGGCCTGGTGGCCAGCGGGTACCTGGCGGTGGCGGGGTCGGGATACCTCGATGCCCCTACCATCGCCCTGACCGCCGCGGGGCTGGTGCTGCGCGCCCTGATGGTCGCGGGGCTGTTCCGGCTGGAGATCTCCGCCCGCGCGGTCAACTGGATTACCGCGGCCTACATCGTCTTCTTCGCGCTGGACTACTTCGTCATCTCCCGGGGATTTCTGGAAGCCACGGTGCACCTGGTGTTCTTCCTGGCGGTGGTGAAGATCCTTACCGCGCGCACCAACCGGGACTACGCCTACATCGCGGTGATCGCCTTCCTGGAACTGCTGGCGGCGGCGATCCTCTCGACCAACCTGAACTTCTTTCTGTTTCTGACGCTGTACCTGGCGTTCGCCATGGCGGCGTTCACCAGTTCGGAGATCCGGCGGGCGGTGCAGCGGCCGCAGACGGTGGCGCGCAGCGGGCTGCGCTGGTTCCACCCGCGGCTGGCGGCCCTGACCCTGGCGGTGACGGCGGGGATTCTCTCGCTCACCGGCGGGCTGTTCTTCATGCTGCCGCGCACGGCCACCGCGGCGCTCGATCGGCTGGGCGCGCGGCGCATCCTGCTGCCGGGGTTTTCCAACAGCGTGCGGCTGGGCGAAATCGGGGAGGTGAAGGCCAGCTCCCAGCCCATCATGCACGTGCAGGTGTCAGATCCAGCGGAGGTGGCCAACGCCAAGTGGCGGGGCATGGCGCTGGGGGAGTTCGACGGGCGGCGGTGGTACAACCAGCGCAGCGCGGGAACGGTGGTGCCGATCGAGAGCGGGCGCATCGTGCTGGCCAACTACGCGGGCAACTCCGGCACCCACATCAGCTACGCGGTGGACTTGAAGGCGGTGGACACCGACGCCCTGTTCTTCGCCGGCATCCCGGAGGTGCTGGAAGTGCGGCGGCCTACGCTGGTGCGCACGCGCGACGGCAGCTTCCGGCTGGGCTACGTGCCGCCCAGGGGATTGCGCTACTCGGTCTACGCCTTTGTGGAGGACCCGCGCAGGCCGGCGCCGCGGCAGGAAGAGGGAACGGAAGCGCCGCCCGAGATCCGCGCGCGCTACCTGCAACTGCCCGCGCTGGACCGGCGCATCGGGCAACTGGCGCGGCGAGTGGCGGCGGGCGCGGGTACGGATTTCGCCCAGGCGAGCGCGGTGGAAGCCTTCCTCCGCAGCGAGTACGGCTACACCCTGGAGTTGCCGGAAGAGGAGCACCCGGACCCCCTGGCGCACTTTCTCTTCGAGCGCCGCAAGGGGCACTGCGAGTACTTCGCATCGGCCATGGCGGTGATGTTGCGGGAACTGGGAATTCCCGCGCGGCTGGTGACGGGCTTTCAGAGCGGGGTGTGGAACCCGTATACCGGGATGTACGTGATCCGCGCCGCGGACGCGCACACGTGGGTCGAGGCGTGGCTTCCGGGGCGCGGGTGGACGGTCTTCGAACCCACGCCGCCCGATCCGAACCGTGCGGCGGGCGGCTGGCAGATGCGGGTGGCGCTGCTGATGGATGCCGCCGAGGTCTTCTGGCAGGACTGGGTGCTGGGCTACGACCAGGGGCGGCAGGCGCTGCTGGCGAACAACGTCCACCGATCCGGGCGGGTGCTGGGGGTGCACTGGCTGGACCGGCTGCGCGGGGCGTCGCTCGGATGGAAGGAGGCGGCGGGCACGGCGGCGCGTGAGTACGGCCCGTTGCTGGCACTACTGGCGGGCTGCGCGGTGGCGGCGGTGTGGCTGGGGCCGCGCGGGTTGCGCGTGCTGCGCATCCGGCGGCGCGTGGCGCGGGCTCGCCAGGGGCAGGCCAGCATGGCCGACGCTACCCTGCTCTACCTGGAGATGCTGGAAGCGCTGCGGCGGCGCGGATATCAGAAGCCGCCGTGGTTCACCCCCCGGGAGTTCGCCGCCGCGCTGCCGCCGGAGCTTGCCTCACCGGTGGCGCAGTTCACCGAAGCCTATAACGCGCTGCGTTTCGGAGACCACGCCGGCGCCGCGCCGCGGCTCTCCCGGTGGCTCGAGCAGATCGAAGGCAACGACGCGTGAACGAACAAGACAGCGAGCGCCTGGATGCCATATCCCGCGCGCTCGCCCGCCTGGATGCGCGGCAGGAAGAGATACTGAAGCGGCTGGAGCGGCTGGAGGCTGCCGCCGGGGTGGCGCCCGCGGCGGCTCCGGAGGTCCAGGCGAAAGAGCCGGAGCGCGAGCCGGAGCCGGCCGGCGCGGCGCCGCGACCGCGTGGTTTCGAAACCCGCATGGGCCTCACCCTGGTGAACCGCGTCGGGGTGGTAACCCTGGTGCTGGGCGCGGCCTTCTTCTTCCGCTACGCCGTGGAGGCGGGATGGCTGGGCATCGGGGCGCGGGTGCTGCTGGGCGCCGTGGCGGGGCTGGGCGCGCTGGCGCTGGCGGAGCGCGTGCGGCGCGGCGGGCACCACGTCTACGCCATGGGGCTGGCGGGCGCGGGCATAGGGATCCTCTATCTCACGGTGTACGCGGCCTCCGGGCTGTACGGCATGGTGGGGCAGGGGCCGGGCTTCCTCATGATGGCCGCGGTGACGGCCGCGGCGGTGGCTCTGGCGCTGCGGCACGATTCGGAGGCGCTGGCGGCGCTGGGGCTGTTCGGCGGATACATCACCCCGCTGCTGCTCTCGCCGGACGGGCAGGCCTGGTTCGTGCTGTGCTATGCGCTGCTGCTGGGCGGCGGGGCGCTCTACGCGGTGCGGCTCCGCGGCTGGACGGTGCTGGAGCCGCTGGTGCTGCTGGGCACCGTGTGGGTCTACGGGTCGGAACTGGATACCCCGGTGGAGGCCGGGCGCCGCGCCTTCTATACCACCTTCGCGCTGGCCTTCTACGGGCTGTTCACGGCCTTCCCGCGGCGCTGGCTGGGGGTGGTGGGACAGGTGCTGGCGGCGCTGGCGCTGGCCATCGTCTGGGGCCACACGATGTGGCCCTTCGCGGCGGTTGCGCTGGCGCTGGCGGGCGCCGGGCTGGCGGTGGCGGACCGGCGCGGCTGGCCGCTGGCGGTGCCGGCGGGCTTCTGGCTCTCCTATGCCCTGTGGGTGGAAGCGGAGCAGCGCGCCGTGGGGCCGGTGTTCTGGTTCCTGACCGCGGCCTTCGTCCTGATGGCGCTCTGGCTGCCGTGGCGGACCTTGGCGCATCGCAGGGCGGGGGTGCAGGACCTGGTGCTGGCGGCGCTGAACGCGGGCATCTACTTCGCGGTGGCGTATGGGCTGCTCGCGCCGCTTTACAGCAGGTGGGCGGGGCCGCTGGCGGTAGTGCTGGCGGCGGTGCACCTGGGGATGGCCTGGGCGCTGTGGAAACGCGACGGCAGGGCCGCGCTGCTGGCCGCCGGCACGGCCTGGGCGCTGCTGGTGCTGGCCGCTCCGGCGCAGTTCGCGGGTTACAGGGTGACGATGGTCTGGGCGCTGGAGGGCGCGGCGCTGGCGTGGATTGGGGCGCGGCTGCGCGAGCCGCGCGCGGGTTGGGGCGCGGCCGCCATCTTCGTGCTGGTGCTGTGGCGCCTGCTGGCGGTGGATGCCTGGGCCTACGGCGCTTCGCTGGACTACGCGGCGGTGCTCAACGCGCGCTTCCTGACCTTCCTGCTGGCGGCGCTCTGCCTGTGGGCGGCGGCGAAGTGGAGCCGCGCGCGGCCGGTGGCCGGGGCGGCTTACATCGCCGGGCACGTGGTGTTGCTGTGGGGCCTGGGGATGGAGGCGCTGGGCTGGGCGGCCCGCACCGCTCCGCCGGGAGAGCTGCGCAGCGTGGCGAGCACGGCGCTCTCCATCGTGCTGGGGGCCTACGCGGTGGCGCTGGTAAGCCTGGGGGTCTTCACCGGCACCCTGGTGAACCGCCTCCTGGGGCTGGGGTTGATCGGGCTGGTGGTGGCGAAACTCTACCTGCACGACGTCTGGTTCCTGGGGCTGTTCTACAGGATGGCCGCCTTCGCGGTTCTGGGGGCGCTGCTGCTGGCCATGTCCTATCTCTACTCGCGGTATCGCGCGGCGATCGAGACCTGGTGGCGCGAGAGGCGGTAGACTGCACCTATGACGCGCTACCGGATCGCGGCCGCCTTGTGGGTGGCGGGCGCGCTGGCCTGGACCGCCGGGCGTCCCGGCGAGATCCCCTTCGAGAAACATACGATCGATTTGGGCGCTTCCGAAACCGCCGCCGTGGCGGACGTGAACGGCGACGGGCGCCCCGATATCATCTCCGGCGAGTACTGGTATGCGGGGCCGCGGTGGACGCCGCACAAGTTCCGCGAGATCGGCTTCACCAACAACTACGTGGACGCCTTCAGCGACCTGCCGCTGGATGTGAACGGCGACGGCGCGGTGGACGTGATCACCTGCACCTGGTTTTCGCGGCGCATCTACTGGAGCGAGAATCCCGGGAAGGGCGGCGGGACGTGGAAGGAGCACGACATCCACACGGGGCTGCCCGTGGAGTTCGCCTTCCTGGTGGACCTGGACAACGACGGCCGCGCGCGCGAGCTGCTGCCGCAGTTCGGCGGCAAGGACGCTCCCACCGCGTGGTTCGAGCTGCGGGATGGCCGCTTCACCCGGCACGTGGCCAGCGCGACCGGCTACGGGCACGGCATCGGGGCGGGCGATGTGAATGGCGACGGCCGCAACGATATCCTCACGCCCAAGGGGTGGCTCGAAGCGCCCCCGGATCCGCGGGCCGGGGAGTGGAAGTTCCATCCCGCCTTCGATCTCGATTCCACGGGCTTCCTACACGTGGTGGACGTGGACGGCGACGGACGGAACGATGTGATTACGTCGATGGCCCACGACTACGGCGTGCTGTGGATCCGGCAGGAGGGCGCGGGCCGGTTCGCGAAGCCGGTGTTCATCGACAAGACCTGGTCGCAGCCGCATGCCCTGACGCTCGTGGATCTGAACGGCGACGGGCGCCCGGACCTGGTCACCGGCAAGCGCTACATGGCGCACAACGGCAACGACCCCGGCGAGCGCGAGCCCCTGGGCCTCTACTGGTACGAGTACCGCAAGGCGGCCAAGGGCGTCGAGTGGATCCGGCACATCATCGACTACAGCACGCGCACCGGCGGGGGAATGCAGATTGCCGTCGCGGATGTGGACGGCGACGGCGATCTGGATATCGTAGCGCCGGGCAAGAGCGGGCTGTTTCTCTTTGAGCGCCGCCGCTAGCCGCGGGCTGCCGCGTTACTATTGGCATGTGATGAAAGCGACGTTGGGCAGCCTGCCGGCCGTGGCGGTGCTGCTGCTGGCCTCCCCGCTGGGCGCCCAGGGGCAACCGCAGTTCGTGTGGGAAGGCGTGGTGGACGGCACCAGCGTGGTGCAGGTGCGGGGCAACCGCGTGCAGGTGGACGATCGGCAGGGCCTGCCGGTGCAGCGCCAGCGCTACCGCTTCTTCGAGCGACTGCCGGACAGCCGGCAGAACGTGCGGGTGGAAGTGCGGGAGGGCCGCGGGCGCGTGCGCATCATCCAGCAGCCGCGGCTGGAGAACAACTATATCCTGGAGGTGGCCATCGAAGACCGGCAGGGCGGCGCGTCGTTCTATTCACTGGAGTTCTTCTGGGATACCGGGCGGGGCGGCTTTTTCAAACCGCTGAGCCCGCGGGTGAGTACGAACCTGGGGGGCAACCGGCTGGTCTGGTCGGGCCGGGTGGACGGTGAGGCGGTGGTGGAGTGCCGCGGCAACCGCTGCCGGGCGGAGACGATCAGCGGCGGGCCGGTGACGCGCGAGCGGGCGAGCTTTTCCCGCGCGCTGCCGGGCCGCGACGTCATGGTAAGCCTGGACGATTTCGAAGGGCGCGGCGAGGTGGTGCTGCTCCAGCAGCCGCGCCGGGAAAACCGCTATGCCGCGCGGGTTCTCATCCGCGATCCCAAGGGCGGCGCGGCGGATTACAGCTTCACCCTGAGCTGGGCGCCGGGGTCCCGCGGGGGCGACCCGATCGCGCGCCGCGCCATGGTGTGGTACGGGCGCGTGGATGGCCGCGTGCGCGTGACCGTGCAGGGGCGCCGGGCGCGCGCCCAGGTGCTGAGCGGCGGTCCGCTGCGGGGCGAGCGCGCCGAGTTCCTGCGGGAGCTGCCGCGGCGCGAGAACCACGCCGCTAGCGTACACCGCGTGGATGGCCGCGGGCGCGTGGACATCGTCGAGTTCCCCGGGCGCCTGAACGGCTACCGGCTGGTCTTCGAAATCGACGACCGCTCCGGCGGTGCCGACAACTACGAAGTGGAAGTGAGCTGGTAGGGTGGGCCGGCCGCCTGCCCCGTATAATGGGGGCAGGAGGAGGCTCACGTGATCGCTGACGAAACCCAAGCCATGACGCTGCCGGCGGCGCCGTTGACCGTGGAGGGCGCCAGCGTGCTGCACCAGATGATGCGGGTACGCCGCGCCGCGTGGAAGGCGCTCGACGCGGCCGCGCGCGCCGAAATCGCCGCCGAGGCCGCCGCCGCGCTCTCCGCCATGGAGGAGAACCGGGAGGCGCCCAGCGCGCTCTACGGCCTCTTCGGCCATAAGGGCGACCTGATGCTGCTCCACTTCCGCAAGGACTTCGACGCGCTGCACGAAACCGAAGTGGCGCTCCAGGGCCTGCGGTTGTGGGAGTACCTGGAGCCGGCTACGTCGTACCTTTCGGTGGTCGAGTTGAGCCTGTACGAATCCAGCGCCAAGGTCTATTCCAGCCTGTTTGAGAAGGCCATTCACGCGCACACGGCGGAGTGGAACCGGGAGATCGCCGAGGTGCTGGAGCGCCAGCGGGCGGCCATGGCGCCGCGGCTGTGGCCGGAGATTCCGAAAGCCAGGTACGTCTGCTTCTATCCCATGGACCGCAAGCGCGACGCGGCAGCCAACTGGTACCAGCTCCCCATGCCGGAACGCCAGCGCATGATGCGCGACCACGGCCTGATCGGGCGCCGCTTCGGCGACGAGGTGCGGCAGATCATCAGCGGTTCGATCGGGCTGGACAACTGGGAGTGGGGCGTGGACCTGTTTGCCGACGACCCGGTGGTCTTCAAGCGCCTGATCTACGAAATGCGCTTCGATGAAGCCAGCGCCATCTATGCCAAGTTCGGGCCGTTCTACGTGGGGCGGCGCCGCCCGGCGGCGGAGCTAGGGCGGCTGCTGAACGCCTGACGGTTAGAGCGTGGGGGTCCAGACCACGCGGCCCTGCTTGTCGATGTAGCCCCAGGCATCCCCCATGGCCACGGGCGCCAGCCCCAGGGAGAAGGGGCGCGCTTCGTCGAACTGCGGGTCGATGGCGAGCTTGCCGTCTTCGTCGATGTAGCCCCAGCGGTCGCCGATGCGCACCGCGGCCATGCCGTCGCGGAAGTCGTCGGCGGCGTCGAACTGCGGGGGAATCGCCACCCGGCCCTGGCGGTCGATGTAGCCGGCTTTGCCGTCGATAGCCACCAGCGCGCGGTCGCCGGAGAAGACCCGCGCGGCGGCGAACTGCGGGTTAATGGCGTACTTGCCGTTCTTATCGATGTAGCCCCAGCGGTCGCCGATGCGCACGGCCGCCAGGCCCTCGTAGAAGCTGCTGGCCTCGTCGAACTGCGGGGGGATCACCACGCGGCCCTGGCGGTCGATGTAGCCGTAGGCGCCCCGGATGCCCACCAGGGCGAGGCCCTCGTGGAACGGCAGCGCCGCCTGGAACTGCGGGGGGATGGCCATCTTGCCGGCTCGATCGATGTAGCCGATGGGAGTGCCGGGCCCATGGTGGACGGCGGCGAGACCCTCGGAGAAGCCTATGGGCAGGGGGCCGGGGTCCTGGAACTGCGGGTCGATCACCATCTTGCCGGATGGATCGATGAAGCCCCAGGCGCCGGTGATGCGGACGGCGGCCAGGCCGTCGGAAAACGGCGCGCCGGAATCGAACTGCGGGTTGATGGCGATGCGGCCGCGCTCGTCGATGTAACCCGCGCGTCCGGCGATCTCGACCACCGCGAGGCCCTCGGAGAACGGCGCCGCGGCATCGAACTGCGGCGGGATGGCGATCTTGCCGTCCTTATCGATGTACCCGACCTTGCCCCCCTGGCGGATGAGGAACAGGCCGCTGGCCTGTTCGCCCGGGCGGACATCGCCGCGCCGCGAGCAGGCGGACCCAAGGGCGATGAGCAGCAGGAATACCACGGTGCGTCTACGCATGCGCTCTTCCCGTATAGCACGTGGCGTGCCGGTTGCGCGAAGCGGGCCGCGGCGCTATCCCGGTTGCGCCAGCCGCAGGTAGAGGTAGACGGTGGGGAGGGCGAACAGGGTGCTGTCCACGCGGTCGAGCAGGCCGCCGTGGCCGGGGAGCAGGGTGCCGCTATCCTTGACGCCGGCGCCGCGCTTCATGGCGGATTCGGCCAGGTCGCCCACCTGCCCGGCGGCGTTCACCGCGGCGGCCAGCAGCGCCGCCTGCCACCAGGGCGTGGCGGGGAGGAAGCGGCCCAGGTAGAGGAGGCCGATGGCCACCGCCACCACCACGGATGCGGCCGCGCCCTCCCAGGATTTTTTGGGGCTGATGCGCGGGGCCAGGCGATGGCGCCCCCAGCGCCGGCCCACGTAGTAGGCGCCGGTGTCGCCGATCCAACTCACCACCAGCGCAAACATCAGCCAGTGGGGGTTGGCCTCGTGGATCAAAATAGCGCAGCGGAAGGCGCCGAAGACGTAGAGCACGCCGGCGATGACGAGCGCCGCGCGGGGCAGCACGGCGGCCAGGTCGCCGGCGCGCATGGAAAGAGCCAGCGCCAGCGCCGCCAGCACCACCGCCACCAGCAGGGTGTCGCCCGCGAACAGGAGGCACAGGCCGGCGGCGTAGCCCAGCGGACCCGGCGCGCCGAAGCGGTAGGCCGCGGCGATACCCGCGTACTCGGCGTAGCACAGCACCGCCACCAGGGCGATGATTCCGTAGAGCGCCCACAGCGGTCCCCACAGCACCGCCCAGATCACCAGAGGCGCAAGGACGGCGGCGGTCAGGACCCGCTTCATGAGGTGGGCAGTTCCACCATCGGGGCCGCTACCTGCCGGCCGTTGATTCCGGAAGGACTCAGCCCGCCATAGCGGCGCTCGCGCTTCTGGTAATCCAGGATGGCGGCCAGCAGGTCGGTGCGGCTGAAATCGGGCCACAGGGTCTCGGTGACATACAACTCCGAGTAGGCGAGCTGCCAGAGCAGGAAGTTGCTGACCCGCATCTCGCCGGAGGTGCGGATTAACAGGTCCGGTTCGGGCGAACCGGCGGTGTAGAGGCGGCCGGCGATGGCATCCTCGTCGATGCGCAGGTCAGCGAGGCGCCCGGCGGCGCGCGCGTCGTCGATGGCGCGGTTGACGGCGTCCACAATCTCGCCGCGGCCGCTGTAATTGATCGCCAAATTGACCCGCAGGCCGGTGTGGCCGCTGGTGGCCTCGACGGTGGCCAGCAGTTCCTCGCGCACGTCGGGAGGCAGTGCATCCACGCGCCCGATGGCGCGCAGGCGGATGCCGTTCTTCTGCAGGGTCGAGAGTTCCTTGCGGAGGTAGTAGCGCAGCAGGTGCCAGAGGGTATCGACCTCGGCGCGGGGGCGCTTCCAATTCTCCGAGGAGAAGGCGTAGAGGGTGAGATCCCCGACCCCGAGGCGGGCGCAGGTTTCGACCGTGCTGCGGACCGCGCCTACTCCGGCCTGGTGGCCGGCCACGCGCGGCAGGTGGCGGCGTCCCGCCCAGCGGCCGTTGCCATCCATGATGATGGCGATGTGGGCAGGCAGGCGGTCGGGATCTAGTGCCCGGGCGAGCTCCCAGTCCTTCTCCCCGGGCTTGAGGCAGTCGAGTAAAGCCTTCATTCGCTCGAAAGGATTATGTTACCAGACGAGGCGCGCGCGCGTTTGGAAAGCGCGGCGCGGGCGGCTGTTGCCGTGCCGTTCCCGGCCGCCGCAGCGGGTGCCTGGAGCCGGCTGCTATGCGGAAATCGCGGGCGGCCACGGCCGCGCGGCGTGATAGGATGGAGAATTCCCGCCATTATGCCGTTGCGGTTTTATAACACGCTCACCCAGCAACTGGAGGCGTTCGCTCCGGAACGCGACAACACCGTCCGCATGTATACCTGCGGGCCCACCGTCTACGACTTCGCCCACATCGGCAACTTCCGCACCTTCGCCTTCGTCGATATCCTGCGGCGCTGGCTGCGGGCCTGCGGGTTCGCTCTCGACCACGTCATGAACATCACGGACGTGGACGACCGCATCATCCAGAACGCCGTCGCGCAAGGGAAAACGCTCCAGGAGTATACCGGCGTTTACACGGGGGCTTTCCTGGAAGACTGCGCCACCCTGCGGCTGGAGCGCCCCGAGAGACTGGTCCGCGCCACCGAGCATATCCCGCAGATGGCCGAAGCCATCGGCAGGCTCGCGGAGCGGGGCCACACCTATACCAGCGAGGGGTCGGTCTACTTCCGCATCGGCAGCTTTCCGGAGTACGGCAAGCTCTCCCATACCGATTTCAGCGGCATGAAGGCGGGCGCGCGCGTGGATAGCGATAAGTACGAGAAAGACGACGCGCGCGACTTTGCGCTGTGGAAGGCGCCCAAGGAAGGCGAGCCGTTCTGGGAAGCCGAGATCGGCCCCGGCAGGCCGGGGTGGCACATCGAGTGCTCCGTGATGGCCATCCAGTACCTGGGGGAGACGCTCGATTTGCATGCCGGCGGTGTGGACCTGATCTTCCCCCACCACGAAAACGAGATCGCGCAGTCGGAATCGCTCACCGGCAAGCCGTTTGCGCGCTTCTGGCTGCACTCGGAGTTCCTGCTGGTGGAGGGGCAGAAGATGTCCAAGTCGCTGGGCAACTTCTATACCCTGCGGGACGTGCTGGCGCGCGGGTACGCGCCGGAGGCCATCCGCTACCTGCTGGCTTCGGTGCCGTACAGGAAGGCGCTGAACTTCACCTTCGACGGGTTGAAGTCCGCCGCGACGGCCATCGACCGGCTGCGGAATTTCAAGCTGCGGCTGGAGACGGAGAAGTTCCCCGCGGGAGAGAACGCGCAGATGGCGGAGCGCATCGCGAAGGCGGGAGAGCAGTTCGAGTCCGCCATGAACGACGATCTGAATACCGCCGAGGCTTTGGGCGCGGTGTTCGAGTTCGTGCGGGAGGCCAATATCGCCATGGACGGTGGCGGCTTCGCCGCGGGGAACGTACCGGCGGCGCTCGAGTTCCTGGCGCGATTCGACGCCATCTTCGACGTGCTGACGCCCTCGGCCAAGAGCGGCGCCCTTTCCGATGCCGAGGTAGAGGCGCTGGTTGCCGAGCGCACCGAGGCGAAGAAGAACCGCGATTTCGCGCGCGCCGACGCCATTCGCGCGCAGTTGCAGGAACAGGGCATTCTGATCGAAGACACCAAGAGCGGGGTCCGGTGGAAGAGGCGATGAAGATTCACACCAAGGCGGTGCACGCGGGCGACCGCAAGCGGAAACCCGAGCCGTGGGTTCCGGTGACCACCCCGATTTACACCGCCTCCAGTTATTTCTACGAGGACATGGAGGAGCTGGACCGCGTGTTCGGCTTCGAGCAGCCGGGCTATTGCTACGCGCGCTATGACAACCCCACCGGCACGGCGTTGCAGGAGCTGGTGGCGGCGCTCGAAAACGGCGCCGGCGCGGTGGCCTGCGCCTCGGGGATGGCGGCGCTCCACACCGCCATGCTGGCGGCGCTGGCCGACCGGCGGCGCTCGATCGTAGCGGCCGGCGCGCTCTACGGCGCCACC
>JAWLGN010000392.1:0-3969 GCA_041685075.1 Bryobacteraceae bacterium
GGCGCTGCCGCTGGAGACCTGGCTGCGTTTCCTGGTGTGGCTGCTGGTGGGACTCGCCATCTACTTCCCCTTCAGCCGCCGCCACAGCCTGCTGGCCGGCCGCGGGGAACGATAGGACACCTCACCGCTGAAGCCGAGGGGCCCCCGGGCGGCTACCGGGGAAATGTCAGGGGCCGTACCCAGACATTCCGGAACCGCACGGGGTTGTTATGACCGGTCAGGATCAAGGGGCCGGAGGTGACGCCGTCCGGATAGGGACCTGGCAGCCTCTCGTGCGCCACGGTGCCGTAGATCTCCTGGTTGTGGTGCACCAGGACGCCGTTATGGAAGACGGTCACGCGCGCCGGCCGCTCGAGCTTCCCTTCCTTCCAGCACGGGGCGAGGAAGACGATGTCGAAACTCTGCCAATCTCCGGGCTTGCGGGTGGCGTTCACCATCGCGGGTGTCTGGCCGTAGATGGCCGCGGCCTGGCCGTCCGGGTAGATGTGGGTGGAGTAGGAATCGAAAATCTGGATTTCGAACCGTCCCATCAGCAGCACGCCGCTGTTGCCGCGGTTCAGCGGGTGGCCCCGCGGCGGGTCGGGCGCCTGCCACTCGAGGTGGATCTGGCAATCGCCGAATTCGCGCGCGGAGACCAGGTTCCCCCTGCCGGCTTCGATGACGCCATCTTTGATCGTCCAGCGCCCTGGCCGCCACTGGGAGAGGTCCTTGCCGTCGAAGAGCACCACGGCATCGGACGGCGGGCTGCCCGGCTCGGCGGTGATGCGCGGCGGTTCCGGCCGCGCCGCATCGTGGACACGATAGCCGGACCACGGCTGCACGGGAGTGTCCCGCTTGTCGGCGCCGAATGCCGCGACACCCAGGACGGCAGCCGCGAGGATCAGGCGAGTTTCCATGGCGCGCGGTACGGCCGCTGGAGCAGGCCGTTCGCCTCCTCGTTGTTGGTCACCCGCTCCCGGGCGGCATCCCACTCGATGCGGCTTCGCGAGCGCAGGGCGAGGTTGCCGAGGTGCGCCACCGTGGTCACGTGATGGCCGATCTCGAGGTTCTCCACCGGCTGCCGGCGCGACTTGATGCACTCGAGCAGGTTGCGCGCATGCGCCGCGCGCGCCCCGGTAGCCTTGGTGACGCGCTTCATTTCGACGCCGCCGCGTTTCTTCGGCTCGGCGATCACTTCCCAGCCCTGCTCATGGACCAGCAGACTGGCTTCCGACCCGCTGAACATCACCCCATGTTCGCGGCGGTCCGGCCCCAGGCCGCTACCGACCTGGTGTTCCCAGATGAGCGTGTAGGAAGGGAAGTCGTAGATGGTGATCTGGGTGTCCGGCGTTTCCGAATTGTCGCGCAGTTGGTACTTGCCCCCGGAGGAGATGACGCTTTTCGGCCATTCCGGCCCCATCGCCCAAAGAGCGATGTTGAGCAGGTGCACGCCCCAATCGGTCATTAACCCGCCGGCGTAGTCCCAGAACCAGCGGAAGTTGAAGTGAAAGCGGTTGGGGTTGAAGGGCCGCTCCGGCGCCGGACCGAGCCATAGATCATAATCCACGCCCTTGGGTACAGGACTGTCGGGAGGGTTGCCGATCGCCCCTACCCAGTCCAGGTAGGCCCAACAGCGAACCTGGCGCACTTTGCCGATTTTTCCGGAGCGCACCAGCTCGACCGCCTCCTGGTAATGCTCGCCGCTGCGCCAGTGGGTGCCCATCTGGCAGATGCGCCCGGTCTCCGCGGCCACTTTGCGCATGATGGAACTCTCCGCGATGGTGGTGGCCAGGGGCTTTTCGACGTAGACGTCCTTGCCCGCCCGGCATGCCGCTACCGTCGGAAGGGCATGCCAGTGATCGGGAGTGCAGATGAGGCACACGTCGATGTCGTTGCGATCGACCACGCGCCGGAAGTCCTTCACCGCCTCCGGGCGCTTGCGGTCCATCTTCTCCAGCCTGTCGGCGGCACGCGCGATGCGGCTGTCGTCCACATCGCAAATGACCACAATCTCGCAGCCGGGGTGAGCCAGAAACGCATTCACGTCGGCGGCGGAGATACCGCCGCAGCCGATCAGTCCGATGCGCACCCGGTCGCTGGGAGCGGCGGCGCGGGCGCCTGCCGCCGTGGCTGCCGCCGCGAGAAAGGAACGTCTACCGATTGCCATCCGTGCTCCTTCGAAATTCAATTCAGACCTAATTGTATCCTTCGGGCCGCCTATGTCAAGCGCGGTGAGCGCATTCGCTGCCGGGTTACAGGTCGGGCTAATACTCCAGTTACCCGGTGCTGCAACCGCAGCCGTTGGCGGCCACTCCGCGAAGTCATGTTTCCTGCGCGGCTTTTCGGCGAAGTGTAGCACGCGTAAATTGCCAGTACTTTCGCCGGAACAGCGCTGGCACGCGCTAATTGGTCCGGCCAACTCGGTGCGAATGGCTGAGTTTTTTTGTTTGATAATTCACTTGCCGATTGGTCCGGCCAACGGACCATTATGCTGATTGGTCTGGCCAACTCAGTGTTATCGACTGAGTTTTTTTAGTTGACAATCCGCGTGCAGACCCGTACAATTGCAGCCGAAGGTTAGTAGAACTTTGCCGTATTATACGACCGGCTGAATGTGCCCGGCCAAGGGACACGCGTGCACTTACCTTTGCCTGGAACGTTCGGCGAAAAGAGATCTCATTCATGCAGACCCGGAAGGTAAGTAACTATCGCGGCCGCCGAAACTTCCTCCGGTCCGCGGGCACCGGTCTGCTGATCCTCCAACCCGGCACTGTCTTCGGCACGCAGGCGAACTCGGCACTCGAGTTTGGCCTGGTCGGCTGCGGCGCGCGCGGGACGTGGATCGGCAGCTTGTTCCAGGAGTTCGCCGGAGCGCGGCTGGTGGCGATGGCCGATGTGCTGCCGGACCGGATGGAATTTGCCGGCCGGAGGATCGGGGCAACGCCCGCCACGCGGCGTTACAAGGGGTTGATGGGTTACCGGGAGCTGGTGGATTCTCGACTCGATGTCGTGGTGATCGAGAGCCCGCCCTACTGCCACCCCGAGCAGGCGGCTGCGGCCATCCAGGCCGGCAAGCATGTCTACATGGCGAAGCCGGTTGCGGTGGACGTGGCCGGGTGTCAATCGATCATCGCCAGCGGGGAGAAGGCAAAGGGAAAGCTTAGCTTTTTTGTGGATTTTCAGTTTCGCGCCCGCCAGGTGTTCCGCGAACTTGCCGGCCGGGTGCACGGCGGCGCGATCGGCCGGCCTGTGATGGGACACGTCTATTACCACACCGGGCGGCTGCGGAGGAAGGACCAGCCGGGTGACACGCCCGCCGTGGCCCGCCTGCGCAACTGGGTGTTCGACAAGGCCCTCTCGGGCGACATCATCGTGGAGCAGAACGTACACGCGCTGGACGCGGGAGACTGGCTGCTCAACGCGCGCCCGGTGAAGGCCTACGGCACCGGCGGGCGCAAGGCGCGGGTCGATGTGGGGGATTGCTGGGATCACTTCGTGGTCACCTACTGGTATCCGGACGATGTGAAGGTGGACTTCAGCTCTACGCAGTGCATCAAGGGCTACAACGACATCTGCGCGCGCGTTTACGGCACCGAGGGCACGGCCGAGGCACACTACGGCGGCCTCGCGGCCATCACCGGCCCCCGGCCGTGGAAGGGCGCGGACAAGGACGATACCGGTCGCCGCGGCACCATCGATAACATCGTCGCCTTCGCAGCCGGCCTGCGCGAGGGACGCATCAGTAACAACGCCGCGGAGGCGGCCCAAAGCACCCTGACCGCAGTTCTGGGGCGCATGGCGGCTTACGGCCAGCGCATCGTTACCTGGGACGAGATGATGCGCTCCAACGAGAAGCTCGACTACAGGCTGGAAGGGCTGGCATGACCTCGCGCAGGCAACTTCTTCGCGCCGGCGTCGCCTCGACCTTTGGCGCTGCGCTGAACGGTGCCTGGGCCAGCCGGCCGGCCATTCGCATCGGCGCCATGGACG
>JAWLGN010000393.1:0-3967 GCA_041685075.1 Bryobacteraceae bacterium
GGCATCGATGTGCCTGTGCTGCTGGTGATGCCCAAAGGAGCCAGGGAGGCCCCGGTTGTTGTTGCTGTCAGCCAGGGCGGGAAAGAGCGCTTCCTCGACAACCGGAGCGGGGATCTGGAGGCGCTGCTGCGGTCCGGAGTGGCCGTCTGCCTGGCCGACGTTCGGGGCACGGGCGAGACATCGCCGAGTGATTCCGCCGGAGAGAACGGCGCGCTCCGGGGCCTCGCGCAGATGGAATTCGACCTGGCGCGCTCTCTTCTCGGCTCCCGCTTGAAGGACCTGCGCACCGTGATAGCGTACCTGCGCACACGTCCGGAACTGGATGGGCGGCGTATAGCGGTCTGGGGCGATTCCTTTTCCCCTGCGAATCCCTCGCCGCTCTATATGGATGAGATCGAATCCGAAGCGGGCCCGCAGGTCCAATACCGGGCCGATCCCTCGGGAGCGCACCTGGCTCTGCTGGCCGGGCTATGCGAGCCGGACGTGCGCGCCATTGCCGCGCGCGGGGGCCTCGCGGGATACCTGGCGATCCTCGAGGACGCGTTCACCTACGTGCCTTTGGAAGCGATCGTCCTGGGAATTCTGAAAGCGGGCGACATTGCCGACATCGCATCGGCCCTTGCGCCGCGTTCCCTTGCGCTCGAAGGCATGGTGAATGGCCGGAACATCCAGCCCGATGCCGCCGGCATCCAGAGCGCATTCGAGCCGGCGTACCGCGCCTACAGCCAGGCAAACGCTGCAGAACGGCTATCGATTCAGAAGCCATCCGGCGATATGGCCGCCTGGTTGGCTGCCGCGCTCAAAGAGTAGTACGACGTACCTGGCCGCCTGCCAAGCTCCTGTTCGGCATCGTTCCAGCCTTCCAGAACCGTGGCGCCCCGTACACTGCCGTGGTCGCGAAATGCCTCCAGAGTGGCCAGTGGAAGGGTGCTCACGGTTTCGGGGCCGATCGACTCCTCAACGTAGAGCACGCCCCGCCATTCGGGTCTTTCGTGCTCGTGCTGGCCCATAGCGGCCGATGGCTCCTTTTCCGCGTGCTGCCTACGCCTCTTCCCAATCCCGGACCACGCGTACGAGCGGGCCTGCGCATCAGTGCCGTGGACGGCTGCCGGCGGTATGGGTTCTGGCGCCCGCCTTGCGCTCGATGTACTCTTTGAGGGCGACGGCATTGTTGTGCTCCGTATCGTGCGAGCTATAGAGCAGCGTTACAGTGCCACTCCGCGCCGCTTGGCGGATCGGCGCCCAGGCATCGGGGACGCGACCGAGTTCGGCGAAGTACCGGCGCCGGAAATCCCGCCACTTTTCAGGATCGTGGCTGAACCACTTGCGAAGCTCGGTGCTTGGCGCGGCATCCTTCAGCCAGCCATCGATGCGCAATGCGGTCTTTTTCACGCCACGAGGCCAGAGCCGCTCGACGAGGTAGCGAACCCCGTCGTCGGGATCGGCTTTCTCGTAAACCCGTTTCAGCTTGATCATGTGAAACCTCCGATGGTCGTGCCGGCCCGTGCCGGCTCCGGGTGCAAATATCCGGCCCGCTCGAGTCCGTCCAACAGCAAGTGAAAATAAACCAGCCCCCCATACGGCTTCCATTTGCCGGTCGCGCGCATCACACGGCCGTAGTCGAGCGGTTCGCGGAGGCGCAGCCATCGTGCCAGGTTCTTCCGGGCGCCGACATCGTCTCCAGGAAAGACATCGATGCGGCCCAGTCCACGCAGCAGAACGTATTCGGCGGTCCACCGCCCCACACCGGGCAACTCCAGCAGGCGGGCCATGGCTTCCCCATTGTCGAAATTCTCGAGCGCCTCGAGATCCAATTGCCCGGATGTGATTGCCTTACCCAGACCGATCAATGCCCTGGTTTTGGCGGTGTTGAAGCCCTGGGACCGTAGAGATTCCGGCGCCGCCCTCGCCAGCGCTTCGGGTCCTGGGAAGGCGTGCCGGATGACGCCTTCTCCGAACGGCAATCCGCATAGCGCCGCAAGCCGGTTCAGCAGGAGGATCCCCACGGTCAGGCTGAACTGCTGGCAGGCTATGCCATTGACGAGGCTCTCCCACACGGTCGGAAACCGTGGCGGCTTGAGTCCCTTGAAGCGCGACGCAAGTTCATCGAGGCGGCGGTGCTCCGCCGCAAGCCGATAGAAAGATTGGAGATCGGCATGCACGCCTAACAGCCGCTCCAGGGCGGTGGTTACGGTGGCCTTCACGGTAGCGGGGAAATGTCGAGCAGAGACGGTGACTTCGAGCCGCGGCGTAGAAGCGCTTCCCGATTGTGTAACCCTCACGAGCACCGGCTTGCCTTGGACGGCTAATACTCGCTCGTAAGCTTCGCCGTCCCACCTGTCGATGTGGTTCTCCGGCCGGCGGCGGATTGCCCAGACGGTCAGATCGAGCCGGAACGGCGGCGCGGGATCGAGGGAAAAGGAGAGGCGCCCCAAATCACACCTTTCAAGTCCCGCCGGCAGGTGGGGGGCCTCCGAGCGCCCCTGCCGGAGTGGGATGATTCTTATGTCAACAAGACCAGACTATCCCGGGCCCGGTCCGATTACCGTGCGAATCCGAACGCTCGATACCGCCTGCTTTGCCCTGGTGATGGCGACCGGCATTCTGGCGATCTCCGCCTTTTTCGAAGGCATGCGGGCGTTGGCCGCGGCGCTGACGCGGCCGGCTCGCCCGCGCGGTTCTGTTCCCAAGCGCACTTCTCCGGGATCTCGCCGACTTCGGCCGCGGGCCGGGCCCGGCGCCGTGGGTGACAGTGCGGGGGGACCGGACGCCACGACTGGTTCTCTGGCTGGCTGCGATTCCTCTGTGGGCTTTCATGGCCGACATCATCGGGTTGTACATGAAGCCGCCGCAACGGGCAGCGTGTTCTGTGTGGATGAGAAGAGTGCTATTCAGGCGTTGGACCGTTTGGATCCCGTGCTGCCACCATCGCCCGGCCGGGCAGAACGGCATGGATTTCGAGTACTACCGGCATGGCACGCTCTCGCTGTATGCGGCCCTGGAGGTAAGGACCGGCTCCTCGTTGCGCTCCCGCGGCCTACCGGTGGGCCACTGCGGACTCCACCCCAGGCTGACCAGCACCTTCCAGACGTGACCCTCGTGATAGCGAACGCTGAATTCCTGCTCGATCAAATGGGCAAGGGCGTCTCGTATCCCATGGCCTCGCCTCGCACCAGAAGTCGTTCCAGTTGTTGGCGGTCCCGCTCCTCGAGGAAGGACGTCCGCCCGGCGCGTCCGGACTTCTGCAAGTGCCGCTTGGCCTTCCTGGCGGTAGCGGTGCCACCCATCGCACCACCCTCTCTCGCGCCACCTTGGCTCAACGGGCGACTTCGGGCTGCGTCAACCCCTCCTGCCAAAGGCGAATGGCCTCCAGACGGCGCTTTTCCAGCTCCAGCTCCTCAAGATCGCGTCGAACTCCGGCCGGATTGCCCATACCCGATCGATGCAGTATGGCGCGGAAAGACGGCACTATGTTCGTAAGCGGCTGGTGAACCGCTCTTCCGAGAGCGGCGAGAAGGCCGCATATTTGAGAGGTGTCGGAAAGCAAGCGCGAGTATTGGAGCAAGCTGATCAGTGAGCAGGAGGCCAGTGGGCAAAAGGCCCGGGCGTTCTGTCGCGAGCGCGGAATCGGTGAGTACGCGTTCTACAAGTGGCGCAAGCGGCTGCAGCAAAGTCAGGAAATACGGTTCGCGCTGCTGACGACGACGCCGGCAAAGGCCAGCAGCCGGGATTCGGCGCTCGAACTGGTATTGCGGAATGGCGAGCGGCTGCGGATCAGCAATGAAGTGGAAGCGGCGACGCTGCGACTGGTGCTGGACGCTGTGCGGCGATGCCCTCTGTGCCAATATGACTGAGACACCTTCCCCGCTTTTAATTACTGTCGAGGGCGGAGAAGGAATTCATGTTCAATGCTCAAGTCGAAGATCAAGCAGTTGGAACCCACACAGGCGGAGTCGGCAGCTCCGCA
>JAWLGN010000394.1:0-3953 GCA_041685075.1 Bryobacteraceae bacterium
CCTCGAGGCCGCAGAGTTGCTGCATGACCTCAGTCACCTTGCGGGTCGACACTCCTTGCACATACATCTCCGCGACAGCCAGCTTCAGCGCACGTTCGCTGCGGACGCCTTTTTCCAGCGCTGAAGGATAGAACGCCACACCACGGGTTTGCGGCACTTGGACCGTCATCGTCCCGAGACGCGTGTCCAGCGTCTTCGGCTTGAAGCCGTTGGCGTAGCCTCTTCGGTGATCGCTCCGCTGGTACGGCTCCGCCTCGATCACCTGAGAGCGTTCGATGCGCATCGCCTCGTTGAGCATGATTCGCACGGCCTCCGCCATCTGGGAGAGGCCGGATTCACAAAGCAGTTGAACAACCGTTTCGACTACGGTAGAGTCGGGCTGGTGGGCCACGTCGGTTTCCTTTCCTGAGAATTCGTCGTTCCGAAAAGGAAAACAGATTTGGCCCGCCCGGCACAAGGCCGGCCGGATTTGTTTGGGCCCTCCGCTGCGGCTCGGTTCCCTCGCCTCCGCTCCGGCCCCAAACAAATCCGAACTCAACCACTCTGAACGGAATTTACAGAAAGGATGTTACACCAGCGATACACCTGTTCAAAGCCGCTCCTCTCCCTATGCATCTGCTTCCTGGCATCGCGTACCTTTTCTTTCGATCATGGCGTTTGTTGTACAAAGCGCTAGCAGCGTCCCGGGACATGCAATAGACGGTCACTGGACCACCTGAGTCCCTAACGCAAGGCCGTCAAGCACGGATACGCCGTCCCGTGCCGGAGAGGAGTTCGTAGGTGGAGCCTCAACTTCTCGGATAACAGATTCGATCTTCCGTGCAGGGTGCCCGGCATCAGCCAACTTCGCCTGAATCCGCCGCGTCAACTCGTTCTGCCTCTCGGGAGCCACGAACGTGTACTCGCCGGTCATCTCCAGGTCGGCGTGGCCGGCGATCTTTGACGCCTCGATGGCGCTGCCGCCGACCTCCTGCCGCCAAGTTATGTTGGCGCGGCGGAAGGAGTGCGGTCCCAGGCCGGGGAAGTCGCAACCCTCGTCCTGGGCGGCTTGGTGCAGTGCGTTGCGGACGCCGGAGTCCCAGAGCGGCTTGTCATGATCCCGCTTCTGGTGAAACACCCAGGCGTCGGGTTTCGCGCCGTCCGCGGCGGCTTTCTCGCGGAATCGGGCGGCAAGGTCGCCGATGCCCAGGATCCGGCGGCTGTCCTCGCTCTTTGGACGCCCGACGTCCTGGTGCCAGACGCGCTGTTCGATCTTGATCGTGGCAGCGTCGAGGTTGACGTGCCTCCACTTCAGCCCCAACACCTCCGAGATCCGCGCGCCGGTGGCGATGCAGGTTTCGATGATGAGCCTGTTGGGTTCTTCCAGCCTAGCGAGCACGCGGGCCGTCTCGTCGAACGACAGAATACGGCGCTCGTTCTTGTACCGCTTCTTGCCGAGCTTCGCCTTGCTCGCCGGACTGCGCTTCCCTTCCTCCCACAAACCGTGGCCCTCGGCGTAGTAGAAAACGCGGCTCATGATCGCGCGCACGCCGTGCATGGTCCACCAGGAGTCGAACGTGGTGTGCAGCCAGTCCTCGACAGCCTTGGGCTGGATCTGGTTAAGCCGGAGCTTGCCCCAGCGCGGAACGATGTACTCGTCCAGATAGAACTTCTCCTTCACGCGGGTCGGCTTGGCGATCTGGTTCACGCGGCCGAGGTAGCCTTCCTCATACATCCTGGCGACCTCGCCGAAGAGGGCGACGCCGGTCGCGGCGACTTGCTGGACTGCCTCCTCGGCCGTCGGCGCATTCAACTTGGCGAGGAACTTATCGCGCTCGATCTCGGCCTGCTTTTTCGAGATGGCGCCGTCGCCCTTGCTCGGGGCGATCTCGTGGTAGCGTCGCAGGACCTTCATCGAGCCGTCCGGCTGGATCTCATCCTCGTAGTACCGGAAGATCCACGGCCAGCCCGGGCGGTCTTTCCGCTGCGTCACTTTCGGATGTTGAACGCGCGCCTTCACTCGCAGGCCTCCAGCCAGCGCCTGAAGGTTACCTTCGAACCCCATACTCATCAAGCCCAATCAATGCAATCAGTTGCCGCTCACAGCACAGCCGCCGCGGCCGAATCCGGAGCGCACAGGTAGAGCCTCTCCCGCGCCCGCGTCATGCCGACATAGAACGTTCGGATCACTGCGTCCCTGGGCGGCCCGTGACGGCGGTAAGCAGTCAGCCCGCTGTCGCTCAGATCCGGAAAAAGGAACACGACATCGGCTTCGCCACCCTTCACGGAGTGGATGGTCCCGACGATCACCTTGGGCGGCTCCAGCAATGTTCTGGGGCCGTGCGCCAACGTGACCTCGGCCGGAAACTGAATGCGCTTGTGCACGTCGGCTGTAACTCGCCGGCGCCACCAGTCGAGCAATCTCCGGTAGTCGCCCTCGAAGGCCTCCAACAGCGACTCGAGGGCGCCGTCTTCAAAAACGCCGTCCAGGGTTTCAATGGTCGCCGGCGCGGCGGGGTCCGCCGCCTGAAGCCGCTTCTTGGCGCCGTGCTTCAGAATCCCCTTGGACTGGAGCCACTCCGCCCATAGCGCCAAGTCGCCCAGCGTCCAGTCGCGGCGATCGACGCCGAAATCCGGATGCGCCGCCAGCAGCGCGAGGATGCGGTTCGCCGTCGATCCCTTCCGCCCGAGCCGGATCGGATTCCAGTAGCCGTTCGAGCGCCGATACGGGTTGTGAAACGGAATGGCGTCCTTGCGCAGAACCGCCACGAGCGGCTCCAGCATGTACGCGCAGCTCGCCAGCACCATAACCGTCCGCCCTTTCGCGGCATGCTCCGCGACGGTCTTGACGACCCAGTAGTCGGGGCTCTTGTAGGACGCATTCAGCGGGCCGCGCAGGCATGCGCCGTCCTCGGGCCGCGGCAGGTAGACCTTCTCCTGGCGCCTAGTCACCTGGCGGATGAACTTGTCGGCCGCGGCGTGCACGGCACGGGGCACCCGGTAACTTTGCTTCAGGATGATCTTGTGGTCGTCCGGAATGTCGGGATCGAGCATTGCATCCGGAGAGGCGCCGCTGAACGAGTAGATGGTCTGATCCTCGTCGCCGCAAACCATGAAGTAGTTGCAGTGCCGTCCCCACTTGCGGATCAACGCCAACTGCATCCGGTTGAGGTCCTGGGCTTCATCGGCAAAGATGACTGCCGGCCGCTTCGGCGCAGCCGCGATGTCGCGGTAGCATGTCTCGATCAGGTCCGTGAAGTCCAGCAGGCCGAGGGCGTCCTTGTACTCCTTCCATCTGCCGGCGAAGTCGCGCAGATTGGCCGACCAGCCTTCAACAGGGATCATCAAACCGCGGAACCGGTTCAGTTCCTGGAGCCACAGGTCGCCCGGCCTAATCCGGCCGTCTTCCTCGCCGGCCTCTTCGCCGTCAAGCTTGTTCTGCTTCCGGACGGGCGTTATCTGCAAATGTGGGTACTGCCGGTTCCACTCGTCGACATTGGCCTCGGCGATTTGCGGCGCGCCGAGCGCGCGGTAGCAGTGGGCGTGAAGGGTGCCGATCCGCTCAGGGCTGATCGGCAGGTCGCGCCCGGCGAGTTCGGCGGCGGCCGCCCTGGAGAAGCTGGTCACCAGCACTGAGTCCGGGCCGAACCGGTCCACCGCGCGGCGGATCTGCCGGGTCAGGTTGGTCGTCTTGCCGGTCCCCGGCGGGCCCCAGATCCGGTATTCGGACGTGATGCTGTGATCCCGGCTGCCGATATCCTGCAATGTCCCTGTCGCACGTTCACTCTGCATCGCAGGCTTCCTTCCTGTACGCGGGCGTCGTGAAGTCGGCCGGATCGAATTCTTCAACCGGCAGCAGCCAGCGGCTCTGGGGTTTGAACGTCTTTCCCTTGACCTGGATGTTCCTGGCGCCGATCGCGGCCAGCATGGAAGCGATGGCTTTCACCGACAGCGCCTGCGAGAAGTTCTTGTTG
>JAWLGN010000395.1:0-3950 GCA_041685075.1 Bryobacteraceae bacterium
GTGGCGGAGTAGATCCCCATGATGCGACGCGCGGGCATGCCGTTGCTGAAGGGAGGAGCGAAGACCAGGGCGCGGGAGAGGCCGTCGGAGACAAACAGCCGGCCGCCGCCGTCGAACGCCAGGCCGGAGGGATGGCGCAGGCGGCTGCGTTCCCGCTGGCCCTCGGCGTTGACGGGAAGGGCGGGGGCGAGGGTTTCGAAGTCCACCTGGCCGATGACGAGATTGGCGGCGGGATTCTGGGCGCCGCTAGCGAGGTCGGCGGCGCTGTAGCGCAGCACGCGGTGGTTGCCGGCATCGGCCACCCAGAGGTCGCCGGAGGCGTCGAAGGCCAGGCTGGCGCGGAAGACGTTGGAGCCGGAAGCCAGGTTGAGCGTATTGGCCGTCGGGGAGCCGCCCTGGTTGGCGGCGCGGGAGTTGAAGTTAGGCTGCCCGATGACGAGGTCGGGGAGGATATCGGTCTGGTTGGTGGGGTCGGGGAAGCGCAGAATGCGGTTGTTGCCGGAGTCCACGATGTAAAGGTCGTGGTTGCGGACGGCGAGGCCGGTGGGGCTGTTCAGCCCGGTGGAAACCGTCGTGGCGGGGCCCTGAGCCAGGGTGCTGTAGGGATCTTTCTGGCCGATGATGAGGTCGGCGGGAGCGCCGGGGGCGAAGGCGGCGGCGTTCTTCCAGACCATGATCCGATGGTTGCCGGTATCGGCGACATAGAGGATGGGCGGGGAGGCGCCCGTGTCTATGGCTACTCCCTGGGGAGTGAACAGCTCGCGGCCTTCGACGAAGTTAGGATTTCCGGTACGGAGTTCGAGGCGCGGATGGCCAAGCACTCGCGAGGGGTTGGGGTTCAGGATGCTCTGCCCCGGCAAGACGCTCGCACCCGACAGCACTGTGAGGAGGATAAAGAGACGCGGATATCGCATATTGGCTCGGAGGGGCTTGGAGGTGCGCCCCAGATGAGCATAACAACCGAGTGTGCTTCTCGCAATCCTCCCGCCGAGTCCGTCCAGCCGCCGGCTGGACGGATGGGCGGGAAGGAAATACGCCTACCGTCCTGAGCACACTGGGCTCATGATAGGATCCGCGACGAGAGGTCGGCTACAAACAACTGACGGGATCCCTCGGGGGCGGCCTGGAAGATCACCTGCCGGCAATCCCTGCTCCAGTTCGGATGCGCGTCGAGACGCAGCACAAAGTCCGAAACGGCATCCCGATCAATCGTCGGCATGGTGCAGACCTCTTCCTCCGTTTCCGAGACGAGATCAATGAGCCGAATCGTGACCGTCTGCCGCTGCCCGTCGTGAGCATATCTGTCGGTGACGATGTACCTGCCATGCGGCTCGATTCTGGGATGGCCACCGCCCAGAAACTTGTCGCTTAGCACTTTGAAATCCGAGCCGTCGTAGCGCCACTGGCAGAAACGGAGCCTCTTGTCCACGCTGAGATTGCGGATGATGTGTTCTCCGTCAAGGTGCCAGTTCGGATGGCCGCCCGCGAGGCCCCAGACCGGATCGGAGGGCAGAAACCGTATATCGCTGCCATCAGGGTTGAACGTGAAGACAGTCGCGTTCGTGGTCCCGTGCCCGTCGGGGAAGATGCAGCGCAGGACCTGATGAATGCGCGTGCCCTGAGGATTGAAGCGGGAGTGCCACAGATAGAAGGTACCGTCCTTGCGCGGCGGCGGTTCGGGAATTCGTTCGGCCAGGTCCGCCAGACTCACCAGGAGCTTCTTCTCGTTCGTTCTCAGGTCGGTTCGCCAGAGCCCCTCGTCTTTGGCGGCGCCCGGCGGCAGCCTGCGCGGGTTCTTGGGATCTCTGGAAGGTACGCCGTAGCCGAGTTGCGTGATGTCCAGCAGTTCAAGCGGAAACGAAATCACGCAGGATTCATCGGGCGCAATGTGGTACATGGGGCCGGCGAACGCTGTACTTTCGCCCGACTCCCGGTCGATGCGCACGCAAACGGCTGAATCGCCGATGACGTCATTGGTATACAGATAGCGGTCCGAAGCTCCCCAATGGAGATGGGCGCCGGTCTGAAAACCCCAACTCTTAGTCGTGTAGATCGTCTCGATCGTATGTTCCTGGAGATCGATGATACAAACGTCCGCTGTCTCGCCGAACACGGCGTTGTGGTCCTGATGTGGAAGTTTCGTAGCTGCCAGATAGCGTTGCGATGGGCTGAACGGGCAGACGTCGTAGTACGTGTGGACGTAAAGGCCGTCATCCGGAGTGACCTTAGTGATGCCGGACGGATACACTTTGAATTCGTACGACTTCTTGTTAGAGCGCGGCCCGCGGCAAGACCACACACCTGGCGAAAGGGCAACGGCCAGCATGCCGGCCGACGTGCGCGCGAATTCTCTGCGATTCATCCCTGGTTGCCTTTCCTGACTGAAATCGTGACTTCAATCCGAGTTGGATCTGCCGTTCCCGGTCCCGCACCGGTGATCCGGCCGCCGGCGACGGTCGCTGGAAAGGCTCTAGGATAGCACCTCCTGGGTGCGCAGAGCGGTCATCTGCTTCTACCCTGATGGCTGGAAGATCGGTTTTCAGGCCTTATCCATACCGGGCCACGCGAGGCGCCTGATACACTGAGCCTGTGTTGAAACCGCGGGTGTGCGCCGTGAGCTATCTGAATACCGTGCCCCTGGTATGGGGCATGCTGCACGGCGAGCAGAAGGGAATGTTCGAACTGGTATTCCGGGTTCCGGCGGAGTGCGCGGACATGCTGTCGGCGGGCGAGGTGGATATAGGGATTCTGCCGGTGTACGAGCTGGCGGGGAAGCCGTTCCAGACGGTGCCGGGGCTGGGGATCGCCTGCCGGGGCGAGGTGCGCAGCATCCGGCTGGTGTCGAAAGTGCCGGTAGGGGCGATCCGGACGCTGGCGGCGGACGCGAGTTCGCGCACTTCGGTGCAACTGGCGCGCGTGGTGCTGGAGCGGCGGTACGGGGTGCGCCCGGCGGTACGGCGGCATGCGCCGGATCTGCCCGCCATGCTGGAGGCGGCGGACGCGGCGCTGCTGATCGGCGACCCGGCGCTGCGGATCGTTCCGGAAGAGCTGCCGTACAAAGTCTACGACCTGGGGGCGGAGTGGCTCTCGATGACCGGGCTGCCGATGGTGTTTGCCATGTGGGCGGGGCGCGCGGAGGCCATCACGCCGGAGGTGGTGGAGGCGTTCCACAGCTCCTGGCGCTTCGGGATGGAGCGCATGGAGGAGATCGCGGCGGGCGAGTCGGGGCGGCGGGGTTTCAGCCCCGGCCTGGTGAGGGAGTACCTGACGTCGAACATTCGGCACCGGCTCGGCGAGGAAGAAGAGCGCGGCATGCAACTGTTCCTGGAATATGCCGCGGCGGCCTCCGGCGCGAGTAGCGGTACCTCGGGTTCCTGAACCGTATCAGGGGACAAATCGAGCGGCGACCGCTGGTATAATCGGGCTTCCCATGCCCGTGCGTTACGCGCTCCTTGCCCTACTGTGCGGCGCGCTTCTTCCGGCGCAGGTCGCGCCGCGGTTCGATGCCGCTCACCTGGACCCGAAGATCAATCCCTGCACCGATTTCTACCAGTACGCCTGCGGCGGGTGGATGGCGGCGAACCCGGTGCCGCCGGACCTGGCGGTATGGGGCCGGCTGCAGGAGGTGGCGGAACGGAACCGGCTGCTGCTGCGGGAGATCCTGGAGCGGGATGAAGGCAAAAGCGGCTCCTACTACGCCGCGTGCATGGACCTGCGCGCTCTGGAGGAGCGGGGCACGGCGCCGCTCGAGGAAGAGCTGAAGCGCATCGCCGCCGTCGAGGACCGCAAGGGTTTTGCGCTGGCGGTGGCGCGGCTCGACCGCATCGGAGCGGGAGGGCCGTTCCGGTTCACCGCTACGGCGGACATGAAAGACTCCTCGCGGAACATCGCGGTGGTGGACCAGGGGGCCTGACGCTGCCGGACCGCGACTACTACCTGAAGGACGATGC
>JAWLGN010000396.1:0-3948 GCA_041685075.1 Bryobacteraceae bacterium
GTATATCCACGGTTTCGAAGACGCGCGAGTACGCCGTCCCCGTGCCGCCTCCGTTGGCGCAGGGTTCGCTCAACGCCGGCACCTGGCGGGTGAGACAGCTGCGATAGCGTATCTCGACACGCGCGTCGAAACGCTTCCGGTTCGGCTCCACGTCGACGACCACGATCTCCGGGTCGTTGCGATGCACCTTGAACCACTCCCCGGCATGCAGGCAGGCATCGGCTTCCAGGTGCAGCTCGTGCCCCGCGCCATCCAGCGCCAGGCCGGGCAGCACCCGGACTTCGCTTCGCTCCATGTCCAATTGCACATCGAAGCCCCACACGACGCCTTCGCCGTGCAGCCATCCGTTGTGCAACTGGAGCTTGCCGCGATGATGCGCCTGCTCGGTGGCGAAGTCGTCCACGCCGAGCAGCATGCCGAAGTGGTAGTGGAGCGCGTAGAAGGGGCTGAGAGCGGCGTCCTCAGCCGGTGCGGCACTGCGGCAGGATGTCATGTCGGGTGTGGCCATAACGGTTCTCCTCAATCGTCGCCGCGCAGCGCGCTGAGCAGCCGCGCCGGGTAGGCCGCCAGCGCCGCCTCGTAGAGCGATGCCGCGTCCTGTGCGCTCCCCCGGAGCTGCGTTAACGTCGCCGCGGCCGTGGCTTCCGCGGTCAGCGCATTGGCCAGGTTGGCCTCCGCGGTGTCCATGGCGGTGATGAGGGCAGCGGCTCCGGTGGCGAGCGCATCGAGCGTTTCTCGCGCGGTCTCGAAATCGGCCAGCAGCATCCAGGTGGCGTCCGGTACAGTGGCCTCCCACTCCTCGACCTGCGTGCGGGAGGGGGCGTCGAAGGCCGCTTCGGCAGCCTGCACGCCCGGGTCGCCAGGCGTGTCCTCCAACGCCACGCCGCTATCCACGGCGGTGGTTACGGCGGCCGCCACGGCGGCGGCGAGCGCGGCGGCGGCTTCGCGCGCCCCCAGCTTGGCCGGATCGTGAATGCTGTCCCGCTCGGCCTGCGATAGCGGCGCCTCGGCGGCGTCCCCAACCCGGGCGATGCGCGCTTCCGCATCGTCGAACCGCACCTTGGCCGTGTTGATGTAGGCCGAAAGCCCGGCTTCCGCGCGCGCCAGCGCCGCCCGGTGCTTTTCGACGTCCGTCTGCACGGCTTCGAGCGCAGCGGTGGTATCCGTAACTTTCTTCTTCGCCGCAGCCAGCACCGAAGCTTCCACGCCGGCGCGCGCGCGAGCCAGGCTCAGCAACCCCACGGGAAAGTCGGCCGTAATTCGCCCGTCCGCGGCGGTGAATGCGGCGGAGGCAAGTGCCGCGGTGGCGGCCGCCGGGACATCGGCCAGCGGAGGCGAAGCGACGGCGGTCTTCAACGCGTTGCGCCGCGCGTCGGCGGTCTTGGCCTCGTTCAAGCCGCTGGTGGCGTTGGCCAGTTCCGCGCGCGCCGCCGCCGCAACCGCTCCGGCACGCGCCGCAGCCGTCTTGGCGATGGCCAGCGCGCGCTCGGCGTCCACCGCTTCACCCTGCTTGTTCCGCAATTCGACGATCTTCTGCTGCAGCTCGGCCGATAGCGCCTCTCCATCGGCCTGGCTATCGACCCGTTGCAGCTCCCTGCGGATCTGTTCGATTTCCTGCGCCAGCAGCGCCATCTCCGCAAGCTTCTGGTTATGCGTGGATGTTCTGGTATCGACCTCCGTTCGGGCGGCCGCAAGCGCCGTTTCCGCGTTGGTGTTCGCCTGGGTTGCGGCCGTCAAACGGCTCTCGGCTCTTGCGAGCAGCGGGTTTACTGCCATACCTCCTCCTTGATTTCCAGTTGCCGGCCCGCGCCGGAATGATTGCCGGAGACACTGGCGGGCAGGCCGGGAAAGGCCTTGCCCGCCTTTTCATACTCGCGGCGCATGCCGTGGATCAGGTGCCTGCGCCGGATGACGCCGCCATCGGAGGCGGCCAGAAAGCCCGCCGCCACACAGGCGTTGCGGATGAGCGCTCCCACCACGGGAAACAGGTTCGCCAACTCCCGAAGATTCACGTCCGGCGCCAGGGGCGCGGTGGCGGGCAGATGCACCTTCCATAGCGCGATCCGCTCCTCGCGCCCCGGCTCGTCGAAGTTCACCGCGAACTCGAGCCGGCGGAGAAAGGCCTGGTCGATGTTCTGTCGCAGATTGGTGGACAGAATGGCCAGGCCGTCGAAGCGCTCCAGGCGCGCCAGCAGGTAGGCAGTCTCGAGATTGGCATAACGGTCGTGCGCATCGCTCACCTCGGTGCGCTTGCCGAAGAGCGCGTCGGCCTCGTCGAAAAAGAGCACCGCGCGGGCGCGCTCGGCGGTGTCGAAGACGGCGGAAAGGTTCTTCTCGGTTTCCCCGATCCACTTCGACACCACGCGCGAGATGTCCACCATCAGCAGCTCCATCTTCAACTCGTGGGCCATCACCTCCGCCGCCAGGGTCTTGCCCGTTCCCGGCGGGCCTGCGAACAGCATCCGCACGCCGCGCGCCCCGCGCCGCCCACGCAGAAAGCCCCAGTCGTCGAGCACGGTGTGCTGGTGGAGCATGCGGTTGAGCGCCTCCCGGATCTGCTGCATGCGGTGGTCGCTCAGCACCAGGTCCGACATCGAGGCGGTAGGCGCGACGAGCTGCACGCCTCCGGCGAGGGCAAGCGAAGAGCGCGCCTGAATGGCGGCCCCGATGCGGTCCGCCGAGACGGTCCCGGTGTCCAGGGCGCGCACGTCGCACACCGCCTGAGCGGCATAGACCGGTTCGACGGGATAACGCGCGGCCAGTTGCGCCGCCGCACGCGGTTCGAGTTCCGGCGCCAGGGCGCTCCACATTTTGCGGTGCGCGCCCACGCTGAGCCGCTCCGCCGGCGCCACCAGCACCGGCCGGCGGCCGTGCACAGGCAGCGCGCCGCGGCGCCCGCAGATCACCACCGGTCCCGGGTGGGTCTCGAAGGCCGGAACGTGCGGCATGCCGGCGCCTTCCGGCTCCGCAATCTCGACGACCGGAACCAGGCCGCGTGCGGCCGCGTGCGCGCCCACCAGGAGTTCGAACTCCGGGTTCGCCGCCGACGGCGCGAGCACGCCCACCGGTTGCGCGCCGCCCGCCGCCGTTAAGGCCTGGCCGCGATGAAAAGCCACCTCGGCGGACTCCGCCGTTACCAGCACCGTCGAGGCGCCGCCATCGGCGATGGCGCCCACGGCTTCGTTGACCAGGCCATCGGCAAGCCACTCGTCGAGGCCCGCCCGCACCGCTTCGTGCCGCGATACAGCGATCCACGGCGGCCACACATCCAGGCCGTGCAGCGCGGGCCAGAGGCATTCGGCGGGTTCGACGGTCTGCTCGTAGAACGGCCCATCGCCGCGCATCCGGATCAGCCCGGCGCGCGCCAGCGCTCCGGCCACAAGGCGCGCGTGGAAGGCCGGCCGCGAGGCTCCATTCTCTTCCAGCAACTGCGCGATCAGCCCCGCCGAGGGCCGCGGCTCGCCGCGGGGATGGAGCGCGCGCAGCACCGCGGCATAGCCCTCGTGCTCCTCCGGCATGCCCGCCAGCAGCAGCACATCCACGTCCGCGGGCGCGAGATCGAAGGTGCGGATCAGCCGGCCCAGCGGATGCTCGGCGGATTCACGCGCCGCCGGGGCGCCCTTTGCCGCTTGCTCGTAGCAGGCGTCCAGAAAAGCGAGCCCGTGGGCATCCATGCCGCCTTCCCCGGCCCGCAGAAAGCGCGCCAGGCGGCCCGCCATGAGGCCCACTTCGCGGGAAAGGCGCGCGGCGGCGGTGGACGGTTCAGCCATAGACAAACCTCACCACCACTCCGAGCCAGTCCACGTAGCCGGGATCGAGATCGAGACCCGCGCGCCGGATGGAAGTCGAAACATCGCGCAGCGAGAGCCGCACGTCGATCCAGCCGGGGTCGGCGGCAATCTCCGCCTCGCGCAGGCAAAGCCAGGGGAGGACTGTCTCGGGAGAGAG
>JAWLGN010000057.1:0-22206 GCA_041685075.1 Bryobacteraceae bacterium
GGCGGCAAGCGACCCGTGCATAAACTGGCGTCTGTTCATGGTCACTTCCTCAGGGTACCGATCATTTGGGCAAAACCCTGGACGATGCTCTTTTCGGCGCAGCCCGGCTGAGCGCGGGTCACCTGAATCTCGTAGCTGATCTGCTCGTAAGAGGCGTCGTCCGGAAGATAGCCACTGCCGCCGTTGCAGTGCGTCAGCATCAGGGTGTGGCGTGCCTGGGAGGCGCTGCGGGTGCGCTCCCCTATGATGGCGAAGACCTCGGCCGAGACGCCGGCCAGCGCAATGTCGCCGAGCATCAGGGTGGAGAGCCGGATCTCGACCGGCGGCGCCTCCACGAACTGGAAGCTGGTGCGGCGGCCGCGCCGTCCTTCCAGGCGGCGCCCGGGGCAGCTCACCACGCGGCGCGCGGCGCGGATGGAGGCGGGCTCGGAGGCCTGGATCTCGCCGGCCACCCGCACCGCCTCTTCGGCCAGCAGGTAGCCAACGTTCAGCACGCCCGTGAAACGCGAGGGGTCGCGGTCATAGAGCGGCGCCTGGTCGCCCGCCGCGCCGCTGGCCCACAGCGCCACGGCCTTCCCCTGGTAGCGCTCTTCGACATAGCGCGCCGCGGCGCCCAGGTTATCGCTCGTGATGGCCTTGTTCTCCTGCCCCATGGAAGTGCCGTGCACGGCGTAGTTGGCGAGCAGCGCAATCAGCTCCCCGTTGGGCCGCTCGATCTTGACCACTCCGAGCGTCTTATCGGAGTGGCCGTCCGGGTTGTAACCCAGCCACCAGGAGCCGTCGTGGAAGCGCGCCCGGCGGTTGATGTTCACGTTCGCGCGCCCCTGGCCGGCGCCGATGCGGGCCGGTTCGAGCCGCCTGAGCGCGGTACGCGCGGCCTCCAGGATGCTCTCCTCGACGCGCGCCGTGTAGGCCGCGAGGTCGCGGTTCGAATCCTCCGGCGAGGCAACCGGCGTGGGTGCGCCGTGGGTGTGGGTGCCGAAGAGCAGGATATGGTCGCGGGGGATGGCGGTTTGGCGCGCCAGGCGCTCCACGATGCGGTCCGCGTGCTCGTGCCGGAAGCCGATCAGTTCCACCCCCACGATGAGCGCCCGGGCCCTGCCGTCGTCGAGCGCGATCGCGCGCACGTGAAGGTTGTCGTGAATGGCGGTGTGGCCGTCCTCGCGGCCGGGATAGCCGCTCATCGGCAGCCGCGGCTCGAGCAGCGGGGTGATGTCCACCCTGGCGGCCCCGGCCTTCCATCCGGCGGCGGAAGACGGCGCGGCGGCGAGTGCCGCGCCAAACAGGCAGCAGCCCAGCAGCAGGCGAATGGCGTGGGTCATGACCTCCCTATTGTGCGACAGAAGTGGGCAGGTAGAGCGGCGCCCCCGGCCCAACGGGGAGCCCGGCCGCCAGCCACACCACCAGCAGCGCGGTCCATACCGCCAGGAAGACCAGGGTGTAGGGCAGCATCATGGCGATCACGGTGCCGATGCCGGCCTTGGGGTCGTAGCGCGTCGTGAAGGCCACGATTAGCGCGAAGTACGACATCATGGGCGAGATGATGTTGGTGGTGCTGTCGCCGATGCGATAGGCCGCCTGGGTCAGTTCCGGCGAGTATCCCAGCAGCATGAACATGGGGACGAAGACCGGCGCCATGATGGCCCACTTCGCCGAAGCGCTGCCCATGAAGAGGTTGACAAACCCTGTGAGCAACACGAAGGCCACCATCAGGGGGATGCCGCCCAGCCCCGATGCGCGCAGCGCCGCGGCGCCCTCGATGGCGGCGATCAGCCCCAGGTTGGTCCAGTTGAAGAAGGCCACGAACTGCGCGGCGAAAAACACCAGCACCATGTAGGTGCCCAGCGTGGACATGGCCTTGCCCATGGACTGGACCAGGTCGGCGTCGCTGCGGAAGACGCCCGCGCCGATGCCGAAGGCGCCGCCCGCCGCCACGCCGCCGAAAAAGATCAGGGCCACGATGCCGCTCAGAAAGGGCGAGTGCAGCAGGCCGCCGGTTGCCGGGTCGCGCAGGAAGCCGCTCGCCGGCACGGTGCCCCAGAGCAGCACCGCGGCCATCAACAGCACGGTCCACAGGGCGAAGCGCAGGCCGCGCTTTTCGGCGGCGGTGAGTTCGGCCATGCCATCCGGCCGCTCGTCGCCGGTGTAGCTCCCCAGCCGCGGAACCACGATGCGTTCCGTCACCCAGGTGCCCGCGAGAGAGATGACGATGGCGGAGACCGCCATCAGGTAGTAGTTGCAAGCCGGGTTGACCAGGTATTCGGGATCCACGATGCGGGCGGCCTCCTGGGAGAGGCCCGCCAGCAGCGGATCCACCGTGCCCAGCAATAAGTTCGCCGAGTAGCCGCCCGAGACGCCCGCAAACGCCGCCGCCAGGCCGGCCAGCGGATGCCGCCCGACGGCCAGGAACATGATGGCGGCCAGGGGCACCAGCAGCACGTAGCCGATTTCGCTCGCGGTATTCGACATCACGCCCGCGAAGACGATCGCGAACGTCAGCAGCCGCCGCGGAGCGGAGAGCACGAGCAGCTTCAATGCCGCCCCGATAAGCCCGCTGCCCTCCGCCACCCCGATCCCCAGCATGGCCACCAGCACCGTGCCCAGCGGAGCAAAGCCGGTGAAGTTGGTTACCAGCGATGTGAGGATACGGTGCAGGCCGGCAATGGAAAGCAGGTTGACCGGCTCGATCACCGCGCCGGTGCCTGGATGCGCCACCGATAGTTCCAGCCGCGACGCCAGCCACGAAACTACCACCACCAGCACGGCCAGCAACGCAAACAGCGTGGCGGGATGCGGCAGCGCATTGCCGCCCCTCTCTACCAGCGACAGAAACCTGGAGAACGCCGCCGAAACGCGCCGCGACAATGCAGAAGCACCCACTCCTCAATACGGTAGCATTGCGGGCGGCCTGTTCGACCAGCCGTTACAGGAGAGATCGCTACGCTCGCGGTGGATCGAAGTAGCTGGCCGCCAGTTCGGGTTTTTCGCGGATGGCCTTGCGCCAGCAGGAGCGCGCTTCGTCCTCCTGGCCCGTGGCCAGCAGCACGTGCCCCAGGTTGAGCAGGGCTTCGGCGAACTTCGGGTCTTCCTTCACGGCGCGGCGGTAGAACTCCGCCGCTTCCTGGTTTTCGCCGCGCTTCTGGCATACCAGGCCGGCATTGTAGAACAGCTCGGGGCTGTGCTCGCCGAGTTCGATCAGCTTGAGATGAAGCTTGTGAGCGGCGGCGTAGTCCTCCTTTTCGAGCGCCAGCACGGCCAGGCCGCGCAGCCCGTCGGTCGAATCGGGTCGCAGCTTGAGCAGTCGCTCGAAGCACTCCCGCGCCTTGCGGGAGTCGCCGGCGCGGGCGTGAGCGATGCCGGCGTTCAGGCAGGCTTCCGGCCAGTCGGGGCGTTTGGCGAGGCAGGCCCGAAAGGCCTCCATGGCGCCATGAAAATCGTTGCGCAGCAGCCGCAGGTAGCCGATGCGGAAGCGCGCATCGGGCCACTCGGGGGCCTCCTCCGGCAGGGCGGCGTACATCTCCTCCGCCTTGCCCGGTTCGTCCTGCTGCTCCAGCACCAGCGCCAGGTTCCAGATGACGCCGGACTGCCGCGGGTCGATCTGGAGGGCGCGTTCGTAACAGGCGCGGGCCGCCTGCAAGTCGTTCAGTTCGTGGTGCACGCCGCCCAGGTTGAGCTGCACTTCAAGGGCGTCCGGGCGGATGGCGGCGGCGCGCTGGTAGGCCGCCACGGCCTTGGCGGGATTCCCGATCTTCTGCTGCGCCACCCCCAGGTTGAACCAGTGCTCGAAGACCTCCGGCGCCAGCTCCGTTAAGCTGCGGCAGCGCCCCACGGCGCTCAGATGATCGCCGGCGGCAAAGTCGGCGGCCGCCAGGGCCTCCAGCGCGGGGATGCTTTGGGGCTGGAGCGCCAGCAGAGCTTCGGCATGCTGGCGGGCGGCGTCGAAATCGTTGGCGGCCAGGCAGAGCGCCACCAGGTTGCCCAGCGCCTCCTCCGAGCGCGGGTTGATGGCCAGCACGCGGCCGTAAAACTCGGTGGCCTCTTCGTGCCGGCCGGCCTGTTGGAGTGCCACGGCCTTGCCGAACAGCGCCTCCTCGTGTTCGGGGTGGCGCACCAGGAAGCGGTTGAAGGCTGCCAGGGCCTGATCGGCGCGGCCCAGGTGCAACAGGCAGATCCCCATCCCCAGCATGGCCTCCGAAGACTTCCGGTCGACATCGAAGGCGCGCTGGAAGGACTCCGCCGCCGGCTCCCAGCGGCCCTGCTTGCCCAGGCACACCGCCAGATTGAAGTGCGCCGTGCGGTGCATGGGCTGCATTCCCGCGAGCCTTGCGTAGGCGGCGGCGGCGGCTTCGTACTCGCCCATCTCGTAGTGGATGCGTGCCAGGGCGGAGTAAAGCGCCGGCTCGCGCAAGCCGCCGTCGATAGCCTGCTTCAGTCCCTTGGCGGCCTTCTCGAGATTTCCCTCCAGGTGCTGGGTCACGGCGGTGGACAGCACGCGACTCACGCGTTCGGCTTGCTTGGGATCGCCGGAGGCCGCCGGCACCGGCGGGGGAGCAATCGGCCCACCGGCCGCTGGTGCTGCGTAGTTCATCTCTTCACTCTCCGTTTCCTCGATGATTTTCATTGGGGGCTCCCAGGGAACAGGACCAGCGCAGGCAGCGCCGTGTAGCGCCGATGTTCCCAGGCATGGCGGGGCGCGTCTCTGCGGACCAGCATGGCGCAGATGCGGCCGAGCAGGTCGTCGTTGCTGGTCACCCTCACCCAGTACAGCCGGACACGCTCGCCGGCGTCGCTGAACATCCCTACCCCGCCGGAGGACAGCCCTTCCTCGGTCCACCGGTCCACCTGCTGCCCTTCCACCGACGCGGCGAAGGTGCGGCCGTGGACCTCTACCGCCACGCGGTAGGGCGAGTTGCCGTGCAGGGCGGCTCGCACGGGCACCTCCACGGCTTTGCCTTTCTTCCCTCCCACGACCGGGTAGCGCACCAGCGAGACCAGCGGGCGCGGCCCGGGCTTCGTGACCGCCAGCTTCACGGCGTAGTAGTTCTGGGGATCGCGTGCCCGCACCGCGCACGACAGCCCGTTGCGCTCGATCTGGGCGAGCATTCTCAAGGTGTAATTCGAATACGCCAGGGAGGGCCGAAAGATGGCGAACTCGCCGGGGCGCACGTAGCCCTCCGGGTGACGCGACCAGCTCCGGGCCCAGTCGTCCGAGGCCCCCTGCCAGGCTTCCAGGCCGCCGCGAAAATTATCGGAGTGCTCGATGGCCGCGCGGCTGGCGAGGCTGTCCCCCACCCAGTCCAGGCCGGCCAGCGCTCTGCCGGCGCTGAGCGGCGCGCCGCTCGACCAGAAGGCCACGGCGGCCAGTATGCCGGCGGCTGCCGCCAGCACTCTCTTGGCCAGGGTGTGGGCGCGGCGGCGGCGCGCGGCACGGTCGGGCATGACCGCCAGCACACCGGCGGGTGAGAACTCGGGATCCGGCTGCGCGGCGATGCTGGTGAAACCCTCGAGAACCGCCCTGAGATTGAAGGCCGGGAGCCGCGGTCCGGGCGCCACCGACGGGAACTCGCCGCGGCGGTTGAAGGCGGCGGGAGCCCCCCGCAAAGCGAGCGGCAGGCGCAGCGGTTTGTCGGCCGCCGCGATCTTCACGCCGGAGGCGCAAGGCGGCAGGGATGGAATTGCCGCCCGGCGTTGGGCCGGAAGAATCGCCGCAACGTCGAAGGCCACTTCGCGTGAGGCGGGTGCGGCGGAGACAGGGGGCCGGCCGGCAAAGGGGGCGACGGCCGGCTCCCGGTGGGGCCCCATCTCCCGCGGCAGGAGCGGGAGCAGGGCAGGTGGCGCGACCTCATGGGCGGTGGGGGTTCCGCGTGCCGGACGAGCGCCGCTGGGCAGTGCGAGCGCTGGTGCGCACGCTGCAAAGGCCTCCAGCCGGCCCCCGGGGTCGAGCGTCAAAGTCAAAGGCAGCGTCTGCACCGCCGTTGGAGCGGGCGAGAGCTCCATCGAAACGGGCGCGGGCGCGGGCGCAGTGGGTAGTGAGGCCGCACCGGGCCGCCGGCCGGGGGCCGCTGCGGCCGCGGCCGGGGTAAGCCCCCGGGGCGCCGCCGCCGGTACCGCCAGGGTGAACGGGGCGGCCGGCGGCGCCCCCAAAATTGGCAGCGCGCCGGCGCATGCCGGTTTCTTCGAAGAGAACTCGCGCGCCGCAACGCACCACCTGAAGAAGACCTGGCGGCCGGCCAGGCGCGGTGCCGCGATCTCCGTCTCCGGCAGTTGCAGGGCGCGTCGGGGCCGGCTCACGGGCCGGGGTTCGCGCTGTACCGTGACGGCCTCCGGGGCGCGCGGCGGGAGCGCCGCAAAGGGCTGCTGCCGCGGCGCAGGTGCTGCCATGCTATACCCAAGCCGAGGAACCGCCACCGCCGGGGCAGCGGCGGCTGCAGCCGGCGCCGGCAGCGGGCGGGACCCGTTCGGCGCGGCGGCACGCATCCGCCACGCGGTCCCCGCGGTCCCGAGCAGTGGACTCGCGGCCGGCTTCCCCGCCCATCCCGGGACCTCCGGCGCCCGCTTCGAAAGCCGCGCCGGCACCAGCCTCCCGGTCGGAGCGGGCGCGGCGTAGACCGGCCGCACGCACGCGGGCAGGGCGGCCGAGCCATGGCTCAAAACCTGCACTGCAAATTCCCGATCGACCTTCGAGGAAAGCGCCAGGCGCGGAAGATGCGGCTGGAGCGAAAAGGCCGTCCAGGCCGGGTCCTGCTGCAACGCTTTCGGCTTTTCGGAAGCAGCGTCCGGCAACGAGACCAATGGCAGCGGCGCCGCGCATCCGAAGCGCCCTCCGGTTCGCGGCGGCGCAGGCAACCCGATGTGGGTATACAGCCGCCGGCGCGCCTCGGCCGAACGCCGCGGAACGAGGGGCCGCGCCTCGGCTCGCATACTGCCACATGCAGGCGGAGCGCCGGCCCGCGGCTGGAGCCGCGGCGAGATCGTGAACGATTCGCCCAGCATCGGCGACGGCCGGAGCCTGAACGCCCTGGGGCCGTGAGGCGGCGCAGCGGGATACCGCATCCCGGCGCTCACCCGATGCTGCGAGCACTTCCCATCCGCCGCGGGCAGCGACCCGACGAACTCCGCGGCGCGGGTGGGCTGCGGCTCGGCTTCCGCCAGACGGTTCAGCCCCTTGCGCAGCCTGGAGTGGTACTCACGCCGGTGCGCCGGGCAGCAAAAATCGCTATCCTGGAGCCGCCGAATCGGCAGGATGACACTACCGCAGTACAAACAGGCCATGCCCGCCTCCTTTCGGCGCAGTGATCATCGGAACCAGGTCTTCCTATCGAATTAGGGTCACATTGGCGGCTGAACGATACTCCCCATTTGGTTAGCGCCGTGCCGTTAACCTTCGTTAGCGGAGGCCGCGGCGGTCTTATACTCTGAAGAAAGCAATCGAGTGGATATGACCCGAAGAACCTTTTTCGCTTTCGCCGCGGCCGGCGCGCGCGGCGCACCCCGGCGCCGGACGGCTGTCTCCATCCGTGGAGCGGAGTTTCTGATCAACGGCCGCCCCACTTACGAAGGGCGCAGCTTCCGGGGGATGAAGATCCAGGGCCTGCTCATGAACTCCCGCATGGTGCAGGGCATCTTCGACGACCGCAACCCAGCTACGCGCGACCGATGGGCTTACCCGGATACAGGCCGGTGGGACCCCGAGCGCAACAGCCGGGAGTTTCTGGCCGCCATGCCGGAATGGCGCCGCCAGGGCCTGTTAGGCTTCACCATCAACCTGCAAGGCGGCAGCCCGCAGGGCTACTCCCGGGAGCAACCCTGGGAGAACAGCGCCATCAACCCCGATGGCAGCCTGCGCCCGGACTACATGGCCCGCCTGGAGCGCATTCTCGACCGCGCCGACGAACTCGGCATGGCGCCCATCGTGGGGGTCTTCTACTTCGGGCAGGACGAGCGCCTGCGGGACGAAGCCGCGGTGAAGGCTGCGCTCCGCAACGCCGTCGAGTGGCTGCTGGCGCGCGACTACCGCAACGTGCTGCTCGAGGTGAACAACGAGTGCAACGTGCGCTACGACCACGACGTGCTAAAGCCGCCGCGCGTCCATGAGCTGATCGAGCTGGCCAAAAGCATCACGGTGAACGGGCGCCGGCTGCTCACCGGCACCAGCTACGGCGGCGGCAGAGTGCCGCTTGAAAACGTAGTGCGCGCCTCCGATTTCCTGCTCATGCACGGCAACGGCGTGAAGGACCCGCGCCGCATCGCCGCCATGGTGCGGGAAGCGCGCGCCGTGCCCGGTTACCAGGAGATGCCCATCCTCTTCAACGAGGACGACCACTTCGATTTCGACAAGCCCGAGAACAACATGCTGGCCGCGGTCTCCGAGTACGCCTCCTGGGGCTACTTCGACCCCGGCGAAAGCAACTACGTGGACGGCTACCAATGCCCCCCGGTGCATTGGGGCATCAACACGCCGCGCAAGCGGGCCTTCTTCGGGCTGCTGAAAGAAATGACTGGAGCGTAGCATCCCGCAGGCTTCGGCCCCTGGCGGCGTGCTGAACACTTCGCGCTACGCGGCGGAGATGCGCTCCGGCTCTCCGCGGCGCGGCTTCCAGACGGCCTCGACGCGGCGTTCTGCCGCGGGGTCGAGCCACACCCAGACCTCGCCGGTTCCTTCTTCCGACCGCAGCCGCACGCCGGAGCGGTCCGGCTCCGCCAGCCATTCGGTGGTGAAGTCCTCGCCGGGACCGCGAACGACCATCGCGGCCGCAATACGCGTGGTCGCCGCCTTCTCCGCGGTGCGGGCGGTGAAGTGCCACTGGTTGGGCCGGTCCTGGTGATACTCCGGCGGGTTGCCTTCGTTGAAAGGCGTATCGAACTGGTCGGTCTGGCTGAAGGTTAGACCGTGGCGGCAGGCTAGCTTCGCGGCCAGCGTCGCGCCGCGGCGGGAGGCGGCCACCTGGCGCGCCGCCTCGTCCAGTTCCATCCGTTCGAAGGCGTGCAGCAGCCAGCGGAATTCGGCCGGCTGCGGCGCCTCCAGTTCGTCGAGTGAGACCAGCACGCCCGGCCGCAGGAAGACCAGGTGCCGCAGGAACTTCGTGAGCTTGCCGCCGTAGGCGCGGGCGGCGTCGCCGCAGACGTAGGTGAGTTGCCGCTGGTGGCGGAAGGCGGCGATGCGGCCGGCCGCCTTGCGGGTGCGCACGATCTGGCCATGGCCGTCGACCAGAACGCTGTTGTGCGCCTTGGTCTGGCGCGTCCACTCGTGATGGTGGGGCATTCCGTAGCTGGGGCCGTAGTAGCCGGAGGGAATGGCCAGCCCACGCCCGCCCTTCAATACACAGAAGGCGTTCTGATCGGCGTGACTGTGGCTGACGCTGCCGAAAGGACTGCTCTTGAACACGATGAACGTGTCCCGCTGGGGATCGTCCAAGGCGCTGTGCAGTCCTGCCCAGCCGACCCCGCGAAAAACGGCCGCGCTGGGGAGCGCCGAGGGCGGCTCCGGCTTCAACGTGTCTTCGGTGAGCAGGGAGATCAGCGGATCGCCCGTCGAGCCGCCGGCCTGTTCGGCGTACCACAGCGAAGCGCTGTCGCCCAGACGGCGGCCGAAATGCCGCATGAGGCCGCTGGCGCTGCCGCCCATGGGGCCGTCGCTGCCGTCGCCGAAGGGCCGCACCTCGCCCAGCGGGCTGGTGCAATAGAGGAAGAACTTCCGCACGCTGCGGAAGAAGGGGCGCTGGTAGAGATCGTAATCCGCAGCCGCCAGCAGCGACTCGAGCGCGCCCAGGTAGATGGTGTTATAGGCCAGCGCGTAGGAGATGCCCTCGGCCCAGCCGCCGTCCGAGCCGCCCCAGTGGGGATAGAAGGTGGTGAGGGCGCGCAGGGAGTAGTCCAGCCACTCCACGGCATCGGGCGCTTCGCCCTTCAACACGACGGCGTACTCGCTCAGGTAGGCGATCATGCGCCCGTTATGGCTCTCGCTGGGGTTGGCCAGGTAGTCCGCGCGCTTGAGCCGCGCCAGAACCTGCCGGGCGCGTCCGATGGTGGTCTCCCGCGCGCGCCTGCGTTCGCTTTCGTCGAAGAGATCGTAGAGCCAGTCGTAGACCCTGTGGCCGTGTTTGGCCATGCTGAGGCCCGGCTCGTCGCCCCAGCGCGCCATCACGGACATGGGACCCTCCAGGCCCCAGGACTCCACCTCCAGAAAGATCCTCTTGGCCGCCAGACCGTACTTTTCGTTGCCCGAGAGCACGTAGGCCAGCGCCATGGTGCTCATCGCCTGGTCGAGAATGCCGCGCAGGTAGCGGAAGTAGGTGGTGTAGCCCATGCGCTGCCGCGCGGGGTCCGAATAGGTGTGGTATTCGGGAGGCTTGGGCAGGGGAGTCGAGAGATACTTTTCGGCGCGCGCCTGGACGTCCTCCCAGGCTCGGCGGCGCGTGGTGCGGAGGGTATTGCGGATCTCCGGCAGCCGATCCCGCAGGAACATGTAGCGGGGGTGGGTATCGGGCACCCGCGCCAGCACTTCTTTCGGGTCCTGCCAGGGGAAGGCCCGCACGCCCTCGGGCACGCGGAAGCGCCAGCGGCCGCGGCGGGCGAGCGTCGTGCCCCGGGCATCGCAGGCCTCGACGTCCCAGGCGTAATCGCCAGGCGGCAGCGCGCGGTCGGGGAGATGCACGGGGTCGGGAAGGCCCTCGGCGCGGTAGATCTCGCGGCCGGTGCGGTCCAGAATCGTCAGGCGATAGGCCGCGGCGCCCTCGGCGCGCCACCACGCGAAGCCCGGAGGCGTAATGGCCGCAACGGCACCGCCGGCGGGTTGCGGGAACAACACCCGCTCGCTGGGAAGCTCGGAGGGAAACGCCACCGGCGCCGCCGGCGCGACTCCCGGAGCCAGCCCGGCCACGGCCGCCGAGCGAAGGAAATCTCTACGTGAGGCTCGCATGGTCGAATTCCGTTATCGCGATTCTACCCCACGGCGGCAGCAGGGTCAGGCCGTGGCATCGCCCGGCTCGAAGCGGTAGCCCACGTCCCGGATGGTGTGGATGTAGGTGGGGCTGTGCGGGTCGGGTTCAATCTTGGCGCGCAGGGTGGTGACGCAGCGGTCCACGCTGCGAGGAGTCACGATTACGGAACTGCCCCAGACGGCGTTCAGTATATCGTTGCGCGCCAGCGCGCGGCCCGGGCGCGCCGCCATGTAGGCCAGCAGGCGGAACTCCTTGGCGGTGAGCTGCACTTCGGCGCCGTTGCGGAACAGCTTGTGGGCGCCGGGGTCAAGCATGAACTCCCCAAAGCGGAAGATGTCGGTTTCACCCGCCGAGCGCCGCCGCAGAAACGCGTTGACCCGGGCAACCAGCTCGCCAATCTTGAACGGCTTGGTCACGTAATCGTCCGCGCCGATGTTCAGCCCGAGGATGATGTCTTCCTCCTGCCCCTTGGCGGTGAGCATGATGATGGGCATCTCCATGCCGTGCTCCCGCAGCGCGCGGCAGACCTCGTAACCGTTGACCCTGGGGAGCATGATGTCCAGCAGGATCAGGTCCGGCGGCGAGGAGAGCGCCAGTTCGAGCCCCGCTTCGCCGTCCGCGGCGGTCACGACGTGGAACCCCTTGGCGGCGAAGGTGTCCTTGAGGCCGCGCACCAGCGCCGGCTCGTCTTCCACGATGAGGATGCGGCCGCCGCTCATGCCGCCGCTCCCCTGGCGTTTACCGCGGCCGGCAGCAGCAGGGTGAAGATGCTGCCTCCGCCTGGCCGGCTCTCCACCCGCACCTCGCCGCCGTGCGCGCGCACGATGTAATCCACGATGCTCAGGCCCAGCCCGCAGCCGCCCGTGCTGCGCGCGAGCCTTCGGTCCACCTGGTAGAAGCGCCGGAAAATGCGCTTGCGCTCGCGGGCGGGAATCCCTATGCCGTTGTCTTCGACGGCAAAGGCCACGCGTTCCTCCGCCGCGAAAGCGCGCAAGCGAAGATCCTTCTCCTCGCCGGTGAACTTGTAGGCGTTATCGAGCAGGTTGAGCAGCGCGGTGACCAGAGCATCGGCATCCGCCCGGATGGCCGGGAGCCTCGGAGCCACGTCAACTTCCAGCCGCACGCCGGCTGCGCGGAAACGGTCCGCCAGGGCCTCCTCGGTGGCCTTCACAACTTCGGCGGCGGCGGTGAGGGTGAACTCAAACCGGTGCCGGTTGCGCTCCATGCGGGAGAAGGCGAGGAAGTTGTCGATCAGGCGGCTCAACCGCACGTTCTCCCGTGCCACCAGTTCCAGGTAGTCGCGGGTTTTCCGCGGCTCGAACTGTCCCTCGTCGAGCAAGGCGTCCACCAGCAGACGCATGGAGGCGAGCGGGGTCTTGAGTTCGTGGGAGACGGCTGCCACCAGGTCGGTCTTAAGGCGCGCCAGGCGCATCTGCCGCCGCAGCGCCTGCGCCACGATTACCGCCAGCACCGCCATGGCGGCGATCGCCAGGAAGCCCACCCAAAGGTAGGACTGCATCTGGCGTCGCGCCGCGCCGGCAAACAGTGCGTCGCCGCCGATGGTCATGGCGATCTGCCAGCCGGGCAGAGTGCGGCCCGCGGGGATGGATTCGTCCCATCCAGCCGTGGCTGCGCCCGGCGGCACGGCCTCAAAAGCCACGTCCTGCGAGGGCGCCTCTGGGGCGAGCGCGCCTTGCATGGCCGCCAGCACGGTTTCCTCGCGGTACAGCCCGATCGCGCGCCCGGCTGGCGAGGAGAGCCGCCAGAGGCCCGGAACCGCGCTCCGCCTCAGGGCCGGTTCGCCGGGCCGCGCCCGTTCGGCAACCAGAACGGCGGCGGCCAGCCGCTCAGCTTCGTAGGTGGCGAACTGGAAGGCTCCCAGCGAGCGCAGCTCTTCCATCAGGAAGACGCGCTGCGCAGAGGGCATGGGGGAGGCGTAATCGTTCACCAGCTTTTCCAGGCGGCGCGCGGCCGGAAGCCACGAACCGCGGCGGCGCCCGATCTGCGCAGCCAGAAGCTGGGCGTCGGCAGCGATGAGCCGGCCCTGCGGATCGCGCGCCCGCGAGAGGCGGGCATCGCGAAACTGCTGTTCGATGATCTGAAGGGCGGCCTCCTCCCGGCCGCTCTGCATGAGGCAGCGGATCTGCGCCTGCACCGCCCGGCCGGCCGCAGCCGGTTCTTTCTCGCCCGCCGCTATTGCAGCATAGGCCTCCGCAGCCCTTGCCAGGTCCGTGCTTTCAAGGGAGCGCGCCTCTGCCCACATGCCCGTGCGCGGTTCCACGAAGGCCGGCGGGGGAAGCGGCGTGGGGTAGGACGGCTGGCCATCGCGGTGGAAACAGATGGCCGAGTCGGCCGCGCCTGACCGGACCACGGCGGCGAAGGCGGCAGCGCCATCCATCGTCCCTGCCAGGCGGTCCAATTCCCCGGCGCGCTGCGCCCAGTACGACTCCAGGCGGTCCCGCATCAGCGCCAATTGCCCGCGGTACGCCTCGGCCAGCTTCAAACGGGCGGCTTCTTGCTGGCTCTCCACGGCCTCGTTCATGAACCACAACACGCACGCAGTGGGCGCCAGGACCGCAAGCAGCAAGACCAGCAGCACGGGCCACGACCCGTGGTCGCGGCCCGCAGCTCCGAGTTTGATTCCGAGCGCCACCTCTCTCCGCCTACTGCAATCTTACGGTTTCCACGATTGGGTCGAAGCGCTTGCGGAACTCCTCGAAATCGGAGGCGGAGACGCGCGCAAAGAACTGGCAGGCGGTCTGGGCCGAATACACCCAGACCAGGTACTCGACCATCGGGCGCTTGAGCATCGGATCGCTGTAATCGGCGATGCAGCTCAGCGCCTGTTGCCCGCCGATCTGGCGCGGCTGGATGCTCTCCGGGCGCACCCGGTAGTCCTTGAGAGCCGCCTGGCGCGACTTCTGCTTGGCATCCACTGCTTCTCGAAGTTGCCGGGCGATATCGGCGGGGTCGCGGGAACTCTTCTTCCCCCACAGCGCGACCGCGGCCTTCATCTCCGGGTCGAACATCTGGACGGAGGTCTCGTCGACCGCCTGCATCAGGGGGTTTGGCATCATGATCCACCGGGGCGCGGCGGTAAAGGTCAGGCCCGTTTTGGCGTCGCGGTACTCGACAGGGGTGAGCGGGTCCACCCGACCGGCGGAGGCCAGCTCGATCGATATCGCGCCGACTCCGATCTTCACAATCGGCCGCGGCTCTTCGGTGGCGATCCAGTAGGTCTGTGGGATGCCCCCAAACTCGAATCTGTGGCAGCGGAACTTGCCCGCCGGCACCTCCACGTCCTCGGTTGCCAGTACCGCGATTTCGAGCTTGACCGGTACTCCCATGGGAGAAATGATCGGCAGCGTGCCCTTGTAGTCCGCCTCGAGCGGCAGGCGCCGGACCAAGTACAGGACTTCCTCGTTGTCGAACGTCGGCCCATCCAGCGGGATGGTGGCGGGCGGCTTGCCCGGAACCTCGACGCGCGCCTGCCGGCCCTCGTACCGGATGCTTGTCTTCCCGAACGCCATGTTGAAGTAGGAGAGCGCGACCGGCTGCATGGAGTCTCGCTCCACTTCGACGCGACTGCCCTGCGTGGGTCCCGTTGGTGTGTACGTGCGGTTCTCGAAGACCACGTTCCCGGGACGGGGAGCATTCGGTTCCACCGTGAGGACCATGGCCCCCATCGTCAGGCCGGCTGCCGTCTTCATCTCGTACTCGAGCTGTTCGCCGTCCGTCCAGGGGGCCGGCAGAAGCTTGAAATCCGCGGGGATGTGTTCGCGCGCTCGGGCCACCAGTTCCTTCTGCTCGGGGTAGTCTTTCACGAGCTGCTCGAAAGCCTTGCGGGCTTCCGCGGTTTCGCCCTTGCCGAGCAGGCAGACGCCCAGGCGAAACTGGGCCTGGGCGGCATATTCACGGGAGGCGGCCGAGGACGCGACCACCTGCCTGTAGATCCGGATGGCGGCGTCGAGATCCCCCACGGTCTCCTGGTTGTAGATTCCCTTTTGCAGCAGGTCGGCCGGATTCTCACCGGCGGCGGGCCGGACGAGCAGCGACACTGCCAGGATCGTCAGGGCCAGATACTTCGTCTGCATGATTCGTGCTCCTTCAACGATGAACTCACCGAGATCGGCTGGTTCGAATCTACAGACCCGATGTTACCGGATTGTTACCTGGAGTTCACTGGTACGTGATTCGGCGGCGGCCTATAGCCCGGCCGGCGCCAGGCGGTCGATCTTGAGCAGGAGGTTGACCTCGGCCAGCGGCAGCCCCAGCGTGGCCGCGATGGCCGCGGGATCTTCCCCCGCGCGGTGGCGGCGCAATACCTGGCTGCGCTGGGCGATGTTGATACCCGGACGCGGGAGCGGCGGGGGCGGCGCCTGGCAGCTCGCCTGTTCGAGTTCCTTCAACGAAACCTCCAGCCGGGCCAGCATCTCCCGCATCTCGGCGGCTTCCTTCCGGGCCGCCTCGGCCTCCGCCTCCGTGGCTTCGCGTTCGCGCCGCGCGCGATGCGCCAGCGCCCCCACTTCCAGCTTCAGGGTGAGGAACAGGGCCAGCGAAAGCGTCAGCCCCACCGCCACCAGCCCGTAGAGCGTGAGCGGGTTGTTCATCCATTCCTGCATGGTTACCTCAAGTTGCGCAGCCGCTCCTGGCGGCTGACGATCTCGCGGATTCGCACTCCGTAGTTGCCCTCGATCACCACCACCTCGCCGCGCGCGATCACACAGTTGTTCACGATGACGTCCACCGGTTCGGTCACCGCGCGATTCAGCTCCACGATGGAGCCTGTGGTGAGCTTGAGGGTTTCCTTCAGGGGCAGGTGCGTGCGGCCGAAAGAGATGCTGACCGGCAGCTCGACGTCAAGGAGGAGGTCGAGCATGCGGTTGGGAGCGGCATGCGGCGCCGCGGCACCGGGGACCGCCGGAGCCAGGGCCGTTTCGCCGGGCGCGTGCGGATCGGCCAGCACGCCGGAGAGCGAGTCGCCCGGCACCGCCAGCAGCGGCGGCAGCGCCCCTCCCTCCAGTTGCAGCTCCACCGTGAAGAACTCGCTTGCGGGCGGTGGATTGGTGCGCTCGTTGCGATCCGGGCAGGTCACCTCCCTGTGAAGCTGCGACCCCACGGCGCCCGCCAGTTGGTCGAGCGACTGGCCCAGCAGCTCGAGCCAGGTGCTGCGGACTTCGGCTGGATCGGCCTCCTCAACCCCGGCGGCTTTCAGAATTTGAGCGCCCAGCGGCGACCACGTGCTTTCCGGCGCGCCAACCCAGAAGTGCGCCTCCGGAGCCGCGTTGAAAGACTGCTCCCACCACAGAACCGCGCCGTGGCGGGCTGCCAGTGCGGCCGATTGCAGCGACAGGTCCGCCCCCGGCGGCGCCGGCTGCCACTCCACTTTCGGCAGCTCCCCGGCCATGGTCTCGATCAGGCGGGCCAGCGCCGTGGTCCACTGCCGGATGAGCCATGCCGCCCGTTGATTTTCCCGCGCGTCGTTCATCGCCTATACCCCGCCCCGCCCGGGCCACAGCTTGCGCATGTACGTGCGCAGCCGCAGTATGCCCTGCGCTTTCAAATGCGAGATGCGCGACTCGTGCAGGTTCAGTATGCTTCCGATCTCTCGCAGCGTCATCTCCTCCAGGTAGTACAGGCTGAGCACCGTGCGCTCGGTCTCCGGTATGCGTTGGATGCCTTCGGCCAGCAGTTCTTCCAACTGGGCGCGCTCCACCTGCCGGGCCGGGGAGGACTCCTCGCTGCCGGCGGCCTCGTTGATGGGATCGCGCCCGTCGTCCTCGGCGATCCAGGCGGGCCCCAGGTCGAGCCCCTGGATCTCCACCAGCAGGTTGTGATACTGCTCCAGCGTCAGCCCCATCTCGGCGGCGATCTCTTCCTCGCCCGAGGCGCCCTGCAGCCTCTGCTCCGCCGCGGCGATGGCCGCTTCCACCTGCTTGGCCTTGCGGCGCTTCTGACGCGAGGCCCAGTCCAGCTCCCGCAGGCTGTCCAGGATAGCGCCCCGGATCTTGTACTCCGCGTAGGTCTTCAGCTTGACGTTGTGGCCGGCGTTGAAATGATCGATGGCCGCAATCAGCCCGATGGTTCCCGCCGAGACCAGGTCCTCCAGTGCCACGCACTCCGGCACCCGCGCGTGGATGCGCCGCGCAATCAGCCATACCTGCGGCAGGTGTTCCAGGATGAGCCGTTCCCGCTCATCGGCGGCGGATTCCGCCGTACCTGCCGTGTAATAGCGATGCGCCATGGCGCAGTTTCCCATCTCCCCCCGCTCAGGCGGCGCGCGCCAGTGGCACGCGCGACAGCAGGCGGTCCACCACGCGGGCAGCCTCTACAGGCTCCAGGTCCTCGGGAATCTGCTGGCCGGTGCCGAAAAACGACAACGGCTTTCCCGTGCGCGCGGCCAGCGAGTAGAGCGAACCGATCGATTCGGTTTCGTCCAGCCTGGTAAACAGCAGGTTGGCCGGCCGGAAGATTTCGTATTGTTCGGCCACACGCCCCAGATCGGCGGATTTCATCGAAGCCGTTAGGACCAGGTGGGTATCGATATCGGTTCGGGCGGCCAGAAACGCGGCCGGCTCGCCGGCCCAGTCCAGTTCGCGGCTGCCGTAGCCGGGGGTGTCGATGAGCACGAGGCTCTTCGCGCGGCACGCCTCGAGCGCCTGTGCCAGCGCCCCCACGGTCTCCACGGCGCGGAAGCCCGCCCCCAGGATGGCGGCGTAATGCTGCAACTGCGCGGCCCCTCCCACCCGGTAGTTGTCGATCGAGAGCAGCTCGACGGGGCGGCGCCTGGCCAACCCGCGGGTGATCGCCAGCTTCACCAGGGTAGTGGTCTTGCCGCTGCCCGGCGGGCCTACCAGCGCCAGCGCTTTTCCCCCCTCGAGGGCGGGCGCCGGATGGCTCCGGATACGGCCTTCCAGTTCAGCGCGCAGGGAGCGGGCGGGCGCGCCGGCAGAGTCCACGATGTCGCGCGCCAGGTCCGGATCCACCTCCTCGGCCACCAGCGCGGAGAAGGCCTCGGCCAGTCCGGCATCGGCCGCCGGCCAGCGCGGAGCCGCCAGCAGGTTGCTCGAAATCGTGCGGCGCATCATCTCCAACTGGCGGCGCAACTCCGCCATCTCCGCGGTCAGGCGCGCGGGGGCCGGCTCAGGAGGCGCGGCCTTGGCCGCCGGCTCCTGCTCGCCGTCGAGCAGCGCCACCACCACCTCGTGTTCGCCCAGGTGGCGGTGCTCCTCGGCGGCGCGGCGGGACTGCACGATCACCGCCTCGGCCCCTAACTCCCGGCGCGCCTGCTCAATGGCCGCCGCCGTCGTCTTGGCGTAATAGGACTTGATCTTCATACGTTTCCTTCGCTGCCCGAACCGGCTCGCTCCCCAGGCCTCGATTCCCCATCACTGGATGGTCCCCAGCGGCACCACCCGAATGCCGGGCGGGATTTCCGCGTGCGACAGAAACACCACGTTCTTGAGAGAGGTCTCCGCGATCTGCCGCAGGAAATGACGCGCCCCGGTGCTGGTAACCACCACCACAGGACCGTCCGGCGAGCCCAGCTTGCGGCCCAGCCGGTCCAGGATGTCCCGCATGGTCTGGGGCGCCAGAGCCGCGTGGCTGGACTGCTCTCCGTGCTCCACGGCCGACTCCACCGACTGTTCGATGGCCGGATCGAGAAAGTAGGCCGCCAGGTCGCCCGCGGCATTCAGATACGGCCGCACCACCATGCGCCGGATGGCCTGGCGGGTGTATTCGGTCAGGAGCACAGGGTTGCGGGTGGCCGCGGCGCCCTCTCCCAGGGCCTCCAGAATGGAAACCGCGTCCTTGATCGAGACGCGCTCGCGCAGCAGGTTTTGCAGTACCCGCTGCACCGTGGCCATGGGCAGCAGCTTGGGCACCACGTCTTCGACCAGCTTGGGATTTTCGGCGGCCGCGCGGTCCAGCAGCTTCTTGGTGTCCTGGCGCGAGAACAGTTCGTGGGCGTACTGCCGGATCAGTTCCGCGAGATGCGTTCCCAGGACGCTCACCGGATCGACCACGGTGTAGCCGGCCGCCCGCGCCGCCTCGGCCCGCTCGACGGGCACCCACCAGGCAGGCAGCCCGAAGGCAGGCTCCTGGGTAGCGGTGCCTCCGGCCGGTGCCGTGGTGGCTCCCGCCGCGATGGCCAGTTCGCATCCCTGCGGCAGTTCGTAGCGGGCGATCTCGGCTCCCTTCAGCAAGACCGTGTACTCCATGGCGCGCAACGAGAGATTATCGGCGACTTTGACCGGCGGCAATAGATAGCCCAGATCAGCGGCCAGTTGGCGGCGGATGCCCGCGATGCGCCGCAACAGCGGGGAGTTGGGCCCGCCCTCCACCATGCGGACCAGTCCCAGCCCCACTTCGACGGCCAGGGGCTCGACGCGCATCAGGCTTTCGAAGTCCTCGCGCGGGGCCGCGGGTTTGGTCTCGGCGGCGCGGACCACGGTGGCCGCCCGGCGCATCCGCCAGGCCGCGGCTCCGAGCCCGCCCCCCAGCGCCAGGAAGGGCAGCTTGGGCAGCCCGGGCAGGAGCGCCACCAGGAAAAGGATTCCGCTGGCCAGCAGCAGCGGCTCGGCACGGCCGAAGACCTGGCCGCGGAAGTCCGCGCTCAGCCGCGCGTCGGAACTGGTACGGGTAACGATCAGCGCGCCGGAGACCGAGACCATCAGGGCCGGCACCACCGTCACCAGGCCGTCCCCTATGGTCAGCACCGTGTAGGTGGCCAGCGCCTCGGCCCAGTTCATGCCGTGTTGCAGCACTCCGATCAGGAAGCCCGCCACGATGTTGATGGCGGTGATCAGGATGGCCGCCACGGCGTCCCTCTGGGTGAAGCGCGAGGCCCCGTCCATGGCGCCGTAGAACTCCGCCTCCGCCGCCAGTTGCTTGCGGCGCTGGCGCGCTTCGGCCTCGTCGATCAGCCCCGCGTTGAGGTCCGAGTCGATGGACATCTGCTTGCCCGGCAGCGCGTCCAGGGTGAAGCGCGCGGTCACCTCCGAGATGCGCACCGCCCCGTGGTTGATCACCACGTACTGGATGGCGATCAGCACCAGGAACAGCACCGAGCCGACGATGTAGTTGCCCCCCACCACGAAGGTGCCGAAGGCCTCGATAACGTGGCCCGCGGCCGCCGTCCCGGTATCGCCGTGCAGCAGAATCAGCCGGGAGGAGGAGACGTTCAGCGCCAGCCGGAAGAGCGTCAGCAGCAGCAGGGTGCTCGGAAAAACGCTGAACTCGACGGGCCGGGCGATGTACATCGCCACCATCAGGACCACTACCGACAGCATGATGTCGGCCACGATCAGCACGTCCAGCAAGACCGCCGGCACCGGCGTGATCAACGCCAGGATGACCGCCAGCACCGCCACCGGCACCGCCACCTCCCGCAGGTTTTCGAGCGCGAGCGACCGTGCGCTGTTGAGCCGGGGTGCTGTGGTGGCGGTCGTGGACATGATTTCCTCACTGGCCGGGCAGCCGGCCTTTCATGAGCCGATAGATGTAGGCCAGGATCTCGGCCACCGCGCGGTAGAGGTGCGCGGGGATCTGCTGTCCCACTTCGGCGGACTTGTAGAGCGCCTGCGCCAGCGGCGGGTTCTCCACAATGGGGATACCGTGCTGCTGGGCGCGCTCGCGGATGCGCCGCGCCAGGTAGTTGCGGCCCTTGGCCACCACCACCGGCGCCGGCATCCAGGCCATGGCGTAGCGGATGGCTACCGCGTAATGCGTGGGGTTGACCACCACGGCGGTGGCGCTGGGCACCGCCTGCATCATGCGGCGGCGGGCGAAGTCGCGCTGCAGGCGCCTGATGCGGCCCTTCACCTGCGGGTTGCCCTCCAGGTCTTTCAGTTCCTCCCGGACCTCCTGCTTGGTCATGCGCAACTGCTTCAGCCAGCGGCGGCGCTGGCGGACAAGATCCACGCAGCCGAACAGCAGGAAGACGCCCGCGGCCTTCCAGAACAGGGCCACTACGGCGCTGCCGGCTTCGTGGGCACCGGCCCGCACGGGCTGGAGCGGCAGGGTCATGAAGCGGTCCAGGTTGTCGCGCGCCACCACCCACACGGCGCCGAGAAAGATGGGCAGCAGCAGGGCCGACTGCACCAGCCCGGTGAGGTTTTCGTTAGGCAACTGGCGCAGGCGCTGGAGCGGGTTGAGCCGCTTGATATCGGGCGCCAGTTTTTTGCCGCTGAGGCCCAGCCCGGTGGTGGCCAGTTGCACCGCCAGGGTGGACACCAGCAGCACCGCTCCGGCCGGCGCCAAGAGCAAAAAGCAGCGCCCCAGCAGCTCGCGCCCCAGCCTCACCGCGGCGGCGTCGTCCACGGTGCCGAAGGCATGCAGGATGAGGGCGCGGCCCAGCTTTTCGATCCCCGTCATCCACCCCGGCCCCCAGGCGCCCAGCAGCGCCACGAAGGCCAGGAACTGCATCGCCCCGACGAACTCGCGGGAGACCGGAAACTGCCCCTCCCGGCGGGCGCGGCGGATGCGCTGCTGGGTGGGTTTTTCGGTCTTTTGTCCCTGGCCGGCCATGCTACATTCCCACCACGCCCCGCAGCGTGCCGAGCATTCGGGCCGCGGCGCCGCCGAACAGCCGCGGCATCAGCACCGCCACCCAGGCCAGCACCACCAGGGCGGCCAGCATCTTGGCCGGAAAGGCCAGCATGAGGAGCTGCATCTTGGGCTGCAGGCGGCCCAGCAGCGCCAGCGAAAGATCCACCAGGGTCAGCAGCGCCACCACCGGAAAGGCCAGCCGGACGCCGGTCGAGAACATCACGCTGCCGAGCGAGGTCACCGCGCCGGCCATGGGGCGCGAGATCACAAAGGCGCCCGGCGGCCAGGTTTCGATGCTAGCCGCCAGCCCCCGCATCACTTCCAAATCGAGACCCAGGGCAAAGAACAGCAGCCCGGCGGTCAACTCCGCAAAGACCAGCAGCACCGAGGTATCGCTCTCGGTGGAGGGGTTGATCATGGAGGCATACGCGAAGCCCGCCTGCATGGCGACCATCTGGACCCCCACCAGGAAGGCCTCTTGCAGGAAGGCCACCGTCAGCCCGATCGTGACCCCCAGGGCCGCCTCCGCCACCAGCCCGAACGCGATGGTACCCAGGGGCGCCTCCGCCGCTACCGCGGGCCACACGGGATAGAGCGCCAGGGTGAAGCCCAGTGCCAGTACAATGCGCGCCAAATCCACGCCTTTCCGTATGCCCGGCAGCGGCACGAAGACGAAGATCCCGGCTACGCGCGCCAGCACGAACAGAAAGCCGAG
>JAWLGN010000397.1:0-3907 GCA_041685075.1 Bryobacteraceae bacterium
CGCCGGCACGTTGCCGATGAGCTTCACCAGCCCGGGTTCGGCCGCCGGTGTGTGGGTGAAGGTGCCCTCCACGCCGTCGATGACCGGCTGGAGCTTCAAATAGCGGGTGAGCGAGTCGCGGCACTGGCTGTGCAGGCTGCGCACTGCCGCCCCCACCTGCTCATCGGAGTAGGAGGAGATGTCCTCCATGATGAAATCGATCAGGCGCGAATCGCGTTGCAGGATGCCGAGCATCTGGAGGGCGCCGTCTTCCGCGCGCGCTACCGGCTCGGGCGCGGCGGCGGGCCCCTCCTCGCGCCGCACCAGGCCCAGGCGGTCCAGTACCGCATCCGAGAGCGTGCCGCGAAACAGAATGAGAAAGAATGACTTGAAGGCGAGCAGAATTCTTCGCAAGCTGTTACTCCAGAACTCTAGAATAGCGAACTTGGCAGCCCCGAAACCGCCGCTTCGAGAGCCCCACCTGTGGCCTAAAGGACCGTCCTGTTAGGGCGCCAGCACCCTCCGTTCGCCCGGTTTCATCTCGACGGCCATCTCCTTTCCGCTGAACGGGGAGAGGATGCGGCACTTGCCGCCTCGCTCGGCCACGATTTCCACCCGCGCGGTCGCGCCGTTCTTCCGTTCCGCGGAAACCAGGAAACCGCCCTGCGCCCGCAGGGTGGTGAAGGCCGCGTTCTTCCACCCGGGGGGCACCGCGGGGAAGATCACGATGAGGTCCCGCTGGGTCTGCAGCAGCATCTCCTGGATGGCCGAGGCGGCAGCGAAGTTGCCTTCCAGGGTGAACGGCCTGTAGCGGAAACGGGAGTAGCCTTTGCCGCTCTGATCGCCGTTGACATGGAAGCTGTTGCGCGAAGTGAACGCTTCCGCGAAAATCTCCAGCGCGCGTTCGGCCCTGCTGCCGTCGCGGGCTCGCGCGGCCAGGTTGGCCAGCCAGGAGAAGCTGTAGCCGGTCCACAGGCTCGTACCCAGGCGCTCGAGTTCCGCCAGCGATGCGCTGATAGTGCGGCGCGCCTCGGGACCGTCGGACCAGTCGATGAGGCCCAGCGGGTGGATAGCCATCAGGTGAGAGAAGTGCCGGTGGGACTCCGGCAGGGGGTGGTCCCGGGCCACCAGCAGGCGGCCGTCCTCCCCCAGAACCAGCTCCGGCAGTTCGGCCAGCACTTGCTTCCAGCGCCGCGCGTCGCCGGCCAGCCCCAATTCCCCGGCCAGCTCCGCGGCGGCGCCCATCAACCAGCGGCTCAGCGCCAGGTCGTAGTTGGTGGGGATGCTGAACCATGCCTCCGGCCGGTTGTCGTGGATCTCCGGGGAGGAGCTGAGCGGGAAGGTGCGCCTGCCGTGCGCGTCGCGCGGGGCCGAGTAGGCCTCCAGAAACACGGCCGCGTCGTGCAGGTAGGGGTAGGCGCGTTCGCGCAGGAAAACGCGGTCGCCGCTGTACTTCCAGTGCAGGTAGAAATGCTGCGCCAGCCACGCCGCCGTGGTAGCGGAGTGGGTATACTGGCGCCACCCGCCCATCTGCCTCCCATCGAGATCGGCGGTCATGGGAACGTTCAGCCCGGGCAGGCGGAAAAAGCGCCGGGTCCAGTCGAAGGCCGCCGCCCTCGTCTCCCACAGCCAGTCCAGAAACGCCAGGCCCTCTTCCAGGCGATTGCCGGCGTAGCAGGGCCAGTAGCTCATCTCGGTGTTCAGGTCGTGGTGATAGTCTCCCTTCCAGGGCGGGATCTGGCCGTTATCGGCGGTCCACACGGCTTGCAGGGTGATGGGCGGGGCGCCGCGGCGGCTTGCGGAGCCGAACTTGTACTGCTCCAGGTACCAAAGCCGCTCGAGAACCGGGTTGGGCAGCCGCACCGACGCGCGGCTCCAGTAGCCTTGCCACCACTCGCGGTGTCCGGCGAACATCTTTTCATAGCCCGCCTCCAGGGCGCGCCGGGCGCGCTCGCGCGCCAGCCGCAACGGGTCGGAACCTTCGCGGCTGGAGGCTACCGACCAGGTGAGCAGCCACTCTCCCGCGGCCGACCCCCGCCACGCGGTGTACACGGCGAAGCGGAACCCGCCCCAGCCCTCCTGCGTGTAAGCGCGCCAGCCGTCGCCCGCGGTTTCGACCGGCGCGGGATAGCCCAGCCCCGAGAGCGGCCCGGAGGACATGTCCTGGCTGACGAACTTCTCCGGCGCCTGGCCGAAGGGTGGCGCGACGAGCCGCACCGCCGCCCCTGCCGGCCCCTTCCAGCGCGCGATCCCCACCGCCTCGGTGGCGTGCACGATCGCTTCGAACCGCCCGCCGCCGGTGAAGTGCATCCGGGCCGTGGCGGTTTCGACGTCCAGTTCCGTTCGCTCGAAGCTGGCCGGGGCCGGGACGGAGATCTCGATACGGCCCGCGGGCAGCCTGGTGGGCGCGGGTCGCCTGTAGGGATCTTCCAGCAGCCGCACGGCATCGGCGTGCCGCCCCTGCTCGTGCCAGCGGCGCACCTGCTCGAAGTTGTACTCCTCGGAGTGGAATTCGGGAACGGGCCGCAGGTCCCAGAGGTCGGCGCGGTCTACGGAGATCCGCAGGGGCTGCCCATCGCCCCACACCAGCGCGCCCAACATGCCGTTGCCCAATGGCAGGGCCTCATCCCACCGTTGAGCCGGGGTGTCGAAACGCAGCCCGTGGCCGGACGCGCAGGCCATCCCCGCGCATAGCAGAATCAGAAAGGCCGCTTTCATTTGGGAGCATCTTACCGCACGCCCTCCCCCCGATGGCGTAATCTGAAATTAACCACGCGTCGATGAGCCTCTTCACCCCCATCCCCCCATCGCCCTGGACGGGACGCTACCAGCGGGTACGGCCCACCCTGAGCTATCTTGCCGAAACCGAGGCCCACGTCTATGCGCTGGCGGTGGCGGCTTGCGTGCTGCTCTCCTTTTATCCTTTCCTGATCGTGATCCTCACCTTCTGCCGCGATGTTCTCCGCTGGCCCGCCGCCGTGGAAGCCATCTACCTGGCGCTGAACGATTTTCTTCCGGGCGAAGTGGGCGCCTTCATCCGCCGCAACATCCAGTTCCGGGGCAGTCTCCAGGTCACTTCCATGGTGGTGCTGCTGATTACGGCCAACGGCATCTTCGAGCCGCTGGAGGTGGCGCTGAACCGCGCCTGGGGCGTCAAGGAGAACCGCAGCTATCTGCGCAACCAGTTGATCAGCCTGGGGATGATCTTCCTCTGCGGCGGCCTGGCGCTGCTCTCCCTCATGCTTACCGCCACCAACCAGGCCTGGGTGAGCCAGTGGGCCGGACAGTGGGGCGCCATCGAGAGCTGGATCAACGTGGTGTTGTTCAAGCTGGCCGCCCTGCCCATCTCCATCCTGGCGCTCTTCTTCATCTATTGGCTGCTGCCCAATCGCAAGGTGGAAGCCCGTAAGGTGGCGCCGGTGGCCATCATGGTGGGGCTGGTGCTCGAAGCGCTGAAGTACGTCCAACTGCTGGTGTGGCCGCTATTCGGCGAGAAGCTTCGCCGCGAGTACGGCGTCTTTTACAACTCCGCCACCATTCTGCTGTGGAGCTTCATCGTGGCCATGATCATTCTGGCGGGCGCGCACTGGGCCGCCCAATCCCGGGTTTCCGGGCCGTCTCCCGATACCGTATCCTGAACGGATGAGCGACTGGAAGAAGATCGCGGAGGCCCGCGGGCTGGAACTCCCCGAAGCCGAGGCGGCACGCATCGCGGCCGTGCTGGAGGCGCTCGAAGACGCCTTCCGCCCGCTGGCGGCCGCCATTCCCGAAGACGTCGAACCCGCCGTCACGTTCCGTGCGGAGGAGGAGCGGGCATGACCCTCCGGGAAGCCGCCGCCCTCCTGCGCGCCCGCCGGGTCTCCTGCGCGGAGTTGACTGCCGCCGCCTTCGACACCATCCGCCGCCTCAACCCGCGGGTGAACGCCTT
>JAWLGN010000398.1:0-3888 GCA_041685075.1 Bryobacteraceae bacterium
CCAGTTGTTCGTCTCCGGTCCCGGGCGCGATGCCGTTTCCATTATCTTCCCCTACAGCACCGAGGTCGCCGAAACCATCCTGGCGGGTCACGGCCCGGAGAACATGGCTGCCTCGACCGACCCCGATTACCTGTTCGTCGCCAACCCGCAGTCCGCCACCGTAACGGTCTTGAACATCGAAACCCGCAAGCTGGTGGCTGTCGCGGGTGTGGGGGCCGATCCGGGCCAGATCCTCTTTACGCCCGACCGCCAGTACGCCCTGGTGCTGAACCGCGGCTCCGGCGACCTGGCGGTGCTGCGCATCCGCTCCCTGCGGATCACCGCCGACGGACGGACCCGCCGCTACACGGCTCCGCCGCTGTTTACCCTCATTCCGGTAGGCTCGCGCCCCATCAGCGCCGCAGTGGTGCCTGCATAGCAGGCGCCCGGAAGACGCTACCACACGTGCGAGGCGATCACCTCGGGCTTCTCCGGCGCCCGCATGATGACGTTGACGCGCAAGACCACCTGTAAGTTCTTCGCCGCGGACCAGCCGGAGACCTCCGCCAGCGTGCTGCTCCACGCCGCCGAATCGGCCACCAGTTCCGCCGCCGCCATGGTGCCGTAGTGCGAGATGCCCACCACGCCGAGCAGCGCCTCGCCGGTCCGTGAGCGCACCAGCCGGGAGATGATCGCGTAATCCACGTACGTATGGGGCAGGCCGTCGCGGAACGGCGCCAGCGCCGCAATCTGCTTCCCCTCCTTGCGGTCGTGAATCCGCAAACCCGGCGGCGTGCTGTCCGGAACGTACCGCAACTCGTTCAGCAGCGACAGCGACCATTGGTTGGAAAAGCCGCCGATGAGGACCGAGGGCGCGCTGCGCAGTTCCGCAAACGACATGTCGTTGCCGCGCCGGATCTGAGGGCTCTTGTTCCGCGCCTTGAACAGCCCGAAGAGCTGGCCGATGGCGTAGGCGTCCCCGACCCCGACGAAGTTATGGGCATCCGGGATAATCACAACGTCCAACCGGCGGGGCGCCGGGTAGCCGGAAGCCCGCTGCGCTGTTTGCCCGCGATAGGACACCACCAGGTCGTCCACCTCGGAGCCGTAGATGTTGTACACCCTGGGATGCGCCACGCAAAGCATGACGTTTTTCGGACTTTCGAGGAACGGCTGCCAGAAAGCGTCGAATGGGGAGGGTTCCCGGCCCGCGCCGAAGTAGGCCGCCAGCGCCAGCAGCCCCACAACCACGGCGGTAATCACGGCCGAGAGGAGAATCGGGCGCCGCGAAGTGCCGGGAGGAGCCGGCGCCGCGGGACTGATCGTGTGGAACTCCGGCACGTACGAGCCGACCGGAATCTCGATTCGCACGGCCGCGGCCCCGCCGGCCTCGTCGAAATACTGCGCCAGCCGCTTGCGGACCTCGTTGACCTTGCCCCGGACGATGGAGTACTGGCCGGTGTCGTAGTCGAACGGCCGGCCGAAGACCTCCTGGCCGATGACGCGCTCCTTCAGCGCTTCCGTATCGCCGTTCAGAGCATGATCTACCAAGTATCTCAGGACTTCCTGCGACCGCCGGCTGGAACGAAACGCGGCGCTGGCAAGAATCTGCTCCGTCTCCCTCAGAATGGCCGCGGCATCGGGACGCTGAGGCCCTCCCCCGGACCTGACGAGTCTTTCGAGCATGAACCGCCGTTTAACAATACCGCTTTGCACGTTACGCGAGGTTCCGAACGCCGTGTTTCGAGCCGTTCCGAGCGTGAAAAACGGCCGGAGTAAGTATAACATAGCCTCACTTCAGGGCTGCGCGGCGCATACGGCGGCGCGTGCGGCGCTTCTTAGACGGCGTCGCGACGGTCCTGAGGCTTCAGGAGAAGGCTGAATGAGGAAATCGATAATTCTGCTAACGGCGATGCTGGCAGCCGCGACCTGCGCCTGGCCACAGGCGAGTACGGGCACGGTCTCCGGCACGGTTCAGGACCAATCCGGCGCGGTCATTCCGAACGCGCCGGTGGCGATCACGAACGTGGCTACCGGCGTCGCTTCCGCCACCCGGACCAACGAAGCCGGGCGGTACCACTTCGCGGGTGTCACACCCGGCTCCTACCGCATCGGCGTCGAGTTTACAGGCATGAACAAGTATGAAGCGACGTTCACCGTCCAGGTGCAGCAGAACGTGGTAATCGACCCGGTGCTGCAGGCCGGCGATACCAATGTGGTGATCCAGGTGAGCGACGTGACCCCGATGGTTACGGTGGATAGCGGCGCCGTGGGGCGCGTCCTCGAACGCGAACGGGTGGAGCAGCTCCCCATCGGCCGGCGCGATCTGAAGGTTTTGCTGGCGGTGATGCCGGAAATCGAAAACGTGCGCGCCTTCGGCGCTCCCGAAGGGTCCATGGAATTCGTGCTGGACGGGGCCCCTTCCATCAATCGCCGCTGGGGCAACCATGCCACCATGCAAGATATGCTGGATTCCATCCAGGAGTTCCGGGTCGAAACCAACGCTTCATCGGCCAGGTACAGCCGGCCGGCCACGGTGGTCATGTCCACCAAGAGCGGAACCAACGAGTTCCATGGCACGGCCTTCGAGACCCACAGAAACAGCGGCTTCGGCGTCGCCCGGCGGCGCGAACACGGCAACGCGAAACCGGCCAAGCTGGTGCGCAATGAATACGGGATCTCCGCCGGCGGTCCGCTGTATCTGCCCGGTTTGTACGATGGCAGGAACCGGACATTCTGGTTCACCGCCTTCGAGGGCAGGCGAGAGATTACCGAGACGAACCAGGCCTTCCGCGTGCCCACCGCGGCCATGCGGCAGGGGGATTTCAGCGGCCTGAAGCTCTCCGACGGCAGCACGCCGCTGATTTACGACCCGTGGAGCACGGGATCCAAGGAAAGCCACTACGCGCGCACGGTGTTCAGCGACGGCGGCATCGCCAATAAGATCCCCATTTCGCGCATGAGCCCGCTGGCCGAATACCTGTTCAGCATCACCCCCATGCCCACCACGGCCGACAACCCCGTGGTGGCCAACAACTGGTACGGGGTGTTCAAGGGCACCAACAAGAGCTTCAACGTCTCCACGCGCGTGGACCACCGCTTCTCGGACCAGGACAACGTGTATGTCCGGTACACCCAGAACCGGAGCGAAAACCGCACTCCCTTCAGCTTCATGACGATGCTGAACGAGGCCACGGGCTGGACGCAGGGTGGGGCGCCCACCAAAACGCTCTCGGTGAACTACGTGCGCACCTTCTCGCCGACGTTCTTCAACGAGCTCAACGTGAGCGGCTACTATAACAAATACTTTAACGAGCCGCCGGTGGTGGCGCCGCCTTCCGGGTCTACCTGGCAGGAGTACCTGGGGCTGCCGAACCCGTTCAATTCCTCGTACTTCCCGATGATCCAGTCTCTCGGGCTGGGCAACTACGCCTATCGCAATAACGCGCCCCAGAACTATCGCGCGGCCTACGTGGTCATCGAGGACAACGCCACCAAGCTGCTCGGCAGGCACGAGCTGCAGTTCGGGTATCACTACCGCTACAACCAGTCCAACCAGTTCCCGCAGCAGTGGTTTGTGGAGGGCATCCACAACGCCTCCAGCGGGGCAACGGGGCTGTACGACGCGCAGGCGAGTACCCCCACCAACCCGGTCCAGTTGGGAAAGACCGGCCACGAGATGGCCAACCTGTTCATCGGGGTACTCAACTACGAGAACAACATGAACCGCGGCTGGTACAGCCTCCGGGAGCGCGACTACGCCCTGTACGTGAACGACGTGTACAAGGTGACGCCGCGGTTGACCCTCAACCTGGGCCTGCGCTGGGAATACTGGCCGGTGCTGAAGGAAACCGGCAACGTGCTGTCCACCTACGATCCGAGGACCAGAAGCATCGTCCTGGGCCAGCC